>NZ_CAKPXS010000075.1 GCF_934202235.1 uncultured Limosilactobacillus sp. | reverse complement strand
ATAGTGTTCACTATGAGCAAGTTCGATTAGCAATCGAAAATGATAAGTTTATCATTTTGGAAAAGCCAGCCCTGGTCAACCCGCATGAATTTAAGGAAATCAACAAGCTGCTGGCTGCTCACCCCAAAGCCCGCCTCTTTGAAGCGGCCCGCAACATTCACACACCACTATTTAAGGCTGTTGAGAAAAAGATTAAGCAGATGAAGTTTGGTGGCGCCACCATGAACATCATGAAATACTCATCACGTATCGATAAGGTGTACGGAGGGGTTAAACCAGTTCCCAACATCTTTAACCCAGAATTTGCTGGTGGAGCGTTGGAAGATCTCGGTGTTTATGGGGTTTACCTGGCAGTGGCGCTCTACGGTAAGCCGGACAGTGTTAACTACCTACCAACCATGCTGAAGACCGGGGTCGACGGTAACGGAGTGGCAACGCTGACTTATGGTGAAAAGAGTGTGACGATTGTGGTTGGCAAGACCAGCAACAACTACCTGGGAACCGAATTTTACGGTGGTCGTGATACTGTCTGGCTCGATAGTGCCTTTAACCTCCGGCGGGGAATTTATTACGATGACCAAAAGAAGGCCCACCCGTTGGCTGTCGAGGTGGCCGACAATGACATGGTCTATGAACTACAGGACTTTGCTGAGATCATGAATAACTTGAAGGACGCGGATAACGAGCAACGTTATCAGGAGTGGTTGCAGTTGGCTGAAGATGTCAACCAGGTCATCTATGACCTCCGTCAGTCATGTGACTTGATCTTTCCGGCAGATAAGAACTACTAGGAGCTTAACGTGAAAGCTGAATTTGAAAAACACTTCAAGGAAAAGGGCTTTACCCAGCTAACGGCGATCCAAATAGCAGTGGCTGAACCCTTAGCGGCGGGCAATTCTGTTATGGGCATTGCGCCAACAGGATCCGGAAAAACGTTAGCCTTTACGTGGCCCTTGCTTTCGCAACTCAGCCCTGGTGGGGGGAGCCAATTACTGGTGCTCGAGCCATCCCAGGAACTAGCGATGCAGACGACGCGCGTTATGCGCGAGTGGGCTGCATTGGTGGGGCTCCACGTTCAGTCGCTGACTGGCGGTGCTAATGTTCGTCGTCAGATTGAAAAACTCCGTGACCACAGCGAAGTTCTTGTCGGTACCCCGGGGCGGATCTATGACTTATTAAACCGCCACCATCTATCACTAGGTGTCATCTCGTCAATTGTGATCGATGAAGCGGATGACTTGCTGAATGACCACTCCAAAGTGGTAGTGGTTAACCTGGTCAAAGCCGCCCCCCGCGACTGCCAATTATCGTTTTTTAGTGCCACTACTGGCCAGGGAAGGACCGACCTCACCGCCACTTTTCAGCGGAAGCTAGTGGTTTGTGATGTCCGGAAGACGGACAACTCCCGCGGTGTGGTCCAGCATTACACCGTTATGGCACGAACCAATGCCCAGAAAACTGCCGTCTTGAAGAGGTTGAGTGAGCAAGCAGGGTTTTATGGGCTGGTCTTCTTTAATAGCCAGCGGACCCTGGAATATGTTTATAACCGGTTGACACACCATCACTTTGCGGTTGTTACACTCGGCGGTCGTCAACGGCAGGTGCAGCGGCAAGCCGCGCTGCGTCGGTTTAAAAAGCACCAAGTTAAGTTGTTGCTGACGACAGATGTTGCTGCCCGGGGGTTAGATATTGCCAAACTTCCCGCGGTGGTCAACTTTGACTTGCCAATTAATGCAGACCAGTATATTCACCGTGTCGGACGAACTGGGCGCCAGGGACAACCCGGGACGGTTTACAACCTGGGTGACGATCACGATTTTCGTGACTTGAAGAAGGTCTTAGCGAAGACTGATTACCAGCTGAAAAAGTGGTGCCTACCTGAGGAACGGTCAACAGTGGTTTACCAGCAGCGGGAAGAGCAACCGCAACATTCTGCGACCACCAAAAAGCGCGAAAAAGTGGTGAAGTCAGTTGCTTCGCCGAAAAAGCGTAAAAAGCACAAGAAGAACCGTCACCGCAAGAATAAGAGAATGCGCTTTAAGCGCCGCCGGAAGGCTGCAGAAGCGCGGCAAAAGCGATAATTGTGCTTGTTGAACTTTACATTCATGGTCATCAATGCGATAATATTTGGGATTTGGTCCCATAGCATAACTGGATAGTGCATCCGCCTCCTAAGCGGTCGATTCCGGTTCGAACCCGGATGGGACCATTTTCCAAGAAGAAACCGTCAGCATTTTTGGGGGCTATAATGCCCTCTAAGTATACAGATGAAATAGAAAATTCATCTGATACTTGGAGGGCTTTTTCTATGACTAGGA
>NZ_CAKPXS010000074.1 GCF_934202235.1 uncultured Limosilactobacillus sp. | reverse complement strand
CCAAATGGCACAAAAAAAGAACCAGGCCGCTTAAGCCTGATTCTTACCCATCAACAGGATTTGACAAAGAGCCATTACTTATCACCATGGCTGAAGTATTGAGCAGCCTTAATGGCCCGTTGCCAACCAGCGTAGTTTTGATCCGCGATTTGACGGTCAACCTGCGGCGTAAATGACGCACCGATCTTGCTGTAATTACGCAGCTCTTCCTGGTTTTCCCAAAAGTCCACGGCTAAGCCAGCCAAAAAGGCGGCCCCCAGCGCCGTCGTCTCCTCCATCGCTGCCCGCTTAATCGGTGTCTGCAGGATGTCTGATTGGAACTGCATCAGGAAATTATTCCGTGAGGCCCCACCATTAACGGTCAGACTATCCAGTTTCAGTCCCGTATCCTTCACCATCGTGTCAACGACGTCACGGGTCTGGTAGGCAATGGCTTCCAGGGTTGCCCGGGTAATGGAACCCCGTGAACTTCCGCGGGTTAATCCAAACATGGCGCCGCGAACCTCCTGGTCCCAATATGGTGCACCCAGGCCGGTAAAGGATGGTACGACGTAAACGCCCCCCGTACTTTGGGCATCCACCGCCATCTTTTCAGACAGACTCGCGTTATCGAAAAACTTCAAGCCGTCACGCAACCACTGAACTGCCGAGCCAGCGACGAAGATACTACCTTCCAGTGCGTAGTTAATTTCACCATTGAGGCCATAGGCGATGGTTGTCAAGAGACCATTTGCTGACAAGGTTGGTTCCTTACCCGTGTTCATCACAATAAAGGCCCCGGTACCGTAAGTGTTCTTAACCGACCCCTTGGTAAATGCCGTCTGGCCAAAGAGCGCTGCTTGCTGGTCCCCGGCAATCCCACAAATGGGAATTTGCACCCCAAAGAAGTGATAGTCACCGGTGTAGCCATAAACCTCAGACGAGGACTTCACTTGAGGCAGCATAGCCCGTGGAATCCCGAGCAGTTTCAAAATGT
This sequence comes from uncultured Limosilactobacillus sp., assembly GCF_934202235.1. Taxonomy (GTDB): domain Bacteria; phylum Bacillota; class Bacilli; order Lactobacillales; family Lactobacillaceae; genus Limosilactobacillus. Next base: position 1,821 of record NZ_CAKPXS010000074.1, on the reverse strand, counting down.
CGTCGTCCCAATCCAGTTGGTGGATGTTAAACAGCATCGTCCGGCTAGCGTTAGTGACGTCGGTAGCGTGGACTTTGCGGCCACTTAAGTTCCATAATAGCCAACTATCAATGGTTCCAAACATCAGGTCGCCGTTTTCGGCCTTCTGACGAGCACCCGGGACGTGGTCCAAGATCCACTTGATTTTGGTAGCCGAAAAGTAGGAGTCGATGACCAGCCCGGTCTTCTGGTGGATCAGTTCAGAATACCCGTCAGCAATCAGCTGTTCAGCAATGTCACTAGTTTGCTTGGATTGCCAGACAATTGCATGGTAAATCGGCTTGCCAGTATGCCGGTCCCAGATAATCGTCGTTTCCCGTTGGTTGGTGATCCCGATGCCGACGATCTTATACGGCTTAATGCCAGACTTAATCATCACGTCGGAAATAACCGCCTGCACACTATCCCAGATTTCCAGTGCATCGTGTTCGACCCAGCCAGGATGCGGGAAATACTGCGGGAACTCACGTTGCGACATGGCAACTTTTTGTCCCTGGTGGTCAAAGATAATGGCGCGAGAACTAGTGGTCCCCTGGTCAATCGCCATTACATACTGCTGTTCATTCAACTTCGTTCATCCTTTCACACACGTAACGAACCCGTGATTTTCAATTAATCATACCATAACTGACCAGTAAGCGCTTAATTATCTTTCCCTAACGTTGCCTGCAGTTCAGCAATATTATGATAGTCACTGGTAATAATCAGGTGGTCGCCCCTTTCCAGGACAGTCTTGCCGTGTGGGGTGATCCACTTCCCTTGGCGGTAAATGCGCGATACGGTAATCTTATTGATCATCGGCAACGACTGTAATTGAATTCCGGTATACCGCCGGTTTTTGAGAACCACTTCAAAGATGGTGTGCTCATTGTCAGTCATCATCTTCATCACGGTTGGCGATTCAATTAACGAACGGAGCATACTTGACAAGGCAGTGTACGGGTGAAAGACTTCCACGCCAGCTGAAACCAGCTGGTTTAACTCATTGTAATCACCACCGTGACGTTTCCGCATTGCAATCACACGGGGCACCCCCTGCTGCTTGGCTGCCAGTGCCAAGGCAAAGTTTTCTTTGCCATCCAGGAAGGAAACGACCACAATGTCACAATCAAAGTAGCCATTATCCGCGAGTGACTGCGCATCGAGGTCCGCAAGATACTTCAAATCGGCAACTTCCGAATTATATGTCTCGAAGTTTTCCTGCTGGTTAGTAACCATTCTGACTTGGTACAGACTATTGGTCAGCTGTTGAGCAATTGGGACCGTCATCACGTTGGCACCAATAAAGACTACCCGCTTCTTGATTAAGTCCTCCGGAGCTGGCTGGTAGAGTTTGTTAAAGCCAATTGGTCCGTAGACACAGGCAATCAACGCTGCCAAAACAAAGGCATCAGACTGGGTGCCGGTAATCGCCTTTAAATTACGGGCTACTTCCAGTGTTGGCAAAACTAGGGTAATCGTCGTCGCGCAAAGAAAGGCTCCCGCCACCCCATTGCGGCGACCGTAATGTTTGGCCAAGACCAGGGCTGGAACCAGCTTGGCAACAAAGAAACCAACGACTAATGCTGGGATCAGTGCCAATGCGCGGGGATTGGCAAATAATTCCCGCAGGTTCAGCTTGGCCCCCGTAGTAATGAAGAAAATTGGGATAAAGAAGCCGTAGCCAATGGACGTCAGCTTATCTTCAGTCGAATCGGACGGGTTGAGCAGCTTCATTACCATCCCCGCCAAAAAGGCGCCCAGGATATTTTCCGCACCAACAGTGACCGCAATGGTAACAAG
>NZ_CAKPXS010000073.1 GCF_934202235.1 uncultured Limosilactobacillus sp. | reverse complement strand
GGTAACAAGGGTAAAAATTAAGAAGAATGCCAACCGCACGTCCAACTGCGTGGTAGATTTCGTAATGTCATTAAACCACTGGTAAGGTTGTTTGAACCGTCGCAAAAGAAAGATTGCCGCCAGGAATAGCAAGACAATCAACCACAGCCGCCCAGCGTTACCACCGTGCAAGGTGGCATAAACCGTTAATGACAGCATCGGAATAACTTCCCCGAACACCGCCGTCAGCAGCAATGTCTGACCAACCGGCCGACTCAGAATTTCCTTTTCCTTCAGGGTGGCAATCACGACCCCGAGTGCGACTGATGAGAAGATAATCAATGCCAGGAGAACCCCATTAAAGAGCCCCAGCAGCTTTAATCCGACCCCCACTACCAGTGACATTACTAGGATGCCAGCAAAGGCAAACGAAGAAATGCTTACCGGCGAGTCGCTATCCCGCTTCTCCCCCGGTTGTTTTCGGAAAAGGTCAAAGTTGATTTCCATCCCCGAGAGAAAGATCAGCAAAATGACCCCCAGGTTGGAGAGAAAAGTCAGATCATGATTCATCACGATCAGGTTAAAGCCACTTTTCCCGATCACGATCCCAATTAGAATTTCAGCCACCGCCGTTGGCAACGTGGAAACCTCAAACCGAGCCATCACTAAGGGCACCAGCAAAGCGGCGAGCATCACAATAAAGATTGAAAGCTGTTCCATTTGATATCCCTTCTAAATAATTGGTGTAATTTGCCTCCAAAAAAGGTTAAAATAGGGTTGTTAACGTTTGTTTGTAAACGCCGCAAGGAGGCATTGAAGCAATGACAATGAAATTATCATCCTGTACTAGTATTTTAGTTGGAAAAAAGGCATCTGTCGATGGCACAATCATGATTGGCCGAAACGAAGACTCGAAAGCTGCCTGGCCAAAGCGGGTTATTATCCACCCGCACGGTGATCTCGATACCCGTTTTGAATCCAAGGATACTGGCTTAAAATTACGTCTTCCCAAGGGGAGCTTTAAGTATAGTGCCACTCCTGAATGGACGAACAAGTACGGCCTGTTTGAAGAAGACGGAATCAATGAATACAACGTGGCCATGAGCGCGACCGAAAGTGCCTACTGCAACGACCGCGTGCTGGGTTACGACCCGTTAGTCAAGGGTGGTTTAAATGAAGAAGCCATGGTGACGGTTGTGCTGCCATTCGTCAAGACCGCCCGTGAGGGGGTTCAACGCCTGGGCGATTTAATTGCTAAATATGGTACTGGTGAAACTAACGGCATTCTCTTTGCCGATGATAACGAAGCCTGGTACTTTGAATCTGGTGCCGGCCACTACTGGGTCGCTCAGCGGATCCCTGACGATTCATACGCGGTGGTTGCCAACCAGTTGGCAATTCAAGAAGTGGACTTTGCTGACTCAGATAACTTCATGTTCCACCCACAATTAAAACAATTTGTCGAAGAAAACCACCTCAACCCGCACCCGGGAACCTTCAACTTCCGTCAGATTTTTGGCACTGCTACCCGCTCAGACGCTATCTACAGCACCCCACGGGTCTGGTCTGGACACCAGCAGTTTAGCCCTGCTGCGGCGAAGGAAGAAGAACCGGAATCACAGGACCTGCCGTTTATCATGAAGCCGGAGAAGAAGATTTCGATCTTTGATGCTCAGCATTACCTGGCTTCTCACTTCCAGGGGACCCCTTATGACCCGATTGGTACGGGCAATGACCATGACAAGCACCTGTACCGGCCAATCAGCCTAGCAAAGACCCAGGAATCACACATCATGCAGATGAACCGGCCTGGTGCTGACATCCAATGGATTGCCATGGGTGTCGCCGCCGAAAGTGTTTACGTCCCGTTCTTCGCCGGGATCAACGATGTGCCTGCACCATACAAGCGCGGTAAGCTGCCAGCACAACTTAACTCTGCCTACTGGATCTTCAAACATGCTGGTATCCTCGCCGACGCCAACCTCCACGACCTGCTGCCGCAAGTCGAAGATGTCCAGCACCAGTTGAACCAGGAAAGTGTCCGGATGATTAAGGAGACGGATAAAGAATTGCAGTCCATCTCCGACCCGGCAGAACGGAGCAAGTTCTTAACAACGCAGAGCGAGAATATTGCTACCGACGCACTGGACGCCTTCCGTCATCTCTCCTTGCGGCTGATCACCCAACTCACTGACCAGTGCCAGTTGAACTTCCACACTGACGAAAACTTGTAATCAAGTTCAGCGTCGTCAATGCCTCTTCTGAGGTCCATTAGAAATAGCAAACGTCCGACCAAATTGGCCGGACGTTTTTTATTCTTGCTAAGGCGTCGCTACCTTTTTAACTTTCGGGTAGTTGCCATTTTTCTTATCAACGGCCGGTGCGTCATCCAGCAGCTCCTGGTTAATGGCTTGAACCACCTGTTCATTTTGGGGTAATGAAGAGTGCTGAGCATCCTTGCCGGTGAGGGTCATCATGGTAAAGTGCTTAACCTGTTTTTGGAAGATATACTTGCCAGCCTCAACACTCTCTTCAGGGACGAGACCGTCGCTATCATAAGTTTCGGTCCCCATCAGTGAGTAAACCACCAAGTCATCAGGCAGCCGTTTGCGGTATTTCAGAAAATCACTAAACATCTGCGTTTTGTTTTTGACGTTGCGTTCTGAAAAGTTAAATGGCGACCCCAGGGTCATCAACCGCTTCATCGTGATTTCATCATCGTACTCCTGATAATAATGCTCCAACCAGTAGGTCCAGACCAGGCCGCCATTGGAGTGGCCAAACGCCTTGAAGTTGTTAAAACTATACTCATTGCACAGTTGTCCAAAGGCGGCGTTCAGCATTTTGGCCTGCTTTTTAATGTTGTTATAGCCGTCATGGTTATTCTGGAAAGCAATCACCACAATCGGCTCGTTGTCATTTTTGGCAATGGACCCACTATAGGTAATTTTGCCGCCGTTGTAAACCTTCATTTTCATGTAACTATGACGGTGTGGTGCCCCGGCGTTCAGCTTTTTTACCAGTCGGTCAAAGCGGTTCTGCCCAGCGGATGATCCCGGCACCATGATGAGCGGCGAACGCGGTGAGTTGTGGCGCTTCGCCAGTTGTTTATTAAAATCTCTCATCCAGAAAAAGGTTGGGATTGCCAACAGTACCGTCAACACTGTGATCTTCAGCAAGACCTTTTTCAGCCGTTTCCTGCCAAGCGGTGAGACGTGGAACAGTTTCCTCATGGTTCCACCTCCCCA
>NZ_CAKPXS010000072.1 GCF_934202235.1 uncultured Limosilactobacillus sp. | reverse complement strand
GCTAAGGGGAAGGAAAAGATGAAGGCCCGCATTGCGGCAACTGACAACTTTGCCAACTTCTTCAGCCAAAACACGTTCGTTGCTAGTGGTGGGGTTTTACTGATGGCCAGCACGATGACCAGTTTAAAGCACCCGGTAAAGCCAAGCCAGATTGTTATTTGGGCGGTTCCAATCGCAATCATTGCCTTTATCGTCGTGGCTGTTTATAACTACCTGTGCGATAAACGCTATTTGACAGGAAAAGAGGCTGACAAATAATGTTAATGAAAAATCTTTTGTTGGCCCTCTATTTGCTGCTCGGCTTGATTTTGCTGGTCGCGGGAATTGAATCATTCCGCGACAAGAAGAACCCAGCCCGAATTGGGACTGGGTTCTTCTGGGTGATCATGGCGATTATTTTTGGCTTTGGTGATATGCTGCCAAACGTCGTCAGTGGTTTGCTAGTTGTCGTGATTGGTTTGTTGGCGCTGTTTAAGCAGATTAAGATTGGAACGATCCCGGAAGTTAATGAACAAAAGGCAGAAAAGTCAGCTAAGCGGCTTGGCTGGTGGGTCTTCTTGCCGAGTATTGTCCTGGCCGTCGTTGCCTTTTGTATTTCCCAGTACACGAAGTTAGGCGGCCAAATTGCGATTGGGATTGCTTCCATTGTTTCGCTGATCATTGCCTGGATCGAGACTCGTGCTAGCGCTAAGCAGGTGTTCTTCGATACCCATCGTTCTATTCGGGCAATGGGAACGGCAGGTGTGTTACCGCAACTGTTGGCCATGCTTGGTGCCGTCTTCACCGCTGCTGGGATTGGTGACCTGACTGCGCAAATTATTGCTGGTATTTTTCCAACAGGGAACCGGCTCTTAGGGGTAGCGTTGTACTGTATTGCCATGGCGGTCTTCACGATTATTATGGGGAACGCTTTTGCTGCCTTTGCCGTCATCACTGCGGCAATTGGGATTCCGTTTGTTGTTGCCCAGGGTGGCAACCCCGCCGTCGTGGCCACGCTGGGAATGACGGCTGGTTACTGTGGAACGTTAATGACCCCCATGGCCGCTAATTTCAATAGCCTTCCGGTGGCACTCTTGGATATGGATGACGAAATGGGTGTCATCAAGTCCCAGGCCCCAGTGGCAATTGTGATGTTGCTGATTCACATCGTTTTGATGTACTTCCTGGCTTTTTAACGTGAAAGAAGGACTTTAAATGAAAATTTTAGTAACTGGTTTTAACCCTTTTGGTGACGATAAGATTAACCCGGCGATTGAAACGGTTAACCGTTTGCCGGAAATGATCCACGGTGCGGAGATTATTAAGTTGGAGATCCCAACTGAGTTCAACCACTGTGCGGAGGTTGTCAAACAAGCAATTGAAGAGCATCATCCGGACTACGTTATCAATGTTGGGCAAGCGGGTGGCCGCTTCGGTATTACCCCGGAATACGTTGCTATCAACCTGGACGACGGGCGGATTAAAGACAACGCTGGTTACCAGCCGTTAAATCACACCATTCATGAAGATGGTCAGACGGCTTACTTCACTCAGCTGCCGGTCAAGGCTATTGCCCGCGCAATCCGGGAAGCTGGGTTACCAGCCGCGGTTTCGTACACCGCAGGGACTTACGTCTGCAACCACATTTTCTACCAGGTCCAGTATATGCGCGATAAGTTCTTCCCTCAAATTAAGGCGGGCTTTATCCACATTCCATTCTTACCAGACCAGGTCATTCACCGTCCTCAGACTCCGGCAATGTCGTTGGCTGATGATGTGAAGGGCATTACCGCTGCGATCGGAGCGATTGTTGACCGCGACGGCAAGGGTGATATCGAAGCCATTGAAGGACATATCGCATAAACAGAGATAAAACAAACGGCGCCACCACTTTTTTAAGTGATGGCGTCTTTCATTATGCATTGCCGAGTTGGGGGTGGCGTTTTTTCCAACGTTGTGCCAATTTTGTCCGCAATGGGAGTCGGCTGCCGCGGTGGGCGTAATGGTTGAGGACGGCGGCAACAAGCAGGGCCAGTGGTTCGTCCACGGGGCGGTCAATAGCTAGTTCACTGACAGTCATGCCGCTGTGGTCAACTGGCTTGATCTCACAAACCAGCCGCCGACCCTGGAAAATACGGTAACGACCCTGAGTACCGCTCCCAACGATGACCCAATTTAAGCCGCGAATGTAGACTAATTCCCGTGAAAAACCGAGTGAGAGGCCCACGTAACCCACAAGCTGGTTGTGCTGGTAGAGGTGGAAACGAGGAAGCAAGCCGAGTGACGCTTGCTTAATTTCGGCGAGTAACTGCCCACTGATGGTGTAGAGTGATAAGACATCAGCTCGCAACCCCCAGCGGCCAGTTAGCAGGTAGGCCTGTTGACCATTCAGGTCATGAACAACCGTAACGCTTTTGCCACTGACTGCCTGGCTGCGTAGATATAGCTTTCTCACCTGGAAACGCCCCCATTCATTAATCCTGACCTTATTTTATCAGGGGTGAAGAATGAAAGATAGGTTGCCCGTCAGAATTTAACAGAAACGTTATGATAGTGGTACCACTGACAAGAGAGACCGGCTAACTTATGATAAAATAACGGTGAGGTGCTGAAAGTGAAACAGTTGATTGATAATGATTGGTGGCCTGTGTTAGAGCCACAGTTTGAATCCGCAAATTACGCCCAGTTACATGACTTTTTAGTTCAGGAGTATTCTCACCAAACTATTTATCCGGAGATGCACCACATCTTCCAAGCGTTTGAATGGACTCCTTTTAGTAAAACCAAGGTGGTTATTCTCGGTCAGGATCCTTATCATGGTCCCCACCAGGCACACGGCTGCAGTTTCTCCGTCATGCCTGGAGTGCCTGTGCCGCCGTCGTTGAAAAATATTTATAAGGAGTTGCATGATGACCTTGGTTGTACACCGGTTAACCATGGTTATCTCAAAAAATGGGCCGACCAGGGCGTTTTACTGCTCAACTCGGTGTTAACGGTCCGTGCCGGGCATGCCTATTCCCATCGGGGCCACGGTTGGGAACAGATTACCGATGCGGCAATTGCCGCGTTATCTGACCGTCCACGGCCAGTCATCTTTATCCTATGGGGACGGGCTGCACGGAATAAGGCCCAGCTGATCGACCGGTCGCGCAATATTATTTTTGAATCTGCCCACCCCAGTCCATTATCTGCTTACCACGGTTTCTTCGGTTCCAAACCGTTTTCGAAAACCAACCGGGCACTGGAATCGATGGGTGAGCAGCCGA
>NZ_CAKPXS010000071.1 GCF_934202235.1 uncultured Limosilactobacillus sp. | reverse complement strand
CTCACTAGCCTTTTGGGTCCTACTAGTTTTATGGGTGATGTTTTACCCTAACGCTCCTTATGTCATCACAGACCTCTTTCACCTTGCCTGGTTACACCCGCACACCAGCATTTCTGGCATTCTGCGTAGCGACCCGCATATGTGGTTGATGTTCTCATTAATGGTGATCAGTGCCTTTGCGAGCGCCCTTTTTGGTGCTATTTCTCTGCTGCAAACGAGTCGACTGCTCACGATGATGACTACTCCGCGGCACTTACAATGGCGGGTCGTGTGGATTACCTGCTGCTCATTTATTTCCAGTGTGGGAATCTATATTGGCCGCTTTTTACGGCTTCATTCGCTATACATGCTGATGACACCGAGCTGGTTTATCAAACAGCTATTAGTCATGTGGACCCCAACGATGATCAAATTTGTTATCATCATAACTGTCACCCAGCTCATCCTGGTTTACCTCATTCACGTCATTGCCGGTTACTCCGTAGACGACTGATTAACTAGCTTCTTACTATCAAAAATGTTATTGTGGTATTAATCAAAAAGTTATTGAAAGGAGGATTCATAGAATGAATAACGAACACTTTGCTCCATCGACGGCTAATCGCATCATTGCGGCATTGGCCTACGTCGGTATTATTTTTCTGCCGGTCGTCTTCCCACTGATTGTCTGGATCATTGGTGTAAATAACCCCTTTGTAAAGGGTCACGCCAAACGAGCCTTTTGGTCACAACTAATTCCAGCACTGCTTGGTCTTTTATTCCTGATTGTTCTCGGCGTTATTGGCACCGTTAGCGGTCATGTCTCACTGGGCAACTCTGTTCATTACGTCGGTGTTTCCATGGGGTGGCTGACTGTTACCCTTTGCGCAATCACCGTCCTTGCAGCGTTGATCAGCTTTATCTACAACATTGCCATGGCCGTCAAAATTTTTGTCGACTAAACAGCTTACAAAAACCGCCATCTTCACAGATGGCGGTTTTGTTGTGCCTAGCGGCTTGACGATTACCTTGTCCGACCAATAATCCGGACTTCTCGCTGTAATTGAACCCCATATTTGGCCTTAACGGTGTTCTGGACGTGTCTAATGACTGCCTGATAGTCTGCGGCTGTTCCGTGGTCAACATTGACAATAAAGCCCGCGTGCTTCTTCGAGACCTGCACACCCCCGACGGTGTAGCCTTGCAATCCTGCATCATGAATCAGTTTGCCAGCATAGTAGCCAGTTGGCCGCTTAAAGACGCTACCACAAGATGGCAGTTCCAGTGGTTGGCGAGCCGCCCGCCGCGCATTCAGCTCATTCATTTTGCTACTGATCTGTTCCCGCTCACCAGGCTGGAGGGAGAAAGTAGCCGCTAAGACAATGCCGTGATTATCCTGCACCACACTGTGGCGGTAACCAAAGGCGAGTTGGTCATTATTTAACGTCTGTACTTCCCCGCTTGGTAAAAGAATAGTGGCTGAGCTGACAACAAAACGTGTCTCACCACCATAAGCACCAGCGTTCATAAAGACGGCACCGCCCACACTGCCGGGAATCCCCGCCGCAAATTCCAAACCGGTTAAACCAGCATCGCGGGCAGCCTTAGTGACATCAATGTAAGCAGCCCCTGCTTGGGCTTCCACCTGATTGCCATTAACAGTGATCTTCGTTAGTTCGGTAGTAATGATTACCAACCCCGCAATCCCACCGTCCTTCACAATTAAGTTGCTGGCGTTACCTAGAACGGTAAGGGGGAGCTGGTGAGCCGTACAGTAGTTCACCAATTCTTTCACTTGATCGACTGTCGTTGGCAGCGCCAACCAGTCAGCATTGCCCCCCGTGTGGGTAAAGGTATACTTGGACAGCAACTCATCCTTGAGAATGTTAATTGCGGGAAATTCCTGCCGTAAATCTATGTTCATTTTTATCTCCTATTATTGGTTATGCTGAACTAATCTTAACGGTGTTGCCGAATGGTTTCAACTCTTTCCCCTGAAACGGTCTAAGTTGGTATTTTTTGTCGTCACCTGTATAATTTATATTGATTTACTAAAAGGAGGTCCTCTCATGAATTTTGTGGCAATGGATTTTGAAACCGCTGCGGGCCAGCGCTACAGTGCGTGTTCGCTGGCACTAGCGGTCGTCCGAAATAGCCGCGTGGTGGACGAATTCTATACCCTCATCAACCCGCAAACTAAATTTTTCTGGCGCAACGTTCAAATTCACGGCATTCACCAGCAAGACGTGGCCAATGCCCCACTATTCCCAGAGGTTTGGCGGCACATTCACCAGTTCTTTACACCTGACCAACTAGTCGTCGCCCATAATAATAGCTTTGACAACAGTGTGCTGACTGCTACTCTCACCCACTATGGTCTGGCCGCCCCCGCCTACTTGACACTCGATACTGTCAAAACCAGTCGGCACTTTTTGCCTCACCTTGCTAACCATAAACTGGATACCGTGTGTGACGCGTTAAACATCAACCTCCACCACCATCACAACGCCTTAGATGATGCCCAGGCTTGTGCCAATATTTTGCTTGCTGAAACGAAACAATACGGACCGCAACAAATTCGGCCGTTCATCACTATGCGCGGCTAACTATTTTTTAGGAGAAATTACTATGTTTAAAGCAGTTGCCGTCGATATTGACGGTACCTTTTTAACTGATCATCGCGACTATGATCGGCCGCTTTTCGCCAAAGTTCTTCATGAGATGCAACGCCAACAAATTCGTTTCATCGTTGCCAGCGGGGATCAGTACGCGTTTTTAAAGGGACTCTTTCCTGACCATGCCAATGAGCTAGGCTTTGTCGCCGAAAACGGCGTGCTAGTGGTCGACCGTCAGGGAGAAGAAATTGCCAGTGGGCGTCTCCCCTCATCGGTTGTCACCGACGTCTTTGCCTTTCTCCGCCAGCAGCCAGCAACTTACTTCACACTCTGTGCTCGTCATTCTGCCTATATCATGGATGACGTTCCGGCAGGCCAAAAAAGGATGTTCCAACACTATTACGCACGGCTTCAAACCATCACGGCGCTTGCTGACATTCCCGAGGATGTTTTTAAATTTGCTTTGACCCTTCCCGCCCAACAAACAGCAGCATTTATCCAACAGTTCAACACTCAATTTGCCGGACGAATTCAGCCAACGGTCAGCGGCTATGGCGCAATTGATCTCATTATCCCACATATGAACAAGGGCAACGGTCTCCGCAAACTCCTCGACCGTTGGCAGTTAAGCAGCGCTGACCTGCTGGCTTTTGGTGATAATGAAAATGACCTTCCAATGTTTGAACTAGCTGGCGAGTCATACGCAATGGCCAACGCTCCCCACCACGTTCAGGAAGCCGCAACCCATGTGGCTCCGTCAAATAATCAGCAGGGCGTTCTCCTGACCCTTGCTAAAAGATTAAAAATTTAAGTTCATTCCAACTTTTTACCACTCAACAATTGTTGGGTGGTATTTTTTTGGGCTCTACACTAAATCCTGTTGATGGATTATCCAAGTGGTAATCTATTAATGGGATTTTTGCATACAAAA
>NZ_CAKPXS010000070.1 GCF_934202235.1 uncultured Limosilactobacillus sp. | reverse complement strand
TCGTTACCATCAACGGCGATCACGTGAGCACCAAAGACGTTGTGGGCAAATTGAATACCCAGGTTACCAAGGCCACCAGCACCAACGATCGATACCCACTGGCCTGGCTTGATGTCAGCAACCTTCAGGGCCTTGTACATCGTTACCCCGGCACAAGTCAGAGAAGTTGCTTCGACTGGGTCCAAACCTTCCGGAACCTTAACGGCGTAGTCAGCCGGAACAATACATTGTTCAGCCATTGCACCGTCGGCAGTGTAACCAGCGTTCAGAACGTTACGGCAAAGAGTTTCGCGCCCAGTCAGGCAGTATTCACAGTGGCCACAGCCCTTGAAGAACCAAGCAATTGATACGCGGTCGCCAACCTTAAGGCTAGTAACACCTGGGGCAACCTTTGAAACACGGCCAACACCTTCGTGACCGATAATCCGACCTGGCTTCTTACCAAAGTCACCGGCAGCACAGTGAAGGTCGGTGTGGCACAGCCCACAGTATTCCATGTCAACCAGAGCTTCACCCGGCTTCAGATCGCGCAGCTTAACATCCTTAACAGTAACGTACCCATCAACTGGGTCATTGATAACAGCAGCCTTCATCAGTTAAAATCTCCTTTTCAAGTTAAGACTTTATCTCTACGCCCCATATATTAGCAGAGTGAAAACCCTTTTTAAAGTGAAAATTTGAACAAAGACAAAATATTTTCAAACCAGTCACCTAACTAGTGGCTAAGCACTGATTATCACTGGTTTTCGAACACTTAGACCACTTTGTTAACTTTTTCACTTACCAGAAATAAGTAACGCTATTTAGCATTGATAATGCACAAATGCACAAACTTCACCAACAAAAAACCTACCAGCTTAGTCAACTGGTAGTTTACTCTTTAGCTCAGCTTATTCACCGGCCACAATGGCTTCTTCCCAGCTAGTACCCGCACACATTCACTCGCGGCATCTACCGCCATCCGTGCCATGCACTCCTTGGTGTTCGAAGCAATGTGCGGCGTCAGTAAAACATTCTTCGTAGACCGCCATGGGTTATCAGCAGGCAACGGTTCCTGATCATAAACGTCCACGGCAGCACCAGCAATCTGGCCACTGTTTAACGCTGCCCGTTCAGCATCCTCATCCACCAGGGCTGCCCGGCCAAAATTAATCAGGTAGGCATCCTTTTTCATCATCGCAAACTCCCGCTGGCCAAAGCCATGCTTATCAGCTGGTGTCACCGGCATGTGCAGGCTGATAAAGTCACTTTCGGCGATTAATTCATCACGGCTTACAAATTCGATATTTGCTGCTTCATCCGGGTGCGGGGTGTAACTGATGATTCTCATCTCCAAGGCAGACGCCTTTTTAGCCACCATCCGGCCAATCCGGCCAAAGCCCATAATTCCCAGCGTCTTGCCGGCCAAGTCAACTCCCTTGTTGGCAACCGCAGCATCCCAGTTATTATCCTTCATCAAGTTAATGTCCTGCGTGTAATTTTTCGATAGGTCAAAAATCGCTGCCAGTGTCGTTTCGGCTACCGTTGAGGCATTAGCATTGGGGGTAATCGTCACCCAAATTCCCTGCTGACCAAAATAGTCCTGGTCAACGTTATCGTAGCCGACCCCGTGGCGGGCGATAATCTTCAGGTTCGGCAGCTTGGCAGCCATCTCGTTGGGAAATGGATCGACCATTTCCACAATTCCGTCCACATCTGCAGCCTGGCTAGCAATCGTCTCCGCTAGCATATCAGGTAATTCCACTACTTCCATCCCGTGATCGCGGAGATAGTCCTTCCCTTCCTGCGACAAAAAACTTGGGATAGCAACTTTCTTCCCCATCATTCCTGCTTCCTTTCTCAAAATTGACTTTATTGACTATCATACTCACTTTTCCCGTTAAAAAACAACAAACTGCCGTGGCTTTTACCACGGCAGCCTTGGTTAAACTAAGCCTGGAGGACCTTATCCAGAAAGTTCTTTGTATCTTCGTGTTGGGGGTGCGCAAAGACGTCTTCCGGTTTACCTTGTTCACGGATGACCCCGTCGTGAAAGAATACCAGCCAGTCAGCGACCTGCTTGGCAAAGCCCATTTCGTGAGTGACAACAATCATCGTCATCCCCTGGTTAGCTAAGTTGCGCATTACTTCGAGAACGTCGCCAACCATTTCGGGGTCCAACGCACTGGTTGGCTCATCAAAGAGCATCACGTCCGGGTGCATTGCCAGAGCGCGAGCAATCGCGACCCGTTGCTGTTGACCACCAGAAAGCTGGGTTGGATTGGCGTAGGCCTTTTCCTTCAGCCCAACTTCGTCCAATAACCTAAGTGCTGTCGCCTCAGCCTTCTCCTTGCTCTCGCCCTTCACTTCCACCGGTGCCAGCATGACGTTATCAATCACGTTCATGTTGGGGAAGAGGTTAAAGTGTTGGAAAACCATCCCGATGTTTTCGCGAACCTTATCCACGTTAACATGCGGATCAAGGAGGTCGTAGCCGTCAACGTAGACGTGTCCGGACTGCGGTGCCTCCAGCTTGTTAATGCAGCGGAGAAAAGTTGACTTCCCCGAGCCGGAAGGGCCAATCATGCAGACTACCTCTGATGGTTCGACATCCAGGTTAATCCCCTTCAACACTTCGTTGTTGCCAAAACTCTTATGCAGATCCTTTACTTGTACTTTATACCTCGAATCCATCTGACACCCTCCTTAGTTGCTCATCTTTTTCTGAACATAATTAGATAACCAGGTCAGCAGGGTCACAATAATGATGTACATGACCCCGATAATCAACCACATCTTGAACCCTTCCATGTTGCGGGCAATGATAACCGTCCCGGTTTCCGTCAGTTCCATCACCCCAATGGCCGACAGGATCGACGTATCCTTCAATGTAATAATAAACTGGTTGACCAGTGACGGAATCATTAACTTGAACCCTTGGGGTGCGATAACCTTCCGCAGGGCCTTGTAGTACGGCATCCCCAAAGAACGGGCTGCTTCCCACTGTCCCTCATCAACGGCGTTAAAGCCACCCTTGACGATAGCGCCGACGTAAGCCCCTTCGTCCAACATCAGGGTTAATATCCCGGCAGTAAACAGCGGAATTTTGTGGCCAATGACCGATGGCATCCCGATGTAGATAAAGAAGGCCAGCACCATCATTGGTAAACCACGGAAGATGTAAATAATAACGGTTGATAAACCATTGAGGAACTTGTTCTGGGCGATACCAAGCACACCAAGGATCGTCCCGAAGACCAAGGCAGCAATGATCCCAACAACCGCTAGGATAATCGTCTCCTTCAGCCCTTTCAGCAAGGCATGGGAGTTATTCTTTATCAAGCCCCAAATTGTCCGTTGAGAAGCATTATCAACGTGGGTCGCATTCGACTTGGTGTACTTGTTAATGATTTTCTTCATCCGCCCGGTCTTGTTCAACCAGGCAATCCCGTTATTCATCTTGCGTTGCAGTTCCTGGTTTTGCCCCTTCTTGAAGCCGACAGCCACCGGCGTCGTGTACTCTGCCTTCTTGCTGACCACCTTTAACGGCACCCCGTTTTTGATCGAATAACGAAGGACCGGCTCGTCATCGAACACGGCAGCCGCCTGCCCGATCTTAACGTCGTTGTACATCGTGTTGCTGGACTCAAAGTACTTAATCTTGTAACCGTACTTTTTTTGGTATTTTTGGGCCATAATGGCGGCGGAAGTCCCGGATTTCGCATCCACCTGTTTGCCCCGTAACTGCTTCACCGAGGTGATATTGCTATCCTTGGCCACGGCCATGACCACCCCGTCGTTGTAGTAAGGCGTTGAAAAGTCAAATTTTTGTTTCCGCTCGTCAGTCACACTCATCCCGGCCATGACGGCATCAACCTGACCGTTTGACAGTGCCTGCAAGTCACCGTTAAAGCTCATAATCTTAAAACGGTACTTGAAGTGCTCGTGCTTAGCAATCTCGCGAAGGATTTCAATTTCGATCCCCGGATTCTTGCCAGAATATCCACCATTTTTGTCCTGAATTGAAAAAGGAGCAAAAGTGGTGTTAGTACCAATCGTGTAAGTCGGTTCGGCGTGAACCGTCCCCGTTTTGAACCATAGACCAGTAACTACCGCGAAAACAAACGTTAAAAATACCGCTAATATGCGGTGCTTCCCGCGAACTCCCATCGTCATGTCTCCTTTTCATTAGAATTCTCTAAGATAATAATGATAATTTATCATTAATGGGACACGAAAAACAATGGTGGGTGCACAATCGTTGGTATATCCAAGATGATAATGCTTTCAGGCAGTGTTTTCCCAACCAACGCATTACCAGAAACTTAAAATAATTAAGTGGCAAATTACTACTGAAACACAAAAAAGCCGCGGTCTGAAACCGCGGCTTTAACTGTATCGGGATTACACGATTCGAACGTGCGACCTCTTCGTCCCGAACGAAGCGCTCTACCAAGCTGAGCTAAATCCCGATGAATGCACCCAGAAGGAGTCGAACCTTCAACCTTCTGATTCGTAGTCAGACACTCTAT
>NZ_CAKPXS010000069.1 GCF_934202235.1 uncultured Limosilactobacillus sp. | reverse complement strand
AATATGAACAGACGTGTGAATTCCCGTTAACTTTTCAAAGGCCCGTTGGGCAACTAAGCCAGCGTGATAACTGGTTCCGGCACCAATAATGTACAAGTGGTCTGCTGCCGCCATGGCTGACAGCAAGTCATCGTCGACCTGTGGCTTCCCGTCCCCTGGCAGGTATTCAGAAACCAGGTGACGCATAACCGCTGGCTGCTCATCAATTTCCTTCAGCATGTAGAACGGGTAAGCGCCCTTGTCAGCGGCTGACGGGTCCATATCGACGGTGAACGGCTGCCGTTTCTTTTCTTCACCATCAAAGCTGGTAATTGAGACGTGGTCTGGCTTAACAATCACCAGTTCATGATCTTCCAGCTCCATGAAGCGGTTAGTTTCTTTAATCATGGACATGGCATCAGAACCAGCCATGTTGTAGCCATCCCCCAGGCCGATCAACAATGGGCTCTTGTTTTTGGCCACAAAGAGGGTGTCCGGCTGTTGCCGGTCCATCAAAACGAACGCGTATGATGAATCACCACTAATTAACCGTAAAACCTTCAGCATGGCACTACGGGTATCCATGTGGTTGTTCAGCACAAACCAGTCAACCAGCTGAACAATTACTTCCGTATCCGTCTGACTCTTGAAATCAACGTCTGATAGGTATTCATCCTTCAGTTGTTGGTAGTTTTCGATTACCCCGTTGTGTACCAGGTAAAAACGGTTATCGCTAGAGAACTGCGGATGGGCATTGGCTTCACTCGGTTCACCGTGCGTTGCCCAACGAGTGTGGCCGATTCCAGCAGTGCCATGGACGTTGCCCTGCTCGTTAATCGCCTGCTCCAGGTTCTTAATCCGCCCAGTCCGCTTGACTAGGTAGTCGTGTCCCTCCTGGTCATTAACGTAGATCCCCGCTGAATCGTACCCCCGGTATTCCAACGCCTTGAGGCCGTTAAGTAAGATGTTCACACTTCGCTTATTTCCGGTAACACCAACAATTCCGCACATAATGTTCACCCTTTACATTTAACTTCATTTAAATAGTTCATTATCAGTAATTGAAATAACTAGAAACCAGGTAACATGATACAAAAACGCGTTTGCCAATGTCAACCAATCAGTGATTTAGCAAACGCGATTACTTTTAACTTCTATTATTCAACTATTCAACACCAACAGTGGCCTTCGCCACTTCAAAAATTTCGGTTACAATATCGTGGCATTGTTCCTTGGTCGGCGCCTCTGCCATAATACGAATCAGCGGTTCGGTTCCACTGGCCCGTACCAGGACCCGCCCATCACCGTGAAGCCGGTGTTCGACCTTGTCAATGGCTGCCAGCAATGTCTCATTTTTCATCGCTGCCTTTTTATCGTCAACCTTGACGTTGACCAGCTCCTGCGGGTAGTCCTGAACCGGTGCTGCCAGTTCAGCCAACGTCTTTCCGGAAGCGGCCACGACAGACATTAACTGCAATGCCGTTAGCATTCCGTCACCGGTCGTGTTGTAGTCGAGGAAGACGACGTGACCTGATTGTTCACCACCCAGGTTATAGCCATCCTTTAACATTTCCTCCACTACGTAACGGTCGCCTACCTTCGTCCGCACGCCATGCATTTCGTTGGCTTCCATGGCCTTATACATTCCCATGTTAGACATGACTGTCGTCACGATGGTGTCTTTTTTCAATTTACCCTTCTCATCCATGGCAGCTCCACAGATGTACATCACCTTATCACCATTGATCAAGTTGCCATCAGCATCAACTGCGATACAACGGTCACCGTCGCCGTCAAAAGCCACCCCCAGGTCGGCTCCCTGTTCAACGACCGCTTTTTGTAGCGATTCAGGGTGTGTCGAACCACAATTAAGGTTGGTATTTAACCCGTTAGGCGTGTCGTTAATCGTACTGAAATTCACGTTTAAGTCCGCAAAGAGGTTGGAAACAAAGGGGCTCGTCGCCCCATTGGCAGCATCGACGACAATCTTCAGCCCACTCAGGTCCGTTGAGACCGTTTGCTCCAAGAATGAGACGTACTTCAAGCCGCCTTCGCGGTAGTCTTCCACTGATCCCAGTCCTTCTGCCGACGGCCGTGGCAGACGATCTGCTGATGCATCGAGAAGTGTTTCGATTTCTGCTTCCAGCTCATCAGACAGCTTAAAGCCATCAGAACCGAAGAACTTAATCCCATTGTACTTGATCGGGTTATGCGAAGCGGTAATCATTACCCCAGCGTCCGCCTCCTGAGCCCGGACGAGGTATGCTACCCCCGGCGTGGTAACCACCCCGAGACGCAGGACTTCAATGCCGACTGACAGCAATCCCGCAACCAGCGCGTTTTCCAACATCTGTCCGGAAATCCGGGTATCACGCGAAACTAACACCTGCGGTTGCTTCCGTTCTGAGTGCTGAGTGAGGACATAGCCACCCGTCCGTCCCAGCTGAAAAGCTAGTTCCGGACTAAGGTCTTCGTTCGCCACACCGCGAACCCCATCAGTACCAAAGTATTTCAAATCCATTATCAAATTCCTCGTTTCTTAAGTTATTAGGTTGTTATTGGTTGGACGAGTTAGCATTACTGCTTTCGGTACTGCTATCGTCGTCATGTTGGTTATTCTTAGTTGACGAGCTGCTTGAACTGTCAGATGACGAGTCCTTACTACTGTTGCTGCTACTTGTCATCCCGTTGGAGCTAATCGGCACAGTGACACTGACGTTATTAGGGCTAATAATGACGTTCAGAATCCGGCCATGTTTGTCCACCGCCTGCAACGTTGCTTGCCGGTGCAGGTCACTAGTGGCGTTCTTTGGAACATTGACTTCCGCCACCACCTTCGCAACCCGCCGCACTTCATCGCGGGCTCCACTGACCTGCACGTTACTCATCGAGCTCTTCGGTGTCCCGACTTCATATCCGCCATTAACGGTTTTGGAACTCAAGCGAACTTCAACGGGAACTGTCGTTGTCGCCCGGGGTTGAATATTAACTTTAATCTTCTCAGGTGTCAATGCAGCCCGTAGTTCAGAATTCAAGCCCGAAGTCTTCAACTTGACCGTGTGGTGACCAATCCCAAGTTTAGAAAGGTCCGCATAAACCTTAAAGTTCTGGGTATTGGCGGTCGTGGTAACAAGTGCAGATGGCCCACTCACTTTCACGCGAACATATTGTGGATATCCGGTAATCACGTAACGCTGACTATTGACCTTTAACTGCAAGGGCATTTTAATTGT
Organism: uncultured Limosilactobacillus sp.; assembly: GCF_934202235.1. Classification (GTDB taxonomy): domain Bacteria; phylum Bacillota; class Bacilli; order Lactobacillales; family Lactobacillaceae; genus Limosilactobacillus. The sequence goes on along the minus strand of NZ_CAKPXS010000069.1, from coordinate 1,391 downwards.
TGCCGACCGGTTGGACATCAGCGCACTGTTATCCCCTGTGCGGGTGTTCTGACGCAGGAAGCCGTCCTTACTACCATTAACATAGATAAACAGGAAAATTGCCAAAATCAGTGATGAAATCCGCAACACACAGATGTTACTGAAGAAGGAATCATTGTTGCGATTACTTTTCATCGCTGCCACCTCCTCTGCCGAAGAGGCGCCCCACGGCACCTACAACCCAGCTATTCGCAGTCTCTTCAGTATGACTGTAAAGTTGCGAACGCATGAACTTAATATAATCCTTTTGCGACATATTACGCATCAGCTCATTATCCTTCGTCAGGGAGACCTCCCCGGTTTCCTCGGAAATGACAATGGTCAACGCATCTGTGACTTCACTAATCCCGACGGCTGCCCGGTGGCGAGTCCCTAATTCCTTCGGGATCAGCTTACTGTCTGACAATGGCAGATAAGCTGCGGCCACGGCAATTCGGTCGTCTTTAATGATGACTGCCCCGTCATGAAGCGGCGTGTTTGGGATAAAGGTATTAATTAACAGCGCCCCTGTCACCTTAGCGTCAAGCGGAATCCCAGTTTCAATATATTCTTCTAGGCCGGTATCCATCTGAATACTAATAAGGGCCCCAATCCGTCGTTTCGACATGTATTGGATGGCCTTATCTAGTTGCTGAATCAGGTCCTCAGCCTCAGCGTTTCCACTGTGCTTATGAGTGAAAACATTCCCACGGCCGAGGCGTTCTAGTCCCCGCCGAATTTCTGGCTGGAAAATAACGACGATGGCGATGACACCCCAATTGATAATCTGATCCATCAGCCATGAAACGGTGCTCAGGCCGACATACCAGCTGATCAGCTTGATTACCAGGATAATAATAATTCCCCGGAAAAGTTGAACAGCCTTCGTTCCTCGGACAAGGAGGAGCATTTCGTAGATCAGCAGCCAAATAAAGAGAATGTCAACTAAGCTGACGAGCGAATGCCAAGTCAGCAATGACGAAAAAATCTGCATTGCAATGCCTCCAGTTGATATCACTTTCATATTATATCATCATCCCCGCCTCCTTGACCGAAAACATTAACCGCCATGGCCGGCAAACTTTGGTAACATGGAGGGAACGGAGGGAAGAAAATGAAGAGAATAAGTACAAACTGGCAGATCCGGCTTTTTTTAATTGGCTGGATCATTTTACTCAAATTAGTCATGAAAGCCCCCTATCACTTTATGGCTTTTAACGTTTTCCTAGCGTACGTCCCGATTGAACTCGGCTTTCAATTGCGGCACTTTGCCGACAGACGCTCACTAGCCTTTTGTGTCCTACTAGTTTTATGGGTGATGTTTTACCCTAACGCTCCTTATGTCATCACAGACCTCTTTCACCTTGCCTGGT
>NZ_CAKPXS010000068.1 GCF_934202235.1 uncultured Limosilactobacillus sp. | reverse complement strand
GTCCTGGACGATGCTGTGCTCACAGCCATGAAGGAAGTTCACCCCTTGAATCCGGATAATGTCGGTCCCTGCACCATGAACGCGGGCCCCCATCTTGTTGAGGGCGTTAGCCAGGTCAACGATTTCTGGTTCGCGCGCTGCATTTTCGATCACGGTGATCCCCCGCGCCAGGGTCGCCGCCATCATGACGTTTTGGGTGGCGCCAACGCTCGGAAAGTCCAGGTAGATGTTTGCACCGACCAGCTTTTTGGCAAAGGCCTCCACGTACCCATCATGCTGGGTAATGGTCGCGCCCAGTGCCCGTAACCCCTTTAAGTGGAGATCGATCGGCCGGGAACCGATGGCGCAGCCACCAGGCATTGCTACCCGGGCATGGCCCGTCCGTGCCAGCAGTGGTCCCATCACGACCATTGAAGCCCGCATCTTGGAGACGTACTTAAATGGCGCTTCGGAGGACAACTGACGGGTGGCATCAAAGGTCAGTTCATGATGTTCCTGGTCAAAATCAACCCCCACATTGAGGAACTGTAAGACCGCGTTCATCATCTTAACGTCCGATAGTAAAGGAACATTCGTTAAATGGACTTGCCCCGTCGATGCTAGGATGGCTGCCGCCTGGATTGGCAGCACCGCGTTCTTGGCGCCTTCAATGTTGACGGTACCGACCAGGCGGTTGCCACCATGTACAATAATTTTTTCCATGATCAAAAACCTCGCAGACCTACTTCAACGCCAGCAGGAAGTTGCGTAGCGTTGTGAAAAAAGTAATAACAAAGGACGCACATCCCTCACCGATGGCCACAGCCAGCAGCGTAATTAACAATGATAACGTGCGCGGCGGCCGGTTCCACATCGTTTCTAGGTGAATCCCCTGGAGTGCCCGGAAGGCCACCCAAATGAACCCAACCTGGACGAGCAGGTTGATTAAGGATGAAACGTCTGTCATTTCTCTTCCTCCTTGCCGTAATCTCTTTAATCTTACCATATGGTTTTTCTAACGATGAACCTGATCGATAATTATTAACTTTACTTAACAAATAAACCGCCACGGGAATACCCATGACGGTTTTAATTGCTGATATTGATTAACGATTAAGCGTCTGCGAAATTTGCAGACGGTTAATCGCTCGCGTAAGGTGAACTTCTGCCCGCCCAAGCGAATCCATATCATGACTTTCTTTAGCGCGCTCAATCATTTCTTCAGCACGCTTTTTGGCGTTTTGCGCCCGCGAAACGTCAATGTCTTCTGGCAATTCCGCACTGTCGGCGATAATCGTTGCCACGTTGTCTTTGAATTCCACAAAGCCACCGTTGACCGCGACCACGTCATCAGCATCGTCAGAATCCTCGTGTTTCAGCCGCAGGGCACCGATACTGAGAGCACCGATCACCGGCAAGTGATTGGCCATGATCCCCCGTTCACCATCGCTGGTATGCATGATCAGCATCGTGGCCGGGTGATCATAAGTTTTGCCGTCGGGAGTCACAATGGTGACCTGAAAGGTCTTTGCTGCCATGTTGATCCCCTCCTACTACTTCTTAGCCTCTGCTTTAGCTTCGTTCTTCTCAGTCTGTGCCTGAATTTCCTTGGCTTTTTCGACCACGTCGTCAATACCACCAACCAGACGGAAGGCTTCTTCCGGCAGGTTGTCGTACTTACCTTCAAGGATTTCCTTGAAGCCGCGGATCGTTTCCTTCAGTGGAACGTACTTCCCCGGAGTCCCGGTAAACTGTTCAGCAACGGCGAAACTCTGTGACAGGAAGAATTGAATCCGCCGGGCACGAGCCACGATCGTCTTTTCTTCGTCAGACAGTTCGTCCATCCCCAGGATGGAGATGATGTCTTGCAGTTCACGGTAACGCTGGAGGACGTGTTGAACCCCAGTAGCAACTTCATAGTGTTCCTTGCCGACAATTTCTGGCGTCAGGGCAGTCGAAGTTGATTCCAGTGGGTCCACGGCCGGGTAAATCCCGATCTGGGTTAGGCGACGTTCCAGGTTGGTCGTTGCGTCCAAGTGGGCGAACGTCGTTGCTGGGGCCGGGTCGGTGTAGTCATCGGCTGGCACGTAAACGGCCTGAATCGACGTAATGGACCCTTCCTTAGTAGAAGTAATCCGTTCCTGTAGCTGACCCATTTCAGTAGCCAGCGTTGGTTGGTAACCAACGGCTGATGGGATCCGGCCCAGCAGGGCAGAAACTTCAGAACCGGCTTGCGTGAACCGGAAGATGTTGTCGATAAACAGGAGCACGTCTTGGCCCTTAGCATCACGGAAGTATTCCGCAATCGTCAGTCCAGTTAGGGCAACACGCATCCGGGCACCAGGAGGTTCGTTCATCTGACCATAAACCATGGCCGTCTTGTTCAGAACCCCCGAAGCCTTCATTTCGTAGTACATATCGTTACCTTCACGGGTCCGTTCACCGACCCCCGTAAAGACAGAAATACCGTTGTGACCTTGAGCAATGTTGTGAATCAGTTCCTGAATCAGAACCGTCTTCCCAACACCGGCACCACCGAATAGCCCAATCTTCCCACCACGAACGTATGGTTCAAGCAGGTCAATAACCTTAATCCCGGTTTCCAGAATTTCAGTTGAGTTGTTCAGGTCAGTATACTTCGGTGCATCACGGTGAATCGGCATCCGCTTGGCGTCTGGTCCGAATTCTGGACCACCGTCAATTGGCTCGCCCAGAACGTTGAACACCCGACCGAGAGTGTCATCACCGACCGGCACGCTAATAGAAGCGTTGGTGTTCTCCACCGTCATTCCCCGTTGAAGTCCATCGGTCCCGTCCATGGCAATCGTCCGCACAAGGCCATCACCCAGTTCAAGGGCAACTTCGACCGTCAGCGTTTTGTCATCAGCGAGGTGAATCTTCAGCGCGGTGTTAATTTCCGGCAGCTTTTCATCCTGGGGGAACTCAACATCAACGACAGGGCCGATAACCTGTGAAACTTTACCAGCACTCATGCTGTTTCCTCCTTTAAAAAATCATTATTCTTGGGCAGCCATCCCACCGACAATTTCAGTAATTTCGGTGGTAATTGCTGCTTGCCGCGCACGGTTATACTGCAACTGCAATGTCGAAATAATATCGTTGGCGTTATCAGAAGCAGACCGCATCGCATTAGCACTGGAGGCGTGTTCGGACGTCTTCGCATCCAAAATTGCCCCATAGATCGAGCTGTTACAGTACTGAGGAACCAACACCTTAATCAACTCGCTCGCTGACGGGTATAATTCCGTCCCGTTGCTCGTCTTAAATTCAGTATTAGTTTCCTTTTCACTCTTCTCGTCAATCCCCAGTGATTCCTTCGTAATCGGCAGCACTACCCGCGTAATGTTGCTGGAAGTAATCCGGTTGACGTAGTGACTATAAGACATGTACAGCTGATCATAAACGCCGTCAAAGTACATTTGAACACTCTGTGTCACAATCTTTCGCACTTCCGCGTATTGTGGCACGTCGTTGACACCATTGTACTCATAGACAACGTTCATCCCGCGCTTCTTAAAGAACTCGGAACCCGTTTTCCCAACAGTTAAGAAGACGGTATTATCCTTCGTTAAGTGGTGTTGCTTCATCAGGTCCAGGGTGGCCTTAATAACGTTACTGTTATAAGAACCCACCAGGCCCCGGTCAGAGGTTACCACCAAAATCCCGGTCTTCTTCACCTTCCGACCCTCAAAGAGTCGGTCAATGAGGCTCAGTTCAGACGGGTCCGTTTCAGCGGGTTGCCCATCTTCCTTGTTCTTCTTTGCTAGTGCGGCATAGTGCGATTCAACCAGGCTGACCAACAGCGATTTGACTTTGGCCGCGTATACTTCATACGTTTTCGTGTGATGCTGAATTTGGTTCAACTTGGAAGTTGAAACCATCTGCATAGCCGTCGTGATCTGACGCGTACTGCGCGTTGATTCGAGCTTATGCTTTACAGCAGCTAATGATGCAGGCACTAACTGTCACCATCCTTTCCTGGTTGAGTTTATTGTTCGTCCTTCTTTTCGACATCTTCACCCTTCTTAGCGGCTCCTAATTGAGCCGTCGTTTGAAAGGCGTTTTCCTTGAAGTCCTTAATGGCGTTGCCAAGACTGTCATCAGCTGGTAGCTTACCAGTCTTAGTAATCCCATCGTAGACGTCCTGGTGGTTAGCGTGCATGAATTCCTTCATTTCCGCTTCAAACCGCGGCAGGTCGTCAACCGGCACATCATCAAGGTAGCCACGAGTCAGGGCAAACAGGATTCCAACTTGCTCTGGAACTGTTTCCGGCTGGTGCAGGCCCTGCTTTAAGACGGCCATGGTCCGTTGACCACGAGCCAGCCGCGCTTGAGTGGCTGCATCCAAGTCACTACCGAACTGGGCAAATGAGGCCAGTTCGTTGTAAGCAGCAATATCCAGACGAAGGGTACCGGAAACCTTCTTCATCGCCTTAACCTGGGCGTCACCACCGACACGGGAAACCGAAGTCCCGGCATCGATCGCTGGCCGTTGACCGGCGTAGAAGGAATCGGAGTTTAAGAAGATCTGCCCGTCGGTGATCGAAATCACGTTGGTTGGAATGTAGGCAGATACGTCTCCGGCCTGGGTTTGAATGATCGGCAGTGCCGTCATTGACCCACCACCCATGTCATCAGACAACCGTGCAGCACGTTCAAGCAGACGGGAGTGGGTGTAGAAAATATCACCTCGGTAAGCTTCACGGCCAGGTGGCCGGCGAAGAATCAATGAAAGCTCACGGTAAGCGTCAGCTTGCTTTGACAAGTCATCGTAAATGATGA
>NZ_CAKPXS010000067.1 GCF_934202235.1 uncultured Limosilactobacillus sp. | reverse complement strand
AGTGATAAAGGCTTGCTTCACACCCGGAATTCGTTGGCTAATGATCTTACGAAGCCGTTCACCATTATAATCCGGGTCGGTCAGAATAATCAGGCCGCGTTTTTTTTGCAGGTCTGCCAACCGCGATAAGTCGTTTTCATCAAGGGCTGAGCCGTTGGTCTCATAGGTATCCGCCACTACCGCCTTTGCCAGCTGCTTGGTATCGTCCTTGCCCTCGACAACAATCACTTCTTTAATCTTTTTCATGACTTCTTTACCGGGAACAGTCGCTGAGCATTCGCATAGGTGGCTTTAGCAACTTCCACCGGGTCCAGCTCCTTCCACTTAGCCACCGCCATCACAACAAACCGGGAATAAGCTGGCTGGTTTTGTTCACCACGGTGCGGCTCGGGCGTCAGGTACGGCGCGTCCGTTTCCACCAAGAGGTGATCCAGCGGCGTTTGCTTGACCGATTCATGGACTTCCTTGGCGTTCTTAAAACTTGCCACTCCCGAATAGGAAATGTCCATCCCCAGGTCTAAGAACTTGTGCAGCCACTCCGGATCACCGTTAAAGCTGTGCATGACACCACCAAAGTCACCAACGTGGGCTTGTTTCAGCAACGGGTAAGCATCGGCAAAGGCGTCTCGGCAGTGGATGCTGACAGGAATGTGCAGTTCTTGAGCAATTTCTAGTTGCCGTGCAAAGACCTGCCGTTGAACATCACGGGGCGAGGTATCCCAGTGGTAGTCCAAACCAATTTCGCCCAGACCAACAACCAACGGGTTCTGCAAGTTGGCCACTAGTTCATCTTCGGCTGCTTGGTCATAGTTTTTCGCATCTTCCGGATGCCAGCCAACGATGGCGTGCAGCTGCTGGTATTGTTCAGCAAGCTTCAGCGCCCGGTCGTTCAGCTTCTTGTTTGAGCCAACGATGTTCATTTCCACAACCCCCAGGTCAGCCGCTTTCTGCAACCATTTTGGGACGTCGTCATAAAAGGCGTCATCATTGAGGTGGGTGTGGGAGTCGTAGACCCGCATTGCCGGGATATTAGCATCAACTAAGGTTGGGTCTTTTTTCTTTTTACTCACAATGTCACCTTATTCAACGGATGAACCGGGAACCATACTGTCGGGTAGCGTCAGCAACTGGACTTGACCGTTGTGCTCTGCTGACAGCAGCATTCCCTGGCTTAATTCGCCGCGCATCTTTCGCGGCTTCAGGTTAGCAACAAAGACGACCTTCTTGCCCACCAGGACTGACGGGTCCGGGTACCACTGGGCAATTCCGGAGAGGATCTGCCGGCCATCAGCACCATCGTCGATGGCGAACTTCAGTAGCTTATCAGCACCCTCAACGTGGTCGGCGGCGGTAATCTGCCCGACCTTCAGTTCAACCTTATCGAAGGCCTCAATCCGGATTGCTTTTTTGCCAGTGGTTTGTGCGTCAACAGCCTTTTGCTTAGCCTCTTCCATTGCTTTGCGTCCCTTCTGCTTAGTATTCTTGGTCATCTGACTCTTCAAGAACTTCACTTCTTCGTTAACGTCGCGCCGGGGGAAAATTGGCTGACCCTTAGCGACTACCTGAGCAGTGGCCGGAAAGTCAGCGAAAGAGAGGTTAGCTAACTCAATCTTCTCTGCCGGCAAGCCCAGCTGACGGCAAATTTCTGCCGGCGCCTTTGGCATCATTGGCTGCAACAGTGCAGCAATTACCCGCAGCGACTTCGCGAGTTGGGTCATCACGTCACTTAATTCGGCACCCTTACTATCGTCCTTAGCCAGGACCCATGGTTCGGTCTCATCAATGTACTTGTTTGCCCGGGCAACCAGTTCCCAGACAGCTGCCAGGGCATCTTGGAAGTGAGTAGCATCCATTTCTACCTTAAAAGTATCAATTGTCCGAGCAGCAGTGTCAGCGAGGTCGTCATCAAACTTAGTCGTGGCCGTTGGCTGACCATCCAGCTTACCTCCCTGGTACTTATTAACCATGGCTACCGTCCGGTTCAACAGGTTACCAAGGTCATTAGCTAGGTCAAAGTTAACCTTATCGACAAAGTCTTCCGGACTGAAGACCCCGTCGTTGCCAAACGGCATCGACTTCAATAAGTAGTAGCGGGTGGCATCTAACCCGTAGCGGTCAACCAACGTTTCAGGATAAATAACGTTGCCCCGTGACTTGGACATCTTGCCATCCCTCATCGTTAACCAGCCGTGGCCAATGACGTGCTTTGGCAGTGGCAATCCCAGTGCGTGAAGGATAATTGGCCAGTAAATCGTGTGGAAACGAACGATTTCTTTACCAACCATGTGGATGTCAGCTGGCCAGAACTTCTTAAAGAGCTGGTCGTTATCAGAACCGTAGCCCAGAGCAGTAATATAGTTGCTCAGTGCGTCAATCCAAACGTAAACGACGTGCTTGGGATCGCTCGGCACCTTGACCCCCCAGTTGAACGACGTCCGGGAAACGGACAAATCCTCCAGCCCCGGCTTGAGGAAGTTATTAACCATTTCGTTCATCCGTGAGTGCGGTTCGATAAATTCGGGATGTTCCTTGTAGTAATTCATCAGCCAGTCGGCATATTTACTCATCTTAAAGAAGTAAGATTCTTCTTCTACCAGCTGAACTTCGTGTCCTGACGGGGCTTTCCCGCCAATCACCTTGCCGTTATCATCACGGTAAACTTCAGCCAACTGACTATCAGTAAAGTACTCTTCGTCGTCCACTGAGTACCAACCAGTGTACTTACCCTTGTAGATGTCACCCTGCTTGAGCAGCTGCTCAAAAATCTTTTGAACAGCCTTTTCATGGTATTCATCAGTCGTCCGGATGAACTTGTCATTGGTAATGTCCAGCGTTTTCCACAGTTTTTTAATTCCCGCAGCCATCTGGTCAACGTATTCCTGCGGCTTCATCCCCAACTTTTCCGCCTTTTGTTCAATCTTCAGGCCGTGTTCATCAGTCCCGGTTAAGAAGAAGACGTCAAAGCCCATTAAACGCTTGTAGCGGGCCATGGCATCACAGGCCACAGTCGTGTAAGAATTCCCGATGTGCAAACGCCCGGATGGGTAATAAATCGGTGTCGTAATGTAAAATGTTGGTTTTTGTTTCGTCATGGAGGGACCTTCTTTTTCTTTTATTATCGTAGTAGCCATTATAGCAAAGATACTGCACTGAGGTGAAGCTGGCAACCGCTTTCTGACAACTTTATCCCAAGATAGGAAAAGTGCTCCCGTTTTAGCAGGAGCACTACTTTTTAAAACAAACTCAATTGTTTTGGTGGTTGGGGATTTAAACCAGTGAAATGAATCCCCATCATTTGCTGCAGTTGAAGCGCATTGGGTGCCGCATCCCGGTTGGAGTTGTTGTTGAAAATAACACAGACTTCAGCTGGCGCCGGCGTTAGCTGCTCGATCGCAGCTTGGAATTGTTTGAGCTCTTCGGTGGAGTAACGATACTTTGTCCGCTCACGCCGCCAATTGGGACCAGGGTGGTTCCAGCCAGCCTTATTCCGCCCATGGAGCCGGAGGAGCGCCAGTGAAGGTGTAGTCGTGGCCAGGTAAAAGGGAACACTGGTAGTCAATTGGTGGGGCTCATCTGCCGCTACCAGCGTCAACCCCAAATCCCTGCAAAAATCTGCCGTCGACTGAGCAACGCCAGGCACCAACCAACTGGCATGGCGAAATTCAACTGCTACTGGTAAGCCACCCATGAGCTGACGCACCGTTTGCAGGTAGTCAATGTTCTCCGGAATCGCCGTAAAGTATGGCGGAAACTGGAAAAGGACCGCCTTTAGCTGACCAGTGGCAACTAAGGGGGTCACTGCCTCCCGGTAACGGGCAAAAGCTTCCGCTAGTGGCAAATCACCGCCTGAACCCTGGTGCCTAGTCATCACCCGGTTAGCCTTAGCCACAAATTGGAAGTTTGCAGGAACGTTAGCTAACCACTGGGCCACTGTTGCCGTGTTAGGAATAGCGTAGAAAAAAGTATCAACCTCAACAACCGGAAAGTACGCGGCATATTCCGCCAGGGTCACTGGCCGGCTTGCACCATCAATCAGTGCCGGATGCTCAGTCCAGGTTGTCGTTCCCATGGAGATCTTCATCTTACCGCCTCCTTAACGCATTTACTCCCTCACTTTAGTTATGATAATCGCGTCCGCTGATCTTTTTCAAGTGGCCCATTCCCATGGTAATGAAGAATGACACCATCAAGAACAGCGATACCAGCCAGAATGGGTACTGGTAGTTAACGTCGAGTAGGGCACCGGACAGTAAGGGACCAATCACGTTCCCAATACTAGTCAGTGACATATTAATCCCGTTAAGCAACCCCTGGTTTTCCTCGGTTAGTTTCGTTAACAAGGTGGTAATCGCAGGCCGTAAGAGGTCAAACGATTCATAGACCAGCAGGGTTGCCAGGAAAATATGCCAGTTGGTGTGGTCGTAAATAATAATGACCGTTCCGATCACCGCAAAGAAGAACGACCAGCGGGTAATAACAACTTCTGATAAGTGAACGACCAGCCAGTCAAAGAAGAAAAGCTGCAAGAGCAGCGAGAGGACCCCGTTGACAGTTAAGACCAGGGCAATTTCCGCCAACGAAAAACCGTGAACTTCGTTGACGTAAATCGAGTAAATACTTTCAAAGCCGGCCAGGCCAAACGCCGATACCAGGATCATCAAAAACAGAATGGTCATCGAAGGTGTCAGCATTTTCTTCACGACTGACCAGCCGGTTGCCCCTTCCTGCTTGTGCGGATGTTTGACCGGTTCAGCCTTTTCAATCGTCTTTTCCGCTGGCAGCGCTACGATCGCAATGACCGACGCAATCACACCGAGAAAGCCGGCCACCCAGAACGGGGCTTTAAAGGAGATCCCAGCCAGGATCCCACCGATTCCGGGGCCAAGCATGAGCCCACCCGAAAAGGCCGCTGACAACCAGCCAATCACTTTGGCCCGGTATTCCCGGGTGGTGATGTCCGCAGCCAGGGCCATCGAAGTCGGCACAAACATCGCCGCTGACAGTCCATCGACGGCCAGCGAAATGTTAAATAACCAGAGGTGGTTGGCCGCCGCAAAGACAAACTCGGCTGCGGAAAAGATAATTAACCCCCA
>NZ_CAKPXS010000066.1 GCF_934202235.1 uncultured Limosilactobacillus sp. | reverse complement strand
CGTCAACTTCGTGCTCTTTTCAGCAGCAGCCATCGTCATTGGTGACAAAAGCGGCCGAACCAGTGCTACTTGACCGTTCATATTGATACCAAAGAACAGCAAGATTTCCCGCAGGATCATGTACACGTCCAGCAGCCCACCGGCCGTGAGCCGCTTCAGCTTGCTAATCCCGTTAACGGCCATTACCTTCATCCCATGGCTTTCAACTAAACCGATCATTGGCAACGTCAGAAAGAACAGCGTTACCATGCGGTTGTCAACAAATGATTTACCAATTACCGTTAGTGTCTGGGTAATGCTCATTCCCGAGCAGAGCGCAGTCACAACCGCAGCCACAACTACCGTTGCAACCGTATCAAGTTTAAAGGCAAATCCAAGAATAATAATTAAAATACCAATCAGTCTTAAATATTGCATCATCACACCTCTTTGAGGTACATTTTATCATTCTTTATCGCCTTGCGATTAACAATCTCATATTCTTTTATTAATTAATGTTCAAAGCGTTTTCGCCTTTTTTAAACAAGCTGTTGGAGCTGATTAACCAATAAAAAACCTCACGCTGCATCGCAACGTGAGTTTTTTTATTTTGCAATTCTAGTAGTGCTTCATTACTCGTTCAATCTGGCGGGCAGCATCACGATTTCTGATTGCTTGTCGCTTGTCATATTGGTGTTTCCCCTTTGCCAGCCCCAGAAGGACTTTCGCATAACCATTCTTGATGTACATCTTCAGGGGGATTAATGTTAATCCGCCCACGCTGAGCTCCCCGGCTAGTTTATTAAGTTGCTTCTTATGGAGCAACAACTTCCGGTTGCGCAACGGATCCTGGTTGAAGATGTTGCCGTTAGCGTATTCACTAATGTGGACGTTCATTAACCAGCCTTCACCATTACGAATCTGCGCATACCCATCCTTGAGGTTCACGCGACGTGCCCGGACAGACTTAATTTCCGTCCCGGTGAGTACCAATCCGGCTTCCACCGTTTCGATAACAAAATAATCATGGCGGGCTTTACGATTTTGTGCGACCAAGTTGTCATCTTTTTGCTGGTGTTTGCGTTTTGCCACCTTCATCGCCTCCTAACAGGTCTCAAGGAAATTAGTGGCGGCGTTCGCGAATCGTAAAACGGTGACCGCCATGTTGCTTGTTATGCTGGTGCTGACTTCCCTGCGATTTACTGTGGTACCGCTTTTGCCCGTTACCATGCCGCGATCCCTGATGACCACCCCGGCCGTGCCCCATTTGTTGACGATGGTTATTATTCCGCGAGTTCCGCGAGCGAGAGTGACCGTGGCCGTGGCGAGAACGGCGATCCCGGTCGGGTGAAGAAACCCGTAGTTTGGTCGTTGGCGCATCATCAGCATTAACGAGGGCGAAGTCTACTTCTCGCTGGTCCTTATCGACCCGCAGCAGCTTAACCTTAACCGGTTGGCCGATCTGGAAAATGTGGTGATGATGGCGTCCCACCAGTGCCATGTGCTTTTCTTCGTACTCATAATAGTCATCATCCATCACGCTGATATGAACCAGCCCTTCGACGGTGTTTTTCAGCTCAACAAAGAGACCAAACTTCATGACAGAACTAACAACGGCATCAAAAGTTTCACCAATGTGATCTTCCATGTATTCCGCTTTTTTCATTGAGTCCACATCACGTTCGGTATCGATCCCCCGCCGCTCAGTTGTCGACGTGTGCTCGGCAATTTCCTCTAAGCGGTCACGGAACTTGCTCTTCGCTTCTTCACCAGTTCCGTGGGCAGCATAATACTTGATCATCCGGTGAACCATTGTGTCTGGGTAACGGCGGATTGGCGACGTAAAGTGCGTGTAATACTTAGCGCCCAGGCCAAAGTGACCCAGTTCTTCATCACTGTATCGGGCCTGCTGCATAGACCGCAGCATCATTACTTGAACCATCTGCTCTTCGGGCTCACCTGCGACCTTCGCCAGGACCCGCTGTAACATCTTCGGAGTGACATTATTAACATCCCCCGGCACTTGGATACCAAAGACACCAAGGAAGTCAAAGAAGTCTCGCATCCGGTCATGGTCAGGAGTTTCGTGCACCCGGTAAAGGAACGGCACGTGAAGGTGGTAGAAATGATCGGCCACCGTCTCGTTTGCTGCCAGCATAAAGGACTCGATCAGCTTTTCGGCTGTCCGCCGTTCACGCAGTTGAATGTCGGTTGGGTGTCCCTGAGCATCGACAATTATTTTGGCTTCCGGTGCCTCAAAATCGATGGCTCCCCGCCGGTGACGGGCATTTAAAAGAATGTGATGAAGGTCATTCATCGTTTCAAACATTGGTACCAAGTCGTGGTACTGCGACATAACTTGGGGGTCATGATCTTCAATAATCGCGTTGACCGCCTTATAAGTCATCCGGGCATGGGACTTCATCACACTAGGACCAATCCAGTGCTTAACCACTTTCCCCTGGGGGTTAATTTCCATTTCACAGCTCATCGACAAACGTTCTTCCCCCGGGTTTAAGGAGCAAATACCGTTTGACAATCGCTTGGGAAGCATTGGAATGACACGGTCCGTCAAGTAGACGGACGTCCCCCGTTCGTATGCATCACGATCCAGTGGTGTTCCTGGTTGAACGTAGTGACTGACGTCGGCAATATGGACTCCCAGGTGATAGTTCCCATTGGGCAGTTTCCAGGCAACTACCGCGTCATCCAGGTCCTTGGACTCAATACTGTCGATTGTCACTAGTGGCTGGTCAGTGACATCCTTACGACCTCGCTTTTCATCAGCGCTAATTTGCTTTTCCACTTTCTTGGCTTGTGCCATTGCCTCATCAGAAAACTGGTGCGGAACATCGTGAGCATAGACAGCCGACATAATGTCCACTCCAGGCTGGTCAGCATCACCAATCACTTCCAGCACGGCCCCGGTCAGCACATTTGGTGACTCCTTAGTCGGGTAGGTTTCCACCGTAGCGTTAACAATTTCGTTATCCGCCGGGTGAAGGCCCTTATCCGTCACGTAAAACTTATACTGGCTTAATTTCTTATCCTTGAGGACGACTTCCCCAATGAAGTGATCTAACGAGATCGTCTTAAATTCACCAACCATGTGGGTAAAGTGGTGTTCGACCACCTCAGTCACCTTGCCAACCGGTCCCCGACCACGGGTTGGGTCTCCCGGTTGCAAAATCTTAACGGCCACCTGATCACCATTTAAGGCGTTCAGGGTGTCATCAGAATTAATGTAGATGTCAGGCATTTCTGGGTCGTAATGAACAAAGCCGAAGCCACGTTCGTTGGCCCGAAAAACACCAGTCAGTGGCTTATCTTTAATCACCAGTTGGAATTCCCCCTGGTCTGTGACGGTCACTTTTCCATCACGCTCTAACTGGGCTAGTGTTTGAACAATCGGGGTAAATTGGTCAGCATCCGGCATGCCTAGTAACCGGGCGATTTTTTCCGCCGACAAGCTAATCTTCACGTTGTCAGCGAGGCACTGCAAAATTTGTTCTGCTAATTGCTTCTGTTGTTCAGTCATAATACTCCTTCATCGGCAGTCTGCCCTAAAAAGCACAAGGGGTGCCAAGCATTCATTTTCTCGAATACCAGGCACCACCGGAGACTGCGTTTTTTGTTAACTATTTAATCAACTAGTGTGATGAGACAAAAACCAGGGCTAGTGCCAAGATGAAAAACAGGGCACCAAAAATAACGGTAACGATTTGCATGACCGCTTCAAAGCCCCGCGGCTTCCGCCGGGAAAAGAGGTCGCCAGCACCACCCGTCAGCGCTGACATCGCATCATTATCATTCTTCGCTGGCTGCATCATTACGCACGCAATCAATACAACACAGTCAATCAGGAAGAGTGTCATCAAAATCTTCTCCACAGTGTTTCCTCCTCTTTTCTACTCACTTTAACTTATTTATACTAACACATTTCACTGTCATTGACCATTAGCAGGGTCGTGAGCAGCCTGGTTGATTTGTTTTTCCTTTGCCAACTGGTTTTTCCCGGTAAGTTCCACTACCAGGGTATCACCCGCCCGCAAAATTGTACTACCGTTCGGGGTAATGTGTTCGTCGCCACGGTAAACACTGGTTAACAGGCACCCTGTTGGCCAGCAATAGTTCCTGACTGCTAAGTCGTCCAACCGTGACCCAGCAAAAACGGCCACCGTCACCTTAGTAAACCCAACGAAGGGCTTAATTGGCTGCTGGTGCATAAAGTTGCGGAACATCGCCATATAGACTGGCGCGCCGCCCAGACTATCGACAACCAGGTAAGCAACTACTGCCACAATGGCGAGGGGCATCAAGAAGGCCAGTGACCCCACCATCTCGGTAATGAGCAGGATGGCCGTAAAGGGAGCTTTACTGATGCAGGCAAAGTAGCCCGCCATCGCGTAGATAATCATGTTGTCCATATAGCGGTCCGGCATCAGTCCCAGGTGAGCCGCTGCTGCCGCATACAGTCCGCCAATCAGCGCGCCTAACGTCAGGATTGGCAGAAAAATTCCCCCTGGTAGTTCGGAACCATAACTAATCATTGAGAAGACAAAACGCAGCAAGAATAAGCCGGCAAACAATTTCACCGAAACTGGCAACTGATCAATTGTAACGATCAACTGGTTACCTCCGCCGAGAGTCAGCGGGAAAAACCAGGCGACAGGAATCAACAGCAAAAAGGGCACCACTGGATACCATGCTGGTTTGACCCACTTGACCCGTCGCGTCCACGCCGGTAACCGGAGAATAACATACTGGTATAGCCGCCCCAAGAGGCCGAGCAAGATCCCTAGGACCACCAGGTGCCAATACTGGTTAAGCGGCAACGGCTGCTGGTAGCTAATCCCGAGATCAGGCTTCAAACTGAAGAACTGGACAGACACCATGTTCGAACTCAGGGCGCTGACAAACACCGAGAGCCACACTAACGGCGAAAAATTGTGGTACACCTCTTCAATAACAAACATCGTACTAGCAATGGGTGCATTAAAGGCTGCTGACAGACCAGCAGCGGCACCACTGGCGATGCCGACCCGTCGTTCGATTCCTTTTTTATGACGAAATTCGCTCCAACCCTGGCCGATTGTCGCGCCAAGCTGAATCGATGGCCCTTCCCGCCCAAGAAAGAGACCAGAACCGATCCCGATGATCCCGCCAACAAACTTACGCCACAGTACTGGCCACCATGGTTCGTCAAATTGGCCGGTCAATTGCCCTTCAACCTGGGGAATCCCTGATCCCTTAATGTCGGGATGGTGCTGTGACATTGTCCCCAGGATCAGGGCAATCATCACCGAACCACCAACCCACGGAATCAGCATTAATGGTTGGTGATGAAAGTACTTAAAACAAGTCATCACCCACCCAAGAACGTGCTGGATACAAAGCCGAAATACACTAACGACCAGACCAGTTAACAGACCGATAATCACCGCCCTGAGCAGCGGGCGAAGACTACCGTAGTTTAAAGTTTCAATTTTTGCTTCTCTCTTTTTCACAATGCTCCTCCCAATCGT
>NZ_CAKPXS010000065.1 GCF_934202235.1 uncultured Limosilactobacillus sp. | reverse complement strand
TCCTAGTCATAGAAAAAGCCCTCCAAGTATCAGATGAATTTTCTATTTCATCTGTATACTTAGAGGGCATTATAGCCTTTCAGCGCTGGCTTTTACTAATCTGTTTAATGTTCACCGGTCATCTGACCGTCGATAATTTGATAAACATGGTCAGCAAACTGCCGTAACCGTTCATCATGAGTCACAACAATCACTGTTTCACCCCGTTGATGGGCCAGGTCGGCCAATAACTGGCCGACAACTTTAACGCGTTGAGAATCAAGCGCTGCAGTCGGTTCATCAGCAAGAACGATCGCTGGTTTTTGGTACAATGCCCGAGCAATCGCGACCCGTTGCATCTGACCACCAGATAGTTGCGATGGGTACTGGTTGACTAACTGGGCGATTCCCAGGTCGTTCAATAATTGCTTTAATTCCTGCCGGCTGATTGTTTGTTCGCTCACCCGCTTGACTAGCTGAAACTGTTCTTTGACGGTTAAATAGGGCAATAAGTCATAATTCTGAAGAACAAAACCGACCTGATTCAACCGAAGCTGGTCGCTTTCTTTGGGCGACAGTGCGCTGACGTCAATCCCGCCAATCTTGACTACTCCGCTCGTTGGTCGTTGCAAGCCACCAGCAATAGTGAGAAAGGTGCTTTTCCCCGAGCCGGAAGGACCTAAAACCAGGCTTAACTCACCACTGTCGGCCGTAAAGTTAATGTCTTTGAGTGCTTGGACGCGGCCAATACCGCTCCCAAAAACCTTGTTAACATGTTTTAATTCAATTGTCTTCATCTTGGCACCCTCATTTCAACGCATCAAGTGGGTCAATTCGGATAATCATTAATGCGGGCAAAAGCGCCCCTGCCACACCAATAGCAATCAGCCCTATTCCCATAAAAAACATGTTACTTGCCTTGAGCATAACCGGAACTCCTGATGGGATCAATTGAACTGTCAGCAATGTCAGCCCAGTTGCGAAAATTAACCCCACTATCATCAGTACCAGTGACTGACTAATCGTCGCCATGACCAATGTCTTTGCTGGGATTCCCTGTGCCCGCAAGAGCGCGTATTGATGTTTCTTTTGCATGGTTAAAATATAGAGGAACACCGCAATGACGACCAGCGAAATCACCAGCAGAAACCCAATCATCAGTTGCAAAGTTGCGTTTTGCGCGGTGTATCCAGGAAGCTTATTAATAAATTGCTTAACCGGATAACGTTTCATGCCGCTTCCGCTTTCTTGAGATTTTTGGTCAGTAATCACCGCACTGGCAGCAAAATTGCCACCCCGTAATTGTTGCCACGTCGTCAATGTTCCATAGGCCACCGGTGAAATATTAATCTTAGCGTTACGGGCAAAACCCACTACTCTAAACTTCTCTTTGCTGCCGCTTAAAACTACCCGTTCTCCCAAGCGGTAGCCTTTTTGCTTCAGTGACTCATCTAACACCAGCTGGTGGTTATTTCTGATACGGTGCCCGCTGCTTAACTTGACCTTGTTGCGCGCGATAAACTCCGTTGGCGCTAACCCAATCAATTGCACCGTCTGGGGATGACGGTGGTGTTGCCGATCCACTGTGATTTTAGCGGGCTGGTCACCAATTCGCGCAAAGTGACTATTTTGTGGCAGGCTGGTGACCTGCTGACGCGTCAATACTGATTCTGCCAGTCGATCGTTACTATCCCGATTTAACCAGATCGTTTCGGTCCGCCACGATTCAATGGCAGCTGTATTTTCATTTTTCAGACCATCCATCAAACCCACCAGCATAAATAACAAGTAACTGATCAGCACGATCATTGCAATAACTAGACCATAACGGAGCTTCTCCCGCTTAATTTCACGCCAAGCTAAAAACACGTTAACCTTCTCCTTCCAACAGCACTAAGGACTTTTTCAGTTTCTGCAATACTTTCTCTTCAACCGCCGGATTCTGAATGGCTTCGCTGATTGCCTGGTGAACAAGCGTCTTAATCGCCCATTGACGTGGAGTTTCTTCTTGTTCTGGGAGCCATTGCTGTTGGTCTTTGTTTTGTCGTAACAAGCCGGCATTAGTTTGATAGTGAAAAATTAGCAGTTGCCGTAACCGTTGTTGATTAACACTTTTTAAAAAATTAGTCGTCTGCCGGAGGTGATCAGTGGCAGAAAGCTGGTGCTTCGGGTTCGACAAAAGTGACTGGTGAATTTGCTTCATTTCATGTGCAAATAAGTATGCATAAGCATCCTTAAGGTCAGTAAAGTAGTTATAAAAAGCACCCCGGGCAATTCCGGCATCCTTGACAATTCGCGCTACCTGCGCATCCGCGAGGGAATGACTGGTAAACTCACGAAATAATGCTGCAGTAACCTTCTCCTGCTTAGCCGCTGGTAATCTTAAAAACTGTGCTGATGGCAAAATGGCTCCCCCCTTCATTGTGACACCGTGTCAACTTGTCGTCTTAAAAATAGCATTAATATGACACGGTGTCAACTTAATGCTATTTCTTTCCTCGAAGGAGGTATTGAACCTTGGCGGCGTCATCGTCAAACCACCGCGGTTGTCGTTTCAAGCAGAGGCAATCATTGTCTTGCTGAATAATGCCCGCGGCCAACAAATCGCTTGTAAATTGGTCAACGAATTTTTGAATGATCCTTTGTCGGCTTTCCTTTGTTAGACAAGGAGTTGCCCACCACCGACCTTGCTGAATTAGCCAATGATTCCACTCACGTCGTTGCCAACTCATCCCTGACTGGCAAATGGTCATCTTTAAAATAATTCCTAAACGCCAATACAATTCTCCCTGCTCTAATAAAGGCCATTGGGGAACCAACGGGTGAGCAACGAGTGGACAGGCACTTAACTGATGACCGTTCAAGTAAGCTTGGTTAACCAAGGAGCGCCAGCGCCGCTCACGGTAACGCATATGGCGTTGTAGCGTTTGCGTTTGGTGCAACAGTAAGTCTGCTGTACTAGTCATTGAATGACTAAGAACGGGTTGGTAATAATTCTGCCGGAATTCAATTTGCTGACGATCCAATCGCCAAAAAGCTAACTGCGGGTGATCCGCACAAAGCTGGGTAAATTGTGAAACTACCCCACCGCGGAGGTGACGATAATAAGTCGGTCCTAATAACCAGTACACGGCAATGCCGAGTCGATGATAACCATCGTTTCTTTCTTGCAGGCGCTGGGCAGAGAGTGGACTGCATTGAAATTCGAGTGCCACTGGTTGGCCATTAATTTGAACCAGGACATCTGGACGCTGCGCAATTTCTTTAAGGTACACCTCCATTTGCGGTTGCCACCCTTGTGCTCGTGCCCAATTATAAATTTGTTGCTTACCACGGGCGTGATTAGGGTGTTTCTCCATCACTACTACCACATTCGTCACGCTTGTGGTGGGCAAAGTATGCCACCTTTTTCGTTCCTCGACACAAAACAACCTGCTGCCCACAATCGGCACAACGATAATCTGCCCTTTTCAAACATAATTCTGCCCGGACCGGACGTCGGTGCAATAATGCAACTTTCATTTTATCTCCTCCCAGTTATTAAGTACGACAGTTGCCCGGCAGATAAACTAAAAAAATGGTGCTGCTTATCGCAACACCAAAATGTCAATTAATAATTGATTTAGAAATAATAACGAACCCGTTCCACCGCCGAATGTTGCATTAACATCTTGCCATGCTCCGCAATAATGTCAGCGGTGATCGCAGTCTGAATAGCATACTCACTCAGTACCGCCATCACGTCTTCAATCAACCCTTCAGCAAGTGACCCGTCGTTGAAGAAGGTTAAAATCAGAAAGTATTGGCCATCAAGCTTATAAAGATCACTGCTCATCTGGTCAACCGGTTCCATCAAATGACTAACGCTAATGACATCTTCAAAGTGGTTAAACTTAACAACCCGGGTTGTTGATGGTTGACCACCAAATTCATCAGACGGCTCGGCTTCAGCAGAGGCCTTGTCCGCAACAGTCGGGTCAGGGTTAATCAACGGCTGATCTTTGCCCACCATTTCCCGCTTAATGTACCGGGAAATGGCATCGTTATTCGCATTCGTGTCTCCGCTCTCTGGATCAGCCTTACTGATAAATAATTCAAGCCCGGTTCGCGTCGGCAGTACTTGAAAGGTTACCGCTTCGTTATCACGAAATTCATGGTCTGTATCAACCTCATCGAGGATACTGTAAAAGAAGTCCTGAATTTGCTTGTGATTGCCCAACAGATCGAGGACCGTAATTCCACGGGCGCTGAGGTCGTCACTGCCGAGCAGGACGCGAATTGTATTTTCATTGATGTGTTCCATCTTCATGACAAGCGCCTCCGTTCATTATTACTAATACACTAATTTTACAGTTTTACGGGAAAAAGTAAAGAATCTGCCCTTACAAGAAAAAAAGCGACGATTCCTCGCCGCTTTGCTGATTAGCAAATTAACCTAAGTTAGCACGCTTTTGTGCCTCTTGTAGCTCCAAACGCCGAACTTGCCGCGGCAAGAACCGCCGAATTTCATCTTCGTTGTAGCCAACCTGAAGACGCCGGTCATCAACGATAATGGGACGACGAAGCAGTCCCGGATTTTCATGCAACAACGCATAAAGCTTCTTGAGTGGCAACTCATCTAAGTTAACCTTCAATTGTTTATAAGCCTTGGAACGTTTTGAAATGATATCTTCCGTTCCGTTTTCTGTCATCTGCAAAATACCCTTAATCTCATCCATTGACATCGGTTCCGCAAACACATTACGTTCAGCAAACGGAATATCATGTTCTTTTAACCATGCACGAGCCTTGCGGCAAGAAGTGCAACTTGGAGACGTATATAAAGTAATCATCAAATGCCTCCCTTTCACTCTTCAATTCAATAGCTTTATGACTATATTATACGACGATCAGCCGGCGAATAAAATAGTTCCAGGTGAATTTATTTACTTTTTGTAAGGAAGATTCTGTGAATTTTTTGTGAATATGAATGAAATTCTCCCCTTCAATGATAAAATCTAATTTTTGTTAGATATTGTGCTCATGGTAGTGTATCATGGTATTGAAAACGATTAATAATGTGAGGAAGTAATCTCAATGACTGATAAAATCATTTTGACCTTTGGTTCCCCGGACAACTTGAAAAAACTGATAGCAGGTAATCCCGACCGTCAGTTCGCCTACCTTGAAGAAGTTAAACATGAAGATAAATTCGCCTTGTTTGACCTGTCCGGCAAAGAAAGTATTTTTGACTATGGTATTACCCTCCGCCCGTTCAAGGAAGTTGGTAATATCGAATTTCGTGGACTAATTCGCTACGAATCGTTTCGTTTGGGTAAGCACGATAAAGAGCTTTTTAGAAAAAAGGCTGCTGAAGTATTGGAGAAGAGTCAAAAAGACGGGATGATCGGCGGCCTCCTTTGCACGAGAGACGATGTCAAACAACGCACCATCCTGATCACAATCTGGATTGATCGCGACAAGATGAATACGTGGCGTGACGGCGCTGACTACAGTGAAATTGTTGAATTTGCAGACCGTAGTGCACGTAACGACCACTTCACGGAAGTCTACCGTTTAGCTGATGATTAAACTATTTAGCCACAAGTAAAAAGGCACTGGTGATGTCAATTGCCGGTGCCTTTTTATTATCACTTTTTTCAATCTCATGGCTACCGTTAGTAGATTTGTTTATCAATCTCAAAGTGTTAGCGTACTAAAGGGAGTTATAAAAAACACGACTTCAGCGGAAACTGAAGCCGTGTTGTACAAATAACGGTCCGTACGAGACTCGAACTCGTGATCTCATCCGTGACAGGGATGCGTCCTAAACCAACTAGACCAACGGAC
>NZ_CAKPXS010000064.1 GCF_934202235.1 uncultured Limosilactobacillus sp. | reverse complement strand
TTGGTACATGGAAATCGTTACTGGTCACCACTGGGTTGCCCAACGGATTCCGGATGACTGCTACGCCGTTACTGGCAACCGGGTGGCCATCCAGGAAGTCGACTTTGACGACCCACAAAACTTTATGTGGTCCGATGGTATCCAGGACTTCGTGGAAAAGCACCACCTCAATCCTGACCTCGATGGCTGGAACTTCCGGCGGATTTTTGGAACGGCCAACGTCTTTGACCAGCACTACAACACAAGTCGGCAATGGTACGGTCACCTGGTACTGAGCCCCGAAGTAAAGCTCGACCCGTTAGACTTCAACCTGCCGTTTATCATGAAGGCCGACCACAAGATTACCCTGGAAGAAGTTCAACAAGTCCTCAGCAGCCACTACCAGGGAACCGTTTACGACCCACTGGGCCACGAAGGAACTGACGAACAAAAGCACTTCTTCCGGCCAATTTCATTGAACCGGACACAGAACTCCCACGTCCTGCAAGTCAAGCCAGACCTGCCGGAAGCGGCCTCGACGATTCTATGGCTGTGCTTCGGGATCCCATCATTCACGCCGTACGTACCGTTCTTCGGTAACGCGGCCGACATGGAACCGTCGTATGCTAACACACCAATGAAGATGAACATGGACTTCAAGAGCGCCTACTGGATGTACCGGGGGCTGTCGATGCTGGTTGAATCACACCTAAGCCAGTTCACGAAGGCTGATGACGACTACCTCAAGGATGCCCGTCAATACTTCTACACCTGGATTGACAAGGTCGCTCCCCAAGTCGAAGGTTTCACTAACAACGAAGCCAGCGAAATCCTCAGCAAGAACCAGCACGAACTGGTCGCTGAAATGGCCAAGCGGACGAAGAAGCTAATGGCCGACCTGATGATGCACGGGCTGCAACTATCAGATTTGACCTTCGTCATGGATAAGAACCTGTAATTTCCGAATAAGAGAAATGGGCCGCGAAAATTCGCGACCCATTTTTCTTTATATTAACAGCAACATCCCCGCACCGGCTAGTTCAATAGCGACGACCAATGCAGTTCCCGCAAACAACCAGCGAGGCGCCCATGGTTGAGCCGGCTCGTCAGCTATTAGCCGACTTCTCAACCCGAGCCATTGCGACCCGCCGGCAAGCAGTAGCAAGTCGGTTAGCAACACCCCGACAAACAAGTTAAACGTCCTCGTTTTCCATAACAGACACCCGCCGGTCAGCCCATAAAAAACAGCGCTAAGGCCGCTGGCAATCACAACACCAGTAACTAACTGGTCAACCGGGTGCACTGCAGTTGCCAACAACCGTGGCAAGTTGAGGGCATGGCCGACCACCAGCACGATCACCGCCACGACCGCTATTACCACCCCGGCGGTGGAAAAGGTTGGCCAACCCAGTATCGCAGCTACCAGCCAGGTCAGCGTCGGCAAGACCAATGGCTGCCAGCGCGCCTTAGTCACCGTGGTGACCAGTAAGAAGTAGTTTCCCACTAGTGCCTGCAGTGCCGCGATTATCGTTGCCACCACTAGCAACCAGGTCAGCCGCGTTGGTAGGATCAGACTTGCCGGGTGTGACCAGCAGACGACTAACCCCGCCATTAGCAAAATGGCCAGTAGCCAACTGGCCGCCCGGTACTGAGTTGTCTGCATCGCCGGCTCTGCCTGCTGGTAAATCATCAGTAAGTTGAAAACATTCAACACAAAACAGACTGCCCCGAGGAGCAGCCAGAATACTTCACTGTCGAGGGTCAGCTTCGTCGGTGCCTGCCCTACTAGGCGCAGCATGGTCAGCCAATCCCACCGCCCAGCAGCCAGAATCAACGGTAAACTCGTCACGGCTGCCAGCGGTTGGCGCCACCACTTTTCCACCAGTTATCACCCCCGCTTTTTCACGGCATTGATAGTTTGCGGCGTCTCGTCGCCCTTCATAATGGAAAGAATAGCGCTCGCTGCTAACCAGTTACCCAGGGCCTCCACGACGATTCGCATCAACCGGCCGTCGTTGGCAGCAAAGCGGTTGCTGGTTGGTAGTGGTTTACCGGCAAACTTGGCGTTGAGCAAATTAACAAAGTAGTCGTATACCATCTTCGGGTAGGCATTAATCGTCAACTGGTTAATTCCGTCCTTAATCGCCGACAGCGGAAAAAGGTTCTTTAACAGCGAGATGACCATGATGGTCGCAATTTGGTGTCGACCGTAGCGCTTCTTCACCGGCGCAATCACCAGTCCGTGTTTGACGTAGTTATTAACCATTGAGCGGGTGACCGGCGGTAGGTTCAAGCCATTGAGCGGCTCGTTAACTACTTTCACTACCTGGTCAACGTAGAGTTCAATGTCTGGCAACTCTTCCCAGTGCACTAATTGAACTTTTGCTAACCGTTCTTGATACTTCTTAAAGCGTTCCACTCTTTTTCACCTCATTGCTTAATCCGATTGACTGGTTAACAAGCCGGTCCGTCGTCATTGCGCTGGCAATCGTCTTCACCAACTGGTCGCTACTCAGTTGCAAACTGGCCAGCTGCTGGTTCTCCGGGGTGATCACACTTGCTGCCGCTTCGTTAGTCAGCTGTGGCACCCTAATAACAGTATACGGGATCTCGAGTTCGTCGACCATTTTAACGGCGTACTGGTGGGCAAATAAAAGGTTCTGATAGTCAGCGCCGTATAACTGCCGCACTCCCGCCTCATCAACATCATCACAAATCCCGGCGGCGGCTAGCATGACAATCCGGGACGGGGCGTGCCCGTCATCAACGAGCTGTACCAGCCCCAACACCAGTTCGTCGACCGGTGCCTGGCGGGGTGCCAACCAGCACAAGACGGATGCCGCCGGCAACTGGCGACTAAATTGCGGATACACAGCTACTGGCGCCGGCGCCAGTTCGTTCTTCAGCGCCGCCGTCAGCTGGTCCTCATGCTGGTTAACAATTGCCAATGGTGCTTGCAAGATGAGCCTCCTTAGTAAGCGAGTAGTTCGTCTTCAATCGTCGCGTCCTGGATCCGGACATCCGTGATCGTATTTTGTTCCAGCAGCGGTAAAAGTGCCTGGATGTTACCGGAAAAAAGCAGGCGGGTTTCGTGTTCGGCCTCTTCGAGTAGGCGCGCTCCCACCCGCTCGGCAGTTGCTGACGGGAACCCACTCCCGGTGATCGTCACAACACAGTCCGTGCTATCATGAGTCGGCAACTGACGAGTAGACGTTAAGTGGCCGCGGTCAAAGTAATACATTACGTCAGCCCACTTGAGCATCGTTGTCACGTCGGAACTGCTCATCACGATCAACGCGTTCGTCTTTTGACTATAGTCCTTTAATAAGGACCAGACTTTCGGAATGTCGCTGGCGGCTAGCTGGTCAAATTCCTGTCCCAGCATGATTACCGGCGAACAAAGAATCGTCGGTATCAGCACTTGGATCAGCAGCTCTTGTTCGGCCGATAGCTCCTTTAACCGGACATTCCCGTCAATATTGAAGGCCCGCAAAAGTTGCTCAGCCTGTTCCCAACGAATGGCGTCGGGAAACTTGTCAATTATGCGTTGCAGCCACTTATCGAGTCGCTTCCGTGGCTTGAGCCGTAGTTCACCCGCCACGCTGACCATTTCTTCGACCTGTCGTTTCAGCTGGCTAACCGACTGACCATCAATGGTTAATTGACCGTCGAGGTCTTTTAACTGGCTGCGCAGAGCCATCGCCAGTGCCGGGACCAGTCCAGTGTCGTCACTACAGATTGCCACCACTTGTGGCGACTGCCACTCAAAGCTGACGTTAAAAAGTTCGCTGCCATTCGGCGCCGTCAAGTTTAGCTCGTTTGCCATAATCTCGGTCACTGTTAACTTCCCCCAAAAAACAATTCTTTCCTTTTTATCATAATACAGTTTTTTCCCGTGTGACTACCTAATATTTACTTCTCGCATGGTATAATTGCCAGTGTTCGCATTAGTGCAATATTTTTATGAAATGAGGAACGTTTGAAATTGGATAACGATCAAATACTAATCAACTTCGGTATTATTATCGTTACGTTTATTTTTGCCGCCTTCTTTGTCGCTGCTGAATTTGCCCTGGTCCAGGTGCGGGTCACCGCCCTTCAGGATTTGCAAAACAAGCGGGATAAACCATCAAAGAAGATCGAACAGGCCATTCACATGGTCACTAACCTGACTGAATACCTGTCGACTACCCAGGTGGGGACCAGTGTCTGCGGCATTATCCTTGGTTGGGTCGGGGAAGAAACCATCGAATACCTCCTAGCCGACTTGCTCAACTTGCCGCAGTTGCCGCTCAGCAGTAGTGCGGTGCACGCCATCAGTGCCGTCGTTGGTGTTTTGGTTCTGACCTACTTTGAAGTGGTGCTCACGGAAATTGTCCCGAAAAACATCGCCATCGACTTGCCGATGAAGATGATGATGCTGGTGGTCACTCCCCTGCACTACTTCCACGTCATCTTCTACCCGTTCGTCTGGTTACTCAACACTTCGGCTAACGGGATTGTCCGTCTGTTCGGACTGCAGCCAGCTGACGAAAATGACGAGGTCCTCTCGCAAAGTGAAATCATCAGCCTGTCACGGAACGCCGTCCGCGGCGGAGAAATGGACCGTAATGACTTGGTGTACATGGAGCGGACCTTTGATTTTACCGACAAGGAAGCCCACGACGTGATGGTCGACCGGACGCGCCTGTCGGTCATTGATGTGCGGGCCAGTCTGCAAGACGCCCTCGACATGTACGTGAAAACCCACTATAGTCGTCTGCCAGTGGTTGCAGACCACGACAAGGACAAGATCCTCGGCTACGTCTTCAACTACGACCTCGTTCGGCAAAAGCGAACTAACCCCAACGTGCCGTTGACGAAGATCATTCGTCACCTGCCTACCACACCGGAAAATACCCTGATCACCGACGTGCTGCAGCAAATGATCCGGACCCGGACGCCAATGGTGGTGGTCGTTGACGAATATGGGGGCACGTCAGGGATCGTAACCGATAAGGATATTTACGAAGAGCTCTTCGGAACTGTCCGTGACGAAATTGACAACGTTTCTGATGACATCATTCAAAAGAATGATGATGGTACCTTTAACGTCGCCGGGAAAACAACGACTTACGACTTTGAACGCTACTTCGGGGTCGACTTTGAAGAGTTTGAAAAAACCGAGGCGGTTACCTTATCCGGTTACCTCCTGGAAGCTCACCCCAAGATTCACGAAGGGAGCCAAGTTCGACTGCACAACTTCCTAATTACGGTCACCAAATACGAAAACTCCTTTATCCTCTGGATGAATGTCAAGGAGATTCCTGAAAGCCAGAAAACTGATAGTCAGTCAGCTAACGACCAGTAAACGTTAACTTATCACTACTACCACTTGCTGAGTGGTGTACAATATTATTAATTGTTATTTTAATTTATAAACAAAAGAGGGCTAACAATGTCAAAAATCTACATTCTATTCATTTCAATCGAAGGTAACACCCGCTCTTTCCTGACCCGGCTAGCTGCATTTGCCAAACAGCAGCACAGCATTAACCCCAAAAACCCGGTGGTTGAACTCAAGGAAATCACTGACCAGACCGTGCCGGCAGCAGAAAAGGAACCATTCTTTGCCTTTGTCCCAACCTACCTTGACGGTGGTAACGGGATTGACTCCGGCTACAACGAACTGATGACGAACGCGCTGGGCGAATACATTGCTTCCAACAGCAATGCCGACCGCTGTCTCGGGGTTGTCGGCAGTGGCAACAAGAACTTCAACGAGCAGTACTGCTTAACTGCCCGCCAATACGCCTACGAGTTCAAGGTTCCATTCCTGGCTGACTATGAACTACGTGGCACTTCCGAAGATATTGAACGAATCTACGGCATCCTGAGTAAGGAAGTCGCTAAGGAAGAACAATAAACGCAAAAGACGGCGAGTTATCTCGCCGCCTTTTTGGTTGAAAAATTAGGCTCTTTGTCAAATCCTGTTGATGGGTAAGAATCAGGCTTAAGCGGCCTGGTT
>NZ_CAKPXS010000063.1 GCF_934202235.1 uncultured Limosilactobacillus sp. | reverse complement strand
AAAAGAAGAACCGTTCGGAATTACAGCGAATTCCGAACGGTTCATTCATTATAAGGGACTTATGTCACAGCCCCTTTGTTTTAATAGTGTTGGTTGTTTGCCTGCTTAAGTCGGTGTTTAATTTTGGCCAACGGTTCCTCATTAGCGCGCTGCCAGTGATTTACCTGCCGGTTGAGGTGCACAATGGTTGGTTGGACTTCAACCAGCGATTTTTGCAGTTTGATGATCGATTGGCCAAGTTGTTTGCTAGAACTTTGTAGCGCCGTGATTGCTGCTTGAAACTCCTGGCGATTTTGGTTGGCGGCAGAAACTTTTCGCCTTATTTTCTGTGTGACTTGCTCAGCTGCCATCGATACCTCACTTTTGCACCGGGCCGCAACTGCGAATAGGTTGGGTGAGCCATTAATTGATAGGCGCATTTAATCCTCCAGGTGGTCAACAATGGCTTGTTGAACCTGCTTGTACTTTGCTTCGTCGTAGTTAGCGGAGTTGTCAGTAAAGTGGATTGAGAATGGGTCAGCAGCAGAATAGCGCGGTACTAAGTGAATGTGTGAGTGGAAGACAGACTGGTAAGCAACTTTGCCGTTGTTGTTCAAAATATTCATTCCCACAATGCGGGGGTCAGATTCCTTAATGGCTCGGGCAATCTTCGGTAGCCGGCTGAACACTGCGGCTGCCAACTCATCGTCGTAGGCGAAGATATCCTTGACGTGCTTTTTCGGAACCACGAGGGTGTGACCAGGGGTGTTTTGTGAGATATCTAAGAAGGCTTTAACAACGTCGTCTTCATAAACCGTGTAGCTAGGAATTTCACCGCGAATAATCTTACAGAAGATACAATTCTTTTCTTCCTCTGTCATGACAATCAACTCCTTATTAATAGTTAACCCTAGTATACTTGATTGACAGCGCTTATGCACGGCGCTTACCAGTAGTGTGATATAATTTGAGCCGATAGGAACGTCAAGAAAGGGTAATCTCATGACTTTACAAGTAAAAAACTTAGTTGGTGGCTATGGTCAGCTGCCGGTGCTTAAAGACGTTAGTTTAACGGTTGAACCAGGTCAGCTGGTAGGGTTGATCGGGTTAAACGGTGCCGGTAAATCGACGACCATTAACCACATCATTGGCCTTTTACATCCGTTCTCTGGTGAGATTTCGTTAGACGGGCTGACAATTAGAAAAAATGAACAGGAATATAAAAAAGAATTAGCTTATGTTCCAGAAGCGCCAATTTTGTATAACGAACTCACTCTCAAGGAACACTTGGAGATGACGATGCTTGCCTACGACCTGGCCCCCGACCAAACCTGGCCGAAAGCACACCGCTTATTGAAAATGTTCCGACTGGATAATAAACTGAACTGGTTCCCTGCCGAGTTTTCAAAGGGAATGAAGCAGAAGGTAATGATCTGCTGCGCCTTTTTGCCTGACGTTAAGTTGTTGATTGTTGACGAACCATTTTATGGGCTTGATCCATTGGCCGTTTATGACCTTCTTCAGTTGATTGAGGAGGTCAAAAAGAAAGGAACAGCTGTTTTGATGTCGACGCACGTTCTGGACACAGCGGAACGTTACTGTGACCGTTTTGTTCTCCTTGCCAATGGTAAAGTCAGGGCTCACGGAACACTGGATGAATTGCGAAAAACAGCTGGTCAACCGAGCGCGAGTCTGGATCAAATCTACCTGGAAATGACGGGAGATGGCGGCCATGAATGAACTTTATCGTGACCGGCGAGAGGGGCACTTTGTCAGTTTGCTCAAGTACTGGCGGCTGGTGTTCAACGACCACTTTGTGATTGCCCTCTTCTTTCTTTTAGGGGCATTAGCTTACTCTTATGCTGGTTGGTTGCCACATCTCACTGGTGGTCAATGGTGGGCACCGCCTGTACTTGCTATCTGGTTTACCCTGGTAGCACAACTGGGACGGTTTGCAACCTTGCTGAAGCCCGCAGACCGCATTTTCCTCCTGCCAAAAAGCTCCCAGATGGGAGACTACTTGAGAGGCGCCTGGTGGCTGAGCTTGTTGCTCGGCGAGTTAATCACAATTGCCGGGATTGTGGTGGCGTTGCCGATGGCTACTATTACGCTGCAGTGGCACAACTTCCAATGGCTTATGGCCTCGGGAGCCATGATATTGGCGGAAGCTAACTGGTTTATCCTGGCTAAGGACCAGTTGAACTTTAATTCCCGCTTACAGCGTGGATGGCGTCGTTGGGTAGTCAACCAGTGGGTAGAAACTTTTTTGATCGTTTCTAGTAGTTGGATTTACCATCCACTCGGCGGTCTGGTCTTTGCGGTTGTTCTTTTGTTCGTCAACAGTTGGGTAGCCAATAAGCCAGCTTATTCCCTTGAATGGAATGCAGCGATTGCGTTAGAAAATCACCGGATGGAACAACTATATCGGTTCTTCAACCTCTTTACGGATGTGCCAAGTGTCACCGGGCGGATTGCCCGGCGGCGGTGGGCCGACCGGTTAGTCAAGGGCTGGACAATTACCAATCACCCGTGGTCGTACCTTTTTGTTCGCGGCTTTGTTCGTGACACGGAAATGAGCGGACTGGCCATGCGGCTGACTGCCGTTGCGATGGTGGTTGTCTTCTTTATTCCACTGGGCTGGTTAAAGTGCGTCTTATCCCTGCTGTTTATCTACTTGCTAGCGGGCGAACTAACGCCGTTTTATCACCACTTTGATAACAACGCGATGGTCCATTTGCTGGCGGTGGGCGAGAAAGTAAAGTTAACTGATTTCCAATCCCTTTGCCGACGAGTACTTGTGTTGGCAACCACCTTAATTGCTGTTGCTAATCTGGGGTTCAGCCTGCGATGGCAGTGGGCAGTTATTAGCTTGGTAGTGGGCTTACTTTTGGCAGAATTGTTGGTAAGGTTGATGCCACGACGCTTGAAAAAAAGATAATTGATAATGGAGAGAATAAATGAGAGTAAAACACAAAAAATGGGCAGCACCACTGATTGCTGATCATCCGGAGATGATGGTTAGTGACCCGGCAAAATACGCTGGTCACTGGCAAGAACGGTTTGTTAAAAAGCAGCCTTTACGGCTAGAACTGGGGATGGGAAAGGGCCAATTTGTCATTGGGATGGCCAAGGCTCATCCGGAAATCAACTTTATCGGGATGGAGATTCAGACGACGGTGGCAGCCATTGCGCTGAAGAAGGCCCTCCCTGAAGAACTTCCCAACCTACAACTGATCAATGCCGATGGTGCAGACTTGCTGGACTTTTTTGCTCCGGGAGAAGTTGACGAACTCTACCTAAACTTTTCTGACCCGTGGCCTAAAAAGCGGCATACCAAGCGACGGTTGACGTACAAGTCGTTTTTACGGGAATACCAGCAGGTGCTTCGTCCAGCCGGGACAATTGAATTGAAAACAGACAATATGGGATTTTTTGAGTATTCACTACAGTCGCTGAATAACTTCGGAATGAAATTTGATGGTGTGTGGTTGGACTTGCACAATAGCGAGGAAAATACACACAATGTCGAAACCGAATATGAACAGCGGTTTGCGGCGAAGGGTCAGCCGATTTATAAGCTAACGGCTCATTTTGCTGGTTAAAATCAATCGCGGGCAACCGCGATTTTTTAATATGAGGGGGATTATTAAATGACAAAGCATTCGTCATTACCGACCAGAATCGAGGTCCGGGGAGCAAAAGTCCATAATTTAAAAAATGTTGACGTTGATATTCCGCTTCACCAGTTTGTGGCGATTTCGGGTTTATCTGGTTCTGGGAAAAGCTCACTGGCGATGGGAATCCTGTACGAGGAAGGGTCACGTCGTTACTTAGAAGCCCTTTCAACTTATACCAGGCGCCGAATTAAGCTCGGCAGTCAGGCTGACGTAAAAAGTGTGAAGCACATTCCGTCAGCTTTGGCCCTCAAACAGCGACCGTCGATTCCATCGGAACGGGCAACCGTTGGGACGATGAGTGAGGTCTTTAACGTCATTCGGCTTATTTTTTCTCGGCTGGGCAGCCCGGTCTGTCCGAATGGGCACCGACTGAAGCCGAGTTTAAAAATCGCAATGGCGATGAGTGACAGTGGCTCTCAAATGGGGCAGTTAACTTGTCCGGTATGTGGGGTTCATTTTCCGGCCTTCAGTGCGGAAGATTTTGCCTTCAACTCTGATGGGGACTGTCCAACTTGTCACGGGACTGGTAAAGTCCGTCAACTAGACGAATCAAAACTAATTGGCGATCCCAATTTGACACTAGCACAAGGGGCAGTCGCTTCTTGGCACCTTCCGGGGCGAAATTTCATGCCGAACGTGGCCCAACAAGCCGGGGTCCGGATCGATGTTCCCTACAAAGAGTTAACAGCTAAGGAAAAGGAATTTGTCATCAACGGGCCTAAAAAGAAGTTTCGGATGGACTTTCGTTCCGGCACGGGAAGAGTTTTCCATGACTTTAATGCCCTGTATGAGAATGCGAAGGAAGCAGTTTATGAGTCGGCAAAGACGAGTAAGAGTGCCCGGGCTCAGGAACGAATTGCGACCTTTTTTCATTATTCGACTTGTCCAACTTGTCACGGGACCCGTTTAAAGCCGGAACTCCTGACCCAATTAGCTGGTGGGTTAAACATTGCTCAGGTCAGCGACTTAACTTTAGGCGAATTGGAAGCGTGGAAGGAAAAGGTTGCTGCGGCGATAAGTCCTAATATGAAAAAGATGGCTTCTTCCATTCTTGCCGAATTTGAAGATAACCTAACGCCGCTCTTAGAACTGGGGCTAGACTACCTCACGCTTTCCCGAAACGGGAACACGCTTTCCACCGGGGAACTGCAGAGAATTCAACTGGCGCGGACGTTGCGGACGCAAACAACGGGGATCCTCTACGTTCTTGATGAACCATCAATTGGTTTGCATCCGGATAACGTTAGCGGCCTCCTTCACGTTTTCCGTCAACTAGTTGCCCAGGGTAATTCCTTGGTTGTCGTGGACCACAACGTCGACATTATTAAAGCAGCCAACTGGATTATTGAAATTGGTCCAGGATCTGGTGAAAAGGGTGGTCGAATCATTAACCAGGGGACCCCGGCGCAACTGGCAGCTGATCAGGACTCAAAAATTGGTCCCTACCTAAAGGGAACGGCTCAGCTGATGGCACGCAGACCTCAAGTCCCCACCGCTGACAGTATTCAGTTTGAAGTGGCTGGCTACAACAATATCGATGATGTCAAAGCTCAACTACCATTGCATGCTCTCTCGGCAGTAACTGGTTTTTCTGGCGCTGGTAAAACCAGCCTGATCTTTGATAGTTTGATTCCAGCTGTCAAAGCGCAAGCTGCAGGTCGGCAACTGCCAACTCAGGTGAAGAAACTTGCTTGTCCACTAAAGAAAGTGGTGAGCGTCGACGCGGCGCCGATTGGAAAGACGATGCGTTCAACGGTTGCTACTTACACTAGTATTATGAACAATTTGCGAAAGTTATTCGCTAGCCAGCCACTGGCAAAACAGAAACACTACACCGCTTCGTATTTCTCATATAACAATAAACAGGGTGCTTGTCCTAATTGTGGCGGTAGTGGCGTTGTGACTCTTGATATCCAGTTTTTACCTGACATGCAGCAGGTGTGCCCGCTTTGCCATGGTGACCGTTATAATAAAGCGGTCCAGGAGGTCAAGTGGCATGGGTACTCGATCGTTGACCTCTTGAAGTTAGACGTTACCCAGGCAATACCAGTTTTTACCGAAGTACCAAAAATTGAGCGAGAATTGTCACTGCTTGATGAAGTCGGGTTGTCATACCTTCACCTCGGTGAAATCACCCCAAGCCTTTCTGGTGGGGAGGCCCAGCGGCTTAAACTAGTTAAACACCTCAATCACCAACAAAAGACAACGCTCTTTGTCTTTGATGAACCAACGATTGGGTTACATCCACTAGATGTCAAGACGCTACTGAAGGTAATGCAGCGTTTGCTGGACCGTGGAGCAACGATTGTGACCATCACCCACGACTTAAACCTGGTAGTTAACGCGGATTACATGCTTGATATGGGTCCGCGTGGCGGCAGTGCTGGTGGCCAAATCGTGGCCAGTGGCACACCACAGGACTTGATTAAGCAGCCAACGAGTCTTACCACCCGTTACTTAGCCGAGTACTGGTCACGATTTCAGTAATCAAAAAAGCCACGAAGAATCAGAACGATTCTGAAGTGCAAGAAAAAAGTTAGACAAAATTAGACAATTAAGCTGCTAAGGCATGATTTCGGTATTCTACTGGGGTCA
>NZ_CAKPXS010000062.1 GCF_934202235.1 uncultured Limosilactobacillus sp. | reverse complement strand
ACTGGCAGCTACCGGCCCACGTTAGTGAATAAGAGGAGGAATTCAGATGAGTTTTATTGAGACATTAAAAGGCCAAGTTCGCAAACAAGAAAAAACGATTGTCTTCCCTGAAGGCGGGGATCCCCGTGTAGTTTCCGCCGCCGCTAGACTGGCTGCCGACGGACTGATTGTCCCACTAGTGTTAGGCAGCGATGCAGAAATTCAGCAGGCTGCCAGTAAAGCCCATGTTGACCTGAGCGCGGTAAAGGCCTTAGATCCGGCAGCTTACCCCGTAGCTGACCGTCAGGCAATGCGTGGCGCCCTCTTGGAGCGGCGTAAGGGGAAGAATACACCAGCAGAAGTTGACCAGATGCTGTCAGATGTTTCTTACTTTGCGACCATGTTGGTTTACATGGGGAAAGTGGATGGGATGGTCTCCGGTGCGGTTCATTCTACTGGTGACACTGTCCGGCCTGCTTTGCAAATCATTAAAACCAAACCAGGCATTAAACGGATCAGTGGTGCCTTCATTATGCAAAAGGGTGACCAACGCTACGTCTTTGCTGACTGCGCGATTAACATCGAATTAGATGCTGCCACCATGGCTGAAGTAGCGCTCGAAAGTGCCAATACTGCCAAACTGTTCGGGATTGACCCCACAGTCGCCATGCTGAGTTTTTCCACTAAGGGCTCAGCAAAGGGGGACATGGTGACAAAGGTCCAGGAGGCAACAGCATTAGTTCACCGCCAAGCACCTGACCTGGCAGTGGATGGCGAGCTGCAATTTGACGCGGCAATCGTCCCGTCAGTTGGGCAATTAAAGGCACCTCAGTCAGCCGTTGCTGGTCACGCCAATGTCTTTGTTTTCCCCAGCCTGGAAGCAGGAAACATTGGTTATAAGATTGCCCAACGGTTGGGTGGCTTTACTGCCGTTGGCCCGATCTTACAGGGACTCAATGCGCCGATTGCAGACTTATCAAGAGGGGCTAGTGCGGACGATATTTATCAGGTAGCAATCATCACTGCTGCCCAGGCCCTTTAACCGGAGGCGGTTAGATGAAGGAATTGATGATGACTAGTAGAGACGCGACCATTAACCTCGGGAAACAGGTCGCTGGTCAGTTACGTGCTGGTGACGTGATTGTTCTCAAAGGTGACCTTGGGGCGGGGAAGACTACCTTTACCAAGGGATTAGCTGCGGGGTTAGGAATACCTGATATGATTAAGAGTCCCACCTTTACTATTATTCGCGAATACCGTAGTGGGCGGCTGCCACTCTATCATATGGATGTTTACCGCTTGGAAAACGGTGGTGGTGATGAACTGGGGTTAGAAGAATATTTCGATGGCGACGGCGTTTCCGTTGTGGAATGGCCACAGTACGTTGCCGACGAGCTGCCAGCAGAATACCTGGCAATTAACTTTCAGCGAACCACGAAGGAGAGCTCGCGAGTGATCAGTCTGCAACCGCACGGTAAGCACTTTGAACAGCTAGTAGAGGGGTTAAACGAGTAATGGCTGAAGAAGAAACAGAAGTCCGGATCGGTCCGGCAGAACCAGCTGATGCGGCCGCACTGGTAACCTTTTTAAAACAAGCGAGCCAAGAAAGTGATGCTGTTCAGATTACTAACTTGTCAAAGCTCACGGCGGAAAATGAAGTAGACCAGCTGCAGGCCATTGCCAGAAGTAATAGTTGCGAAGTGGTGGTTGCCCGGCTGGGGAGGCAAGTGGTTGGCGTAGCAACGATCATGGTTACCCCAGATCAGCCCGTCACCGGTGAACTCGGCTTATTAGTTGGCAAACAATTTTGGCACCAGGGGTTGGGAACAGCCTTGTTGGAAACGATCCTTGACTGGTACCGTCATGGTAGTGAATTAACCTCTTTGGTCCTGGACGTGTTTGCAGATAACAAGCGGGCAATTGATCTTTACCACCGTTATGGTTTCGTCGAGAACGGGCTCCAAAATTATCCCACTGACAATGGTCGTGATCGCCAAATGGTTCACATGTTATACATGGAAAAAAGTAATTAAATGCAAAGATCCCTGGACTAGTGGCAGTTACTACTAGTCCAGGGACCTTTTTTAAAGGGAAGGTCGGTCAACAACGCTGACCGGTAAGATGGTGGTTGAACCACCGCATTTTCTCGTTTGGATTTGGTTCAGGAGGTGGTGAGCAGCAATGTTACCCATCAGTTCCATATCTTGCTTTAGCAGGTAAATTCCATCCGCCACGTACTGTGACCAGGACCAGTCATCAAAGCTGATTAAGCCAAAATCCTGGGGGAATTGAAGGTGGCGTTGCTGACAGATATTTAAGATATCAAAGAGGACCGGCCCCATTAAGGAAATGACGGCTGTCCGTCCACGGAGTCGGGCCAGCTGCTGTGGGAAGACGTCTGCCAGCCATTGACGATCGTGACCACGGGTTTCAATATTATGAAAGCTAAGGCCCAGTTCGTTGGCGATCGATTGCAGCCCGCTGATTCGGGGGATTTGTCCCGAGGCCTGAGCAAAGTGGGCGCTAATCGATAAGATATTGTCGTAGCCGCGTTGCTGAATAGTTTGCCCCACTCGGTAGCAAGCATCACAATTAGCACTGGTCACCATGCTGATGTTGGCCGGGAGGTCATCCACTTCCCGGTCCACCACGACCAGCGGGATGTTGCGGTCAACGATGGAAGCAAACTGTTGGTAGTAACGCGAATCTGGTTGGACAATAATACCATCCACCTGAAGTTCGTACAGTCGTTCTAGGGACCGCTTTTCATTTAAAATGGAGTTATTAGTGTTCATCAGGACAATATCGTAGCCTACCGGCTGGAGAACGTCACCGATTCCCTTGGCCAGCAAGGTGGAGAAGACGTTGCCAATGTCACCGACGAGAACACCAACAGTATGACTTTGGCTGGTTCGTAGACGGCGGGCAGACGCTGTGGGGAAAAAGTGTAATTCCTTGATTGCTGCCTCAACTTTTTGCCGAGTTGCTGGGCGCATTTTTTCGTAGTGTCCGTTAATGATTCGGGAAACCGTGGTAACGGAGACGCCAGCCTTATTTGCCACGTCCTTGATTGTGACACGTTCAATCATGTTTCAGTCATCCTTCATTTTTGTCTAGTATTAGGATACACCAGTCAAAGAAAAACACCACCATTACGGTGGTGTTTTTCCGTTTAGCGGATCCCACTTTTACACGAAGAGTGAAATGGTGTAAACCGCACCAAGGCCAGCAATGGCCAGGACGGATGTTAGTGTTGACCAGGAAAGGAGCGTTTCCTTGAGGGAAAGGCCAAAGTATTCCTTAATCATCCAAAAACCAGCGTCGTTGACGTGGTCGCAGAAAACCGAACCTGCACCAATGCTGAGAACCATCAGTGCCGACATTGCCGAGTTAGCGCCAAATTGCTGGGCCATTGGCGCAACGAGGCCAGCAGCCGTCATTGCGGCAACGGTTGAAGAACCAAGGGACACCCGCAGCAGTGCGGTGATGATCCAGGCCGCCAGGATTGGTGACATGTGGGTGGAAGCAAAGAGGGTCGAAATGTACTTGGAGATCCCCCCGTCAACCAGAACCTGTTTGAAGGCCCCACCACCACCGATGATCAGCAGCATGACAGCAATCTGCTTGACGGACAGGACCATTGAATCAGTCACTTCCTTCATCGACTTCGACCGGTGAATCCCCATCGTGTAGATGGCCAAGAGTAAGGAGAGTAACATTGCCAAGTCAGGTGCACCGACGAACTGGATGAACTCGTTGACGGGGTTGTGCTTTGGGAAGACAAATGAGCAAATCGTAGCGAAGGCAATCAGGATGACCGGCATCATCGCAGTCAGCACCGAAATTACGAAGCCCGGGGTTTCGTCCAGCTGAAATTCGCGGTATTCACCAAGAACCGAAATATCCGTGTTCTTTCGGTAAACTTGTGGGTAGACCTTCTTCAAGAACCAGTTGAATCCCGGACCAGCGATTAAGATCGTTGGAATCGCAGCAATGATCCCTAGTAAAAGGACGTGTCCAAGGTTGGCCCCCAGAATCTCAGTAATGGCCGTCGGTGCCGGGTGTGGCGGTAAGAACGCGTGAGTGGTGTTCAGCGTTGCCGCCATCGGAATTCCCAGGTACATAAGCGGCATGTCTAATTCGCGAGCGATGATGAAAATAATTGGTAAAACAACAACCAGGCCAACTTCAAAGAACAGTGCCAAACCAATAATGAAGGAAGCAAGAATGACTGCGACCTGAATCCAGCGCCGACCAAACTTGTCGATTAAGGTTGTTGCAATCCGGTAACCACCGCCGGCGTCTGAAACCAGTTGGCCAAGCATTGACCCGAAACCAAAGATAATTGCCAGGTGGCCAAGCTGACCGCCAATCCCAGTTTCAATTGTTGTGGGGATCTTCGTCAGGGGAAGTCCCAACAAGAGAGCAGTGATAAAGGACGTAATAATTAAGGCAACGAAGGTGTTGAGCTTCAGCTTGATAATCATAAAAATAAGCAGCAGCACACCAATTAAGACAATGAGTAAGGGCATGATAAATCCTCCTAAAAGTTAGTCTTGCTGTAGTTGAGCAATTTGACCATAAGCGGGGGTCAATATAGTTTCGAGTGACTTGAAGAGTGGTAGGTATCGCTGGTAAGTGGTTACGGCCGTCCTTTGCGGCTGGTATGATTGCTGCTCACCAATGAAGTTTTGCACGGCGGAATAGCTGTCCACCATACCAAGTGACTTCATGGCCACCGTGATGGCCCCGAGACACCCAGATTCAAATGACTGGGGAATATTGACGGGGCAGTTGAGGACATCGGCCAACATTTGCCGCCAAACAGGTGATTGAGAGAAACCACCTGTTGCTGTCACACTGGTTGGTTGGCCGACAAGGTCACAGACAGCTTGGAAAACCGTCGCGATGTTCATATTAATGCCTTCCAGGACTGCGCGGAGCATATCGGCCCTCGTGTGCAGGTTGGTTAAACCGAAGAAACTGCCACGGGCACTAGCATTCCATAATGGCGCTCGTTCACCACCAAGAAAGGGGTGGAAAATGAGGCCGTGAGCACCGGCAGGAACGTTTGCAATCACGTTATTGGCTAAGGTGTAGGCGTCAGTTTGTTCGTTCTTGACGGCACTGGCGTCAACCAGGTGTTCAACAGCCCACTGGAAAACGTCGCCACCGTTATTCAGGGGACCGCCGATGACCCATAAACCGCGATCCAGAGCGTAACAGAACAGCCGTTGTTGGGGATCAATTAGTGGTTGATGACTAATGACCCGGACACCTGCCGAGGTCCCGATAGTAATGGCGACGGTATCCTGCTTGATGGCACCGACCCCTAAGTTGGAGAGGGCACCATCAAAGGCGCCATAAACAAAGGGGGTGTCGACCGGAATTCCCATCGCGGCTGCAGCCTGCGGGTGAAGGCCGCGTTCCTGGGTGGTCCCCGCAACAATTGTTGGTAGCTGTTGGCGGGTGATTCCTGTTGATTTAAGCGCTTGCTCATCCCAGTCACAGGTCTTGATATTCATCATTCCCGTGCAACTGGCAATTGAAATATCAACTTTGAAAACGCCAAAGAAACGGGCAAAAAGATACGATTTAATATCGCCAATGAAATCAGCCGCGGCGAGTTGATCCGGATGCTTATCCTTCAGCCACAGCAGCTTGGTGAGTGG
The DNA here is from genome assembly GCF_934202235.1 of uncultured Limosilactobacillus sp. Taxonomy (GTDB): domain Bacteria; phylum Bacillota; class Bacilli; order Lactobacillales; family Lactobacillaceae; genus Limosilactobacillus. The sequence continues at coordinate 602 of NZ_CAKPXS010000062.1, read as the reverse complement.
TGACATCGGGTGGATCGGAGTACCCGTGCTTTCGTAGAACCGTTTGCCGAGTGACGTTTGCTTAAGCTTGTCAGCTTGGCGACGAGCTCGTGTATCCGCCCAGGTAAGGGCCCGGCTCAGCGGCTGCAGCTGTTTATCCAGGAGGATTAAACTCTGGTTGGCTGACGAAAAAGAAACAGCCATTAACTGGTCATGGGCGAAATCAAGTTGTGCGGCGGCGTCGTGGATCACCTTTTCTACCGCTGTCCCAATCTGTTGTGGATCTTCTTCAGCCATCCCACTAATGTCACGATAGAGGGGGTAGCCCAGGCTAAACTTATTAATCACGTGGGCATGTTCGTCATATAACACCGCTTTGGTGCTGGTTGTTCCAACATCAACACCGATCAGATAGTTCATTGGTTTCTCCTTTCGATTGATGAAAGCGTTTTGGTTTATCGTTACACCGGATAATATAGCGAACTTGGTAAGCGTTGTCAATACCCATCTGTAAATAAATGAAACGTTTTCCTGCAGAAACAAAAAAAGGCTCTTTGTCAAATCCTGTTGATGGGTAAGAATCAGGCTTAAGCGGCCTGGTTCTTTTTTTGTGCCATTTGGCG
>NZ_CAKPXS010000061.1 GCF_934202235.1 uncultured Limosilactobacillus sp. | reverse complement strand
AGCTTAGTTGCCTAAAAAATTATTATTCAGTTTTTCAGTCGAAATATTCAACTTCCAACTTTATGGGTACACGTCACAGCATCTCTTTTTATTTGCCAACACAGCAATTCTAGGCACACAACAAAACTCTTCTGAATGTTGATTTAGCGATGTTTATACTCCCTATTGAGTCATAGCTCAAGCACACAAAAAGTAGTTTTCTCAACTTGTGTGCTTTGTGTGTGCCTAATTCTTAAAAATACACCTTCATTCAAAAAAGTTCATTGCTATTCAAAAGTACAAAAAAGCCTTCAGATCAACGTTACAAGCGCAAACTCTGAAGACTTCTGAAGATTAAATTATGCTGACTAGAGGATTCGAACCTCCGACCTCCGCATTACTAATGCGATGCTCTGCCAACTGAGCTAAGTCAGCATCAATCAACGAATAATAGTATATCAAAGACTCAGAAAAATGCAAGAATTTTTTGCTAAATTATCCCGATTCTGAGCGACCACTAATTATTTAAAATTAAAACCACCGAATCCGTAATTTGTTATTGCCGGTCACCCCAAACCGTGATACTTTATATTTACGAATTATAATTCGCTTTTACTTCTTAATGTTCGTGTTTAGAAAGGGGTATCTAGTCGTGTCTTCATTTAAGCGTTATGGTGTGGCCCTAGCTGGGGTTGTCTTTCACCTCATGATTGGCGGCGTCTACGCTTGGAGCGTCTTCACTAAGCCGATTGTTCGTGAAACAGGCTGGCGGGAGTCCAGCGTTGCCTTTGCCTTTAGTTTAGCCATCTTTTTCCTGGGAATGTCAGCTGCCTTTATGGGTCAGTTGGTAGAAAAGTTCGGGCCTTCGACGGTTGGTACCATTTCCAGTATTTTTTACGGTACCGGCATTGCCCTCACTGGCTTGGCCATCCACAACCGTCAATTGTGGTTATTATACCTTGCTTACGGGGTGATCGGCGGGCTGGGGCTCGGTTCCGGTTACGTCACCCCAGTCTCGACAATTGTCCGCTGGTTTCCCGACAAGCGGGGATTGGCAACCGGCTTGGCCATCATGGGCTTCGGCTTTGCGGCCTTGCTGACTGGCCCAGTTGCTCTCCGGTTAATCCTGACGATTGGTCTTGTCCGCACCTTTTACGCCCTCGGGCTGTTTTACTTCACCGTGATGATCATCGCGGCACAATTCATTAAGAAGCCGCATCCCCACGAATTACCAACGGTCATTGCCCAAAATGCTGCCAGAATCAGCTTAACTAACCAAGAAATGACTGCAAGCCAAGCAGTCCGGACCCGTTGGTTTGCCTGCCTCTGGTTTATGTTCTTCATTAACATCACCACTGGGATTGGCTTAGTTTCGGTAGCCTCCCCGATGGCCCAAAATATGACAACCATGACTCCCGCAACCGCAGCAGTAATGGTCGGGATCATCGGCCTATTTAACGGCTTTGGTCGACTGGCCTGGGCGACCTTGTCTGACTACATCGGCCGTCCACTGACCTACAGCCTGATTTTTGTCCTCGACGTTGTAATGTTGTTGATCCTAATCATTTTTAAGCAACCATTTATCTTCGCCCTTGCGCTGTGCCTCTTGATGTCCTGCTATGGTGCAGGCTTCTCCGTTATTCCCGCCTACCTCGGCGACGTCTTCAGTACTAAGGAACTGGGGGCTATCCACGGTTACGTCTTAACTGCCTGGGCTGCTGCCGGAATGGTCGGGCCGCTACTGCTCTCCTGGACCCACCAAGTCCTCCACAACTACTATGTTACGCTGGTAGCCTTTATCATCATTGACCTGCTGGCAATGATCGTTTCACTGCGGATCCAGAAGGGCTTTGTCACCCACCACTTAACCGAATCTGCTTAAGACAGTGAAAAACTCCACCGTTCCCTTGGACGATGGAGTTTTTTTGTGCCATTAACGTTTAATTTCGCCAACAACTTTCACTTTGACTTTGTGTGCATTGCCAGGCGCATAAGCAATCGGCGTTTCTTCGACTGCTACCAGGTGTGTCGTGGCTGGATCAGCACCCGCCCGTGTGGCCTGACCAGCCGCTTTTTCTTCAGCAGCTGCCAGGGCCTTTTTACGTGGCACCTGGTCGTAAGCGTAAAGCCGTTCGTATTCGCCACCGATTTGCGCAATTGATGCCCCAATGGCATTGGCAACCGCACCTAACGGATCACGGAAGATCTTACCGACACCCGCTAACTGTTGCGGGGCAATAATTGCTCCGCCGCCCACCAGTAGCAGGTTGACATCGCCCGCCTCCGTCTTAACACTATCAATACTTTCTTCCAGCATTTCTTTAATCCGTTGGCCAGCCTGCTTAGCCAGTTTTAAGCTGACCTTTTGCTTAACGAGCTGGGGGTCACCAACTGTAGCTAACCCCAGGCGGACAGCGATATCCGTTGCCGTTACCGTGTCACCACCAAAGCAGACAGCCCGTTCCTCAATCTGGTAACCGACACTGTCTTGTCCGACGGTCACTTTACCTTCAGGCGTTTGGCGGACAATACTACCACCGCCCAGGCCAATCGACAGGATGTCTGGCATCCGGAAGTTCGTTCGAATTCCACCAACTTCTACCGCTACAGAAGACTCCCGCGGGAAGCCGTTAACCAATACCCCGAGGTCAGCAGTGGTCCCACCAATATCGAGCACCACCGCATCCTTCAATGAGGATAGGTAAGCCGCCCCACGGATACTATTAGTTGGCCCGCTCCCAATCGTCAAGATCGGGTGTTGCCGCGCGTAGTCAATGGACATTAGTGTCCCATCATTTTGGCACAGGTACGGGGTAGCATTGGCAATGCCTGCCTGCTGAAGGGAGCTCACGAAACCATCAGCCGTCCGTTTCATCACCCGATTAAGGGCCGAATTAAGAATCGTCGCGTTTTCCCGTTCAATCAGGCCGAGTGACCCAATTGCCGCTGAACAAGAAACCGGGAAGTCATCCCCATACAGCTGGTGTGCCAGCTTGGCAACCGCCTGCTCCTGCTGGTCATTAACCGGCGAAAAAACACCGATGACTGCTAATGAGTCTACCTTACCAGCCCACTTTTGCAATAGTTCCTTAACCTCTTCCGGATCAAACGGTGAAATCGGGCGCCCATCGAACTCATTACCCCCATGGAGGGTTGCTGAAAGGGGGGCTAGTGCGTCTACCAGGTTAGCCGGCCACTCAGTAAATGGTGGCAATGAGAGGGTCGCCGGGTAACCCAGGCGGATCACCCCGACCGAAATCAAATTTTTGCGCTCAACAATGGCGTTCGTACACTGGGTGGTTCCCAGCATCGCGACGTCAAGTTGGCTGCCGTCAATCTCGCTTGTTTGGAGAACTTGCTGGATCGATCTGGCAATCCCCGTTTGAATATCCTTAGTGGTATGCGATTTGGTATGGGCCACCACCTGGTTGTCGCTGGTTAAAATCACTGCGTCGGTATTGGTTCCGCCAACATCAACGCCAAGCCTGTATCTCATCAGCTCACCTTCCTTCTGTCACCAGCTGTTCCACTGGCACGTAATCAAAGTCATAACCGAAGTACCGCGGGCCAACCGTCACCAGCCCCTTCGTCGTCCGCCATTGCGGGTCGCATGGCAAGCCAAAAACAGACAAGCGTTTGCCATAGCGAATGTCTTCTGCCGTAAACGGCGTCAGCGAATCAATGTCAGCCAGGCAAATCAAGTCCGGGACGCTCGTAACCACCCGATCATCTAACTTGGCAATCAAATTTTCGTTTTGGTAGTCAATGACTAGTTGATGACCAGCAAAGTCCTTCAATCCTTCCACCGTAATTTGGCCGTGGTTGAAACCACCCGCTGTCGTTTGAGACACGTCAACCACCTTGCCATCAAACAGGTGAAAACTGCCAGTCAGCTGGTGAATTTGTTCTAGCTGCCACTGACGACCACGAGAATGTTGGCGGACAACCTGTCCCAAGCGCTGACACTTAGTCAAAATACCGTGAACGCCCACTTGTTGCAGCATTTTACCGGTAGTCGAGAAGAGCGAAACAACTGCCGTTGCTCCTAGTTCCACCGTCATGTCACGCGCCAGCAATTCGGCCCACTTATCGGTGACCGTTTCTAACAAACCAAGGTTCCCTTTTTCATCGGTAATCGCCATTGGTGAGACGGTTACCCCGGCTAAGTGGAGTGTCGTCATCTGCAGTTCCGGAAACGCCCGCCCCATTGAATCGACGTCGACGACCGGAATGCCAGTCTGAGCACTTAACACCAGTGGGATCATCGAATTGACACCACCAGCTTCAATGGGAAAAATTCCCCCAATCTTTTGGTGGCGTCGTTCAGCCACTGCGTTCAGCACTCGTTGAAATTCATCCCCCTTGGGGAACTTCTCAGTCATTACTGATGGCGCGCCCATACAAGCAACCGGTGCATAAATAGCATCCGGATCGACGTCATCAACCGAAATTAGCTTGACTGGTTGGCCCTTAGCAATCGCCACTTTGGCCATTAGCTTGCCCACATAAGGGTCACCACCTCCGCCAGCGCCCATAAAAGAGGCACCAGTAGTAATGTCTTCCACATCTTGTTGTCTTAATTCACGCACGGAACTCCCTCCTTTTCTAGTCTTCCGCTTCTTCGCGCCGGGTGTCATTTGCCGGCTGGCTCAGCCGGGCTAATAGGAGGTAGAGTACCAGGGAGATCACAATTCCCGTTAGCGGGTTGACCGCCAAGTGTGGTAAGCCCGGGAAAAATGACATGACAACCGGAACGGCAGCGATCAATGCTCCCGCCGCCCAGGCAACAATTCCTTGCCAGTGATAATCAGCAACTGGCGCATGGTCATCAACGTGACCGCGATGAACCAGCCAGTAAGCAGCTGACATCACTCCCGCCGCCGGGGGCACCATTGCTCCCAGTAGGTTCATTACCGGTTCAAAGAAATTCATAATGCCAAAGATGGCCAGGACTGTCCCCGCCATACCAACAAGGAAGACCGCCAGTTTCTGGTATTTTGGTGGGACATTGAAGATGTTATTAAACGCAATTCCGCCAGAAAAAGCGTTAATGACGTTCACCTTCCAGGTTGCTAAAACGAGTGCTAGTCCCCCAACCAGCGGTGTCGCAACCTTAATAAAGAGTGCGCTGAGATCCGATGAACGGTAAGCAATCGTCAGAATGGCACCAACGGCAATCATCAAGACTCCGGCTGGGATCACGCCCCAGACCGCTGCCTTAACAACGTCACGCCGCCGCGGACTGTACTGGGAGTAGTCACCAGCAATCACTGCACCAAGCGCAAAGCCACCGAGGGTGGTGGTCAACCCCGTCGCAAAGGAGAGGTGGTGCGCCGGCTGGTAAGCCAGCAGTTGGGACCAGCTAGTCGTCTGCATCGCGTGGAATAACCCGTACAAGCAAACCAAGACCAGGTATGGCACCGCCACATAGGTCAGCCAGCGAACGGCTCGAATGCCGTAGATGGCTGTGCCAACCATGATGACTCCCCAGAAGAGGTCGGCCACCCACAGTGGCAAGTGAATTCCGAAGGCAGCCAACAGACCGTTAAAAGCCGCCCCGGCAACGTTGGCCTGGATACCAAACCAGCCTAAACAGCCGACCGCAATGAGGGCCGAAATCACCCGTTGCGAACCCTTCTTGCCAAAGACATACTCGGCAACTTTTACTGTTGGCCGTGCCAAATCAGAACTCTGCATTCCCTGAAAGATCATAATAATGACCACCAGGACGTAGCCGACAAGCGCCGTCAGCAGTGTCTGCATTAGGTTCATTCCCGAGACCAAGGTCCCGCCCAGCAATAAACTGGGAATTGATACCAGGGCGCCAGCCCAAACGAAGGCCAGTCCCCACCATTTCTGATTTTGCTTATTATTCATAACATTCCTCCATTCAAGATCTCAACCGTCGTCGCATCTTCGCAGCCCTCCTTTCTCATTAATTTCTAATATACTAACATGGCTAATCTGGTATAGCTAGTACCAATCCGCTCGCAAACGGTTCCATTTTTAATTATTTTCTAATCATACTAAGCGTTCAAATCTCAGAAGTAAGAATAATTGATGAAGAGTATGAATAAAATACGGGTAGCGCCTTAACAATCCCTTAAATGGGTTTGTTTTTGTGGCAATCTTTCAATTACCACTGTTATAGTATTAACACAGCAAAGCACAGCCACCCCACGAAAGGAGTGACGTCAATGGCCGCATGGAAAAAATGGTGGGTCGCCTGGTTATTCATCATTCAGGCGCTACTAGGGGCCGGCACAATTCTTCTCTGGTACTTCCAGAATGAACCCGCTGCCCAGCTAATCCTTGGCTGGTTAGCAACCAGGGCCGGACAAATCACCATCGTCATCGTCGCCAGTTACTTAATTGTTCTGGCAATCGCAACAATCGCTATCGCGGTCTTTCGCCCGACAACCAGTAAGCAGTTAACCATCGTCAATGATGGCCCTTACCGGGTCAAGATCGACCAGCAAGCGGTAGAAAAGAACGTTCAGCTGGCACTTGCCGACTACGACTTGTACAACACTGACGCCAAAATCAGGATGCACAAAAATAGCCAGCAGGCTGACGTCACGGTCAACGGGATCTTATCCCAGCGATCGGATTCACGGCACCTGAAACGGTCAATCCACGATCACATCGCCACTAATCTGAAAGAACAGTTTGATATCGATCTCCGCAAGTTGCGGGTAAATCTCAGGCCGTTCAACCACAAACAGGACGTCGCCATCGTTTAGGAGGTGCGCAATGAAACTAACGGCAATCTTTATGGTGGTCGGACTGATCATCAGCATCAGTTGGGTTGCCTGGGGCTTTCTCCCCATGCTGGCGATCCTGCTGACAACTTTAGTTCTCGGCGCAATTGGCTACATCTTAGACATTCTAGGGTACTCAATTAACGACTTTACACAACGGTTACTGAAAAGAATCAGTAACTAAGACAATTCCAAGGAGGAACTACTATGCCTAACACAAACCAAACAACCAAACCAGCTGTCGACCAAAAATTAACCTTTGATGACCAAGTCATTGAAAAGATTGCCGGAATCACCGCTAGCCGCGTCTCTGGGATCATCTCGCTCGACGGTAATATGTTCAGTGAATTTGCCGACAAGGTAACTTCCGGCACCGACATTACCAAGGGCATCAAGGTTGATGCTGGCGAAAAACAAGTCGCCGTGCAGATGGACGCCACGATTGAATATGGCAAATCCGCACCAGAGATCTTCAAGAACGTCTGCAAGGAAGTAGCTGCCGAGATTGAAAAAATGACCGGCCTCAAACTGGTCAAGTTTGAACTACACATCAATGACGTGATGACGAAGGAAGAAATGAACGCTGATAAAGAACGCAGCGTTAGCTAACTTCCGCTAAACAATAAGGCTCTACACTAAATCCTGTTGATGGATTATCCAAGTGGTAATCTATTAATGGGATTTTTGCATACAAAAAGGG
>NZ_CAKPXS010000060.1 GCF_934202235.1 uncultured Limosilactobacillus sp. | reverse complement strand
GAAAATGGATCTCAATGAAATCCGAAGATTTCATCGAGATCCATTTTTTATTAGGGACTTATGTCACAGCCCCTTTTCTTTATTATATTATTGCTGATTGACTAATAAACGTTGATAGTAGAGGAGGGAAGCAGGAGTAAGGTTCAGTTTTTGCATGATGATACTATTTGGTTCTCCCTGTAAGGCCCGTAATTTGCTGAGGAGGTAGTCCTGGTGCAATTTGGTTGGTGATAATTCCATTCCGAGGTATCGTTCGTCACTATGAAGGTACTTATGAAGGGCGGAATTGGAGAGCCGTGGGTTAGCCAGGTCAGTCCGTTGTTTCAAAAAGAGGTCTTCGCACTGCTGTTTACTGTCTAGTGGTTGATGAAAAGCAGCAAAGGAAGTCCAAAATTGTTTTTCGCCACTAACAACTGGTGTTAAATTGTGGCATGAATGAACAAAGCCGGGCTGGAGAAACTCACGAACAGTAAAACCGTGTGCGAGTAGCAAGAGGGTTAGCCGGGTATAAAAGCTAACTTGCTGGTCGGCAAGGATTCGCGGCAGCTTATTGAGCCACTCGCCGCTGTGCGTTCTGGCAGTCACTTGAACTGCCTTGCCATGGAGCGGCAGGGTGGGGTAGTGTTTAATAAGCTGGTTTTCAAACAAGTAAGTGAAGTAGCGATTTAACTGGGCAAGAGTCTTGTTGTAGGAATTTAAGGTGATTTGCCGCTGTGCTTGAAGGTAGTTTAGGTAGGCCCGCAGGTCTGTAGTGTTGACAGAATTAAGGGAGTTAGCCAGCGCTGACGGCCGGTTGGCGGCCAAAAAAGTCAGTAATTGGCGGATTGTCTGACCGTAAGAATCGATGGTCGCAGTGGCGAGTCCCTGGTTTGTCAAGAAAGTGGTAAACCCTTGTTCAGCGGGATAAGAGGACATGGTTATTTCTCCTTGTAATTGGTAATTATTTACCTTAACTTATCACAAAACAACAACACCTTCAACACTAACAATCAGCTCCGGCTTTTGCTAAAATGGAACCGATAATCAAAGAGAGGGGCAAACTAATGAAATCGACAATGGTAATCAAACAATTGCCGGCGATTTTCGAACCCGCCCGGCCGGTATTGCAGCGAATTGAAGATGCTGGATACCAAGCATACTTCGTCGGTGGTTGTGTACGTGACACGATTCTCGGTGACCACATTCACGACATCGATATTGCAACGAGCGCCTACCCAAGTGAGATTAAATCGCTTTTTAAAAAGACCGTTGATACTGGTATTCAGCACGGAACCGTGATGGTCTTGGATCACGACACTGGCTACGAAATTACGACTTTTCGAACGGAGAGCGGTTACCAGGACTTCCGCCGACCAGACAATGTTACTTTTGTCCGGTCCCTTGCCGATGATTTAAAACGTCGTGACTTTACAATCAACGCGTTAGCATTGCGGGAAAATGGTGAGGTTATTGACTTGTTCAATGGCCTAACTGACTTGAAAAAACACCTGATCCGGGCTGTTGGAAAAGCGGACCAACGATTTCATGAGGACGCCTTGCGAATGATGCGCGCGGTGCGCTTCGCCAGCAAGCTTAATTTCGAGATTGAAGCGGCGACTTTACATGGAATAGCTGATAATGCACAGCTGTTAAGCAAGATTGCGGTTGAACGGATCCAGGTGGAAATGGAGAAATTATTACTGGGTCAAAATCCGCCTGTGGGTCTCGCGGCAATGGTGCAGACGGGACTTTACCGTTACTGTCCCAGCTTATCTTCTGCCAAGGCAGCACTGACTCAATTAGCACTGATGAACAATTGGCAGTTAAGTAATGCTACCCAGGCGTGGGGGACGTTAGCAGTGGCACTGGGGCTTGATAGTCATTCGAGCCGGGCTTTTCTCAAAAAATGGAAACTTTCCAACCAATTGATTGAGAACGTCCAAACCAGTTTACCAGCCGTCTTCGCAATTAAAGCACGGTCAGTTTCCGCAGATATTCTCTATCATTGTGGTCGTGAGGGATTAGTCAACGCAAACCAAATTGCGGCTGTCTTTGGCTGGGCCCTCCCAATGACAGACCTCCTGGCTCGCTACCAGCAGTTACCGATCAAAAATATTAAAGAACTGGCAATTACTGGTGGCGGCCTGATTAGAAAGGGGCTGATGACTCCCGGTCCAGAACTCGGCAAAATGTTGAAATGGGTTGAAAAAGCGGTAGTCAATCAAGAAGTCGACAACCGTCCAGAAGAAATCATCATGGCAATTCGCCAGCGGAAAGAGGAATTATAATGCAGATGCTTCGTGCTGATAACCTGACGAGTACTTATGGAGAAAAAACGCTCTTTGACCACATCTCTTTTCTGATCAAGGAACACGACCGTATTGGTCTCATTGGGGTGAATGGTAGTGGCAAGACGTCGCTACTCAACGTTATTAGTGGCCACACCAGTGCAGAGGATGGGAGCATTGACCACCCACATGATTACACGATTGGCTACCTTGAACAGCAACCACCATTGGATCCTGAGAAAAAAATCATTGACGCGGTTTTAGCAGGCGACCAACCGCTCTTTCGTTTAATTCGTCAATACGAGAACCTGGTCAGCGACTTTAGCGGGACGGCAGAAGAAAATGACCGCCTAGCAGCCCTGCAACGGCAGATGGACCAGCAAAATGCCTGGGAAGTACAGAGCCGGGTGGAAACTGTTCTGACGCAATTAAAGATCAAGGACATGGGGGCTAAAATTGGTGAGATGTCTGGTGGTCAGCAAAAACGGGTCGGGCTCGCCCAGGTCCTCATTCAACAACCGGACCTGTTATTGCTTGACGAACCGACCAACCAGTTGGATATCGATTCCATCGTTTGGCTGCAAGATTACCTTGCCAAGTACCGGGGAGCCGTCATGATCGTCACCCACGATCGTTACTTCTTGGACCAGGTTGCTAACCAGATTTGGGAACTGTCCTTTGGCAAGCTCTACCACTACGATGGTAATTACCGGGCATACGTTGCGGAAAAAGCGGCTCGTGAGGAACGAGAAACGTCCGCGGAACATAAGCGTCAACAACTGTACAAGCATGAACTGGCCTGGATGAAAAAAGGAGCAAAGGCTCGTTCTACTAAGCAGAAAGGACGGATCAACCGCTTTCATGAGCTTTCCCAAACCGTGGGTAAGTTACAAACGGAAGATAATCTGGACATTGGTCTGGGGTCGACCCGCTTGGGGCACGACGTCTTGGAATTAAAGGATGCTAGCCTGAAAGTCGGTACGCATAATATTTTCCAACACTTCAACTTGCTAATTGAAGCCGGCGAACGTTTGGGGATCAGCGGTAATAATGGGGCCGGTAAAAGTAGCCTGTTGAATGTCTTAGCAGGGCGGCTGCCATTAAACGGTGGCACCCTGAAGGTTGGTGAAACTGTTAAGATTGGTTATTACACACAGCAGACTGAACCAATTGACGAAGATAAACGGGTGATTAACTATTTAAGTGAAGTTGCCGAAACGATTTATGACGACCAGGGCCAAAAAATTAGCGTTACCCAGTTACTGGAACGGTTCTTATTCCCCCGCTTTATGCATGGCACACTCATTCGCAAGTTATCTGGTGGTGAGAAACGACGGCTTTATTTGCTCAAAATACTGATGCAACAGCCCAATGTATTACTACTAGATGAACCCACGAATGACCTTGATATCAGTACGTTAACCGTCCTGGAAGACTACCTTGATCACTTTGCTGGAACTGTCATTACGGTTTCACATGACCGCTACTTTTTGGATAAAGTGGCGGACCAGCTCCTGATTTTCAAGGGGAATGGCCGAATCCAACCAGCAACTGGATTATTTACTGATTACTTGAAAAAGTCAGCGGACCAGCCAAATCACCAACAGAAGTCAAAGCAGAAGACAAAACAGAAGCAAGCCAAAACCAAAACGCAGCCAACTAAAGCGGCAAAACATAAGCTGACCTACAAGGAGCAGGTGGAATGGCGCGGCCTAGAGCCTGCTATTGAAAAGCTTGATCAACGGAGCAGTAAGCTGAAGGATGAGATGGCGGCCAACGGCGACAACTACGAGAAACTGGCTGAGTTGCAAAAGGAACTTGACCAGGTCAAGGCTGAAAACGACGAAAAAATGGCCCGTTGGGAATATTTGAGTCAATTCGTCGACGACGACCAAATCTAGGGAGGAAATACCGTGACAATCAATGATAATGAACAGCAGTACCTCAACTTGGCACGTGAAGTGTTAGAACATGGCCACCAAAAGGCCGACCGGACTGGCACCGGGACGAAGTCGATTTTTGGCTATCAAATGCGCTTCCACCTTCAACAAGGATTTCCACTACTAACGACTAAGAAGGTTCCCTTCGGACTAATTAAAAGCGAACTCCTGTGGTTTCTCAAAGGGGATAGCAATATTCGTTTTCTTCTTCAGCACCATAACCATATTTGGGACGAATGGGCTTTCCAACGGTGGGTAGAAAGTGACGAATATACTGGTCCTGACATGACAGACTTTGGGCATCGCTCACTCACGGATCCAGAGTTTAACCAGCTTTATCATCAGCAAAAAAAAGAATTTTGCCAACGAATTCTCGATGATGAACAATTTGCTAAGAATTATGGTGAACTTGGCAATATTTATGGCAAACAATGGCGACACTGGAAAACCAGTAACGGGCACTTTATTGACCAGTTGGGGAACGTTATCGAACAAATTAAAACTAACCCGTTTTCCCGGCGGCTCATCGTTTCGGCTTGGAATCCGGAAGATGTGCCAACGATGGCGCTGCCGCCATGTCATACCATGTTTCAGTTTTACGTCAATGATGGTCGCCTAAGCTGCCAATTATATCAACGTAGTGCAGATATTTTCCTGGGAGTTCCATTTAACATTGCCAGTTACGCTTTGCTAACCCACCTCATCGCCCACCAGTGTGGTTTGCAGGTGGGGGATTTCATTCACACGTTAGGAGACGCACACATCTACAATAATCACTTTGAGCAGGTTCGTACCCAGTTATCACGGACACCACACCGCGCTCCACAACTGGTTTTGCCTGACCAGCCCAAGGCCATTGACCAATATGAAATGTCTGATATTCAGCTGACTGGCTATACACATGAGCCAGCGATCAAAGCACCGGTTGCTGTCTAACAGGGGGTGTGTTAATGATTAACCTAATTTGGGCTGAAGCAGCGAACGGGGTGATTGGTCAAAACGGGAGGATGCCTTGGCACTCGCACGAAGATATGGTCCATTTTCGCCAGCTAACGACGGGGCACCCTGTCCTGATGGGGTGGAAGACTTTTAAGTCTCTTGGCAGTAAACCACTACCTAAACGGGACAACCTCGTTTTAACTCACCGGACCTCGTTACCAGCAGGGGTGACACCAGTCTCCTTAGAAGATGTCCAACGGCTGACAACGCAGTTGGGGAAAGACTTGTTTGTGATTGGTGGTGCCAGTGTTTATCGGCAGTTATTGCCGTTTGCTACGTCTCTTTTTCGGACTGTCATCGAAGGAACCTATCCCGGAGAAACAAAAATGCCACCGATCAATTATGACCAGTGGCGATTAGTTGATAGCAAAACCGAAGTTGCGCGAAGCAGTGACGAACCAAATTGTACGTTCCAGCTTTGGCAGCGCTCAAACAAAGAACAGCACTGAGAAGTAAATCAGTGCTGTCCCGCCAAGGACAAAGAAGTGCCAGATAAGGTGCGTATAGCGAGTGGGAAAACTGTAGAGGACGGCACCAACGGAGTAAGTAATTCCGCCAGCGAGCAAGAGTGTAAAACCAGTTGCCCCGAGTGCGCGCCATAGTTGGGGTGCACATAGCATGCAAAGCCAGCCCATTAAGACATAGAGGACTGTTGACCACTTACTCTTTTTCCGTAGCCAGATGCTCTTGTAAATGACCCCAATGATTGCCAGTGCCCAAATGATGCCAAATAGTGTCCAACCACGCCAGCCGCCAATCGCGACCAGGCAAAATGGGGTATAGGAACCGGCAATCAAGAGATAAATCATATCATGATCAAAAATTTGAAAAACGTGGGCAGCTCTGGTAAAGACTAATGAATGAAAAAGGGTGGAAGATAAGTAAAACAGCACCATAATCGCACCATAGAGGGCAAAGGTGGTCACCCTCATTGGTCCGCCCCCGTTTTTAACTGTTCTCACTATTAGCAGGACTAAGCCAGCGATGGACAAGCCAATCCCAACGCCGTGACTAATGGCGTTACCAATTTCAATCCAGATGGTTGTCCTATCAATATTCTTCTGCTCAACATCAACCTCTGTCCTTGTCATCACCAATTTCTCCTCTCAAAGTCGCTATGAAATCTTTGCTTAGTTCTGTTATACTAAGCAAAGAGTTGTTGACCTAAGTCATAACTAGTCTTAACATGTAGTGTGCTGGTCTTAAAAACTAGTTGCCATTTTTAGTAAGTATAGCATCAAATTAATTACATCGGAAGTGTATTGTTCATGGCAAAAACCAAAATTGTTGTCGATTCTTCCGCCGGTTTAACTGCTGAGGAAGTTAAGAAGTACGATATTACGATTGTTCCACTCTCAGTCATGATTGACGGTACTATTTACGTTGAAGGTGAAACAATCACTAACGACCAATTCCCAGAAATGATGGCTAACGCCAAATCTTTGCCGCAGACATCGCAACCGCCAATTGGCAAGTTTGTTGATGCTTTCGACCGTCTGGGTGAAGATGGTAGTGAAGTCCTGTGCATTACCATGATGGCTGCCATTAGTGGAACCGTTCATGCTGCTGAGCAGGCTGCCACTATGAGTAAAACAAAGGTCACCGTTTACGATTCCGGCACTACCGACCGCGGGATGGCCTTTCAGGTAATTGAAGCGGCTAAAGTCCTCGAAAAGGGTGGTAGTGTTGACGATGCGGTAGCAAAGATGAAGGACGTCCTCGCTAAGTCCAAACTATACTTAGCCATTGACAAATTAGATAATCTGGTTAAGGGTGGACGAATTAGCAAGTTTGCTGGTGCACTCTCGAACTTCTTAAATATTAAGATCATGTTAGAGGTTAGCGACCGCGACCTTCACGTTAAGATGAAGGGGCGGGGAAAGAAAGCTATCCACCGTGAATGGGACAAGTTAGTTGATGAGATGTCCGCTGGCCCAAAGGTTAAGGCCATTGGTATTTCTCATGTTGATGCGCCAAAAGAAGTTGAACGACTGAAAGGAAAGGTGTCGGCTTTGTTTCCGGACATTCCAATTGTCGTTCGCGAAACCGTGCCGATCATTGCTACCCATACGGGATTAGGTGCCTGCTGTCTCTTATACTACACTGAATAAATAATAAGGCTGCGTTCAACTCATCCTGAGATGGCGCAGTTTTGTTTATCTGGGGTGAAAATTTGAAAAAATTACGTAACTGGGCTTTTCTGATTGTCTTAGTTTTGCTCGTCATTTCTGGAGGCTACTGGTATCACTTAAACCAGCGGTCCAACCCACCAGCACCGGTCCGTCATGAAAGAGTAATGAAGAAGCAAGTTAATTTGGTGGCTATTGGTGACTCGCTGACGTATGGCCAGGGTGATGAAAACAATAACGGCGGCTATGTTGGGATTATCAAACAAAAGATCGAACACCGCTATCACAATAAAGTCAACATCGTTAATTACGGGGTTAGTGGGGACCGCTCAGATCAAATCTTAGAACGGTTTAATAAACAAAAGAAGATCCGTAATGATATTAAGCATGCCGACGTAATCACGATGACCGTCGGCGGCAATGATTTAATGCAGACTCTGCAAAAGGAAATCGCGGATAATCAACAAGATCAGATTACTTCTGCCGTCAATAAAGCTGGTCAAACTTACCAGCAAAAACTGGTGCGGTTACTGACGGTGATTAGGCAACAAAATCGTCAGGCCCCGATTTTTGTTGTCAGTATTTATAATCCCGCTTATGCTTACTTTGCTAATTTTACCGTGATTAGTCGGTCAGTGGCACAGTGGAACAAGATCACGGAGCAAACCGTCAGTCAAACGGACAATGCTTACTTCGTTG
>NZ_CAKPXS010000059.1 GCF_934202235.1 uncultured Limosilactobacillus sp. | reverse complement strand
AGTACACAAGGGCGCGTAGTACCGATTATGGTGAAGGTAAAGGTATGAGTGTCACTATCCAAGACTTAGTCTTGGATCGCAATAACCTTAATCAGGCTTATTTGCGAGTTAAGAGAAATAAAGGAACAGCGGGCATTGATGGCATGACTGTCTTTGACCTCCTGCAGTACCTTAGAGAAAACAAGGCGGAATTAATCACAAGTCTGCGTGATGGCAGTTACAAGCCGGCACCAGTTAAACGAGTAGAAATTCCGAAATCTAATGGTGGAGTAAGAAAACTTGGAATCCCAACTGTTGTGGACCGATTGGTCCAACAGGCATTGGCCCAAATTCTCACTCCTATATTCGAGCGTGTTTTCTCCGATAATAGTTTTGGTTTTCGCCCTAATCGTGGAGCCCAAGACGCAATCGCAAGGGTAGTTAATCTATATAATCAGGGTTACCGACGAGTAGTCGATTTAGACCTCAAGGCCTATTTTGATAACGTCAACCATGATTTGATGATTAAATACCTCCAACAATATATTGATGACCCATGGACATTAAAGTTAATTCGCAAGTTTCTGACTAGCGGAGTCTTAGACCATGGGCTTTTCGCTAGAAGTGATAAAGGAACCCCACAAGGAGGTCCATTATCGCCACTATTAGCGAACATCTATCTGAATGAGTTGGACAAAGAGCTAACCAGACGTGGTCACCACTTTGTGCGTTATGCGGACGATTGTAACATTTACGTTAAAAGTCAACGGGCGGGAGAACGTGTAATGCGAAGCATTACCAGCTTCCTCGAAAAACGACTGAAAGTTAGAGTTAATCCAGATAAAACCAAAGTTGGTAGTCCTTTACGATTGAAGTTTCTTGGCTTTTCATTAGGTGTAGACTGTAACGGCGCCTATGCCCGACCAGCTAAGCAATCGCAAAAGCGAGTTAAACAAGCACTAAAGCTATTAACCAAGCGTAACCGAGGAGTATCCCTTGAGCAAATGTTTGAGGAAATTCATCGAAAAATGCGTGGCTGGCTTCAGTACTACTCAATTGGAAAGCTGGCCGGCTTTATTCAACGCCTTGACCAATGGTTGAGAGCTCGAATAAGGCAATACATCTGGAAACAATGGAAGAAACTCAAAACTAAAATTATTAACCTACAGAAGTTAGGCTTGACTCGCCGCGATGCATATACTTTCGCTAATACCCGCAAGGGCTATTGGCGAACGGCACATAGTAAGACATTAAATTATTCCTTAACGAACAGAAAACTGGAGCACCTTGGACTAATAAATTTGTCCAAGACGCTCCAGTCAATTCAAAAGTGATTAAGTTGTCGAACCGCCGTATACGGAACCGTACGTACGGTGGTGTGAGAGGTCGATAATTGAATTAATCAATTATCTCCTACTCGATTGTTAGTGGTGGTCGATGGCGCCGTTCAGCCGTTTCCGCCAGATCAGGTAGACGATGAGCATTAGCGGCAATAAGGCGAGTTGCACCAGGTAAAAATCATGGATTGGAAAGATGGTATCGATGACCCCGCCGAGGATTGGCCCCAGGGTCATCCCAATATCGAGACCGAGGTAGAAGGTGGCGCTGGCTAAGCCTTGTTCATCCATCGGTGCTAGCAGCATTGCGGTTGCCTGGAGCACTGAATAAATGACCCCGTAGCCGACTGCCATCCCGGCGGCGGCTAAGAACATCAGCCAGTTATTGGTCATCACCGCCAAGAAGGTAACGTAAAGTCCGGTGGCCACCCAACTGACCCAGAACCAAACACCGAACCGGACGGTATCGAAGGCGGCCTTGAAAATAATTCGGATGGCCAACAGGATTACGGCGTAGATGAGGAAGTAAGTACCCACGGCGACGTTCACGTTCCGTTGCTCAACGTAGGAGACAATGTCGGCCTGGGTGGTGAAATAGGGGATGGCAAAGAGGGTGGTGAGGATAGCGACGGGCAAAACATTAGGCTGAATGATCTGAAACGCGGCGTGTGGACGAGGGTGGTGCAACTGAACTGGTTGACCATGGTCGCCAACAAACTGGACGCAGATAATCATCAGCAGGGCTGCCGCAGCGGCAAACATGATCGACTTGCGGTAGCCGATGAGGTGGTAGAGGTTAATTGATACCGCCGGGGCGACGGCCATAGCGAGGGCGTTCATCAGTCCATAGAATCCCATGGCCTCGCCGACGTGCTGGCGGGGAACTAACAGCGCTAGCCAGGTGGTCATGCAGACGGTGGCCAGGACAAAACCAGTCCCGTTGAGCAGCCGGAAAACCAGTAATAATTCGCTATTGGGAGTCAGAATATAACCAAGAATGCCTAAAAAGATCAAGACGCCACCGATAGTGGCTAAGAGGTACTTGGAAAAATGGTCGGTGAGGTTCCCAGCGACCGGTCGTAAAAACATGGATGCGAGGCTCATGATGCCAACGATCAGTCCGGCAAAGACGGCCGTCGAACCCAGCTCTTTCGCGTAGCCGTTAATTAACGGGTTGATGAACATCGTGCTAAACATGAAGAAAAACGACGCCATCATGACGAGGACAACGTCCTTAGTATAAAAGGATTCCTTTTTCTGCAAATTATTGCCTCCTTGTGGCTTTTTTGAGTATTGTGACGGCCGACAAAAGAAAGAACCCGCCACGTTTAAATGGGTGGAAACGTGCGGGTTCATCCATTGCAACAGGAGCGACCATCCGGGTGACGGTTGCTAGTTAGCTTTCTTTTTTGCATCAGCATCATGAGGTGTCTTGTCGAGTCCCCAGCGGTGCAGGTAGACTGCCGTGGCGACGATCAACACAACTGCACCGACAATCACGGAAATCCGCGTATCGGGGTTGATAAACATGAAGATGACAATGACCACCAGCATGATGAATGCAAAGTAGTTAGAGAAGGGGTACAGCGGCAGTTTGAACGGGTGGTGAGCCATCACATCCGGATTGTTCTTGCGGAAGCGCAGCTCGGCCAGCAGGATAACGAACCAGGGGATCATCCCTGGTAAAACGGATGAACTAAAGACGACGACGAACATATTCGAGGCCGACTTGTTCATGGCCGTTGCAACCATGTCGAGAATAAAACCAATCAGAATCCCGCCAGAAATACCGTAAATAGCGTGGTTGGGGACCACCCGGTTGGAAATGTGGCGGAAGTACTTTGGGGCATCGCCTTCTTCGGCCAGCTTCCACAGCATCCGCGATGAGGAGTAAATCCCCGAGTTAGCCCCGGAGAGGGCGGCCGTTAAGACAACGAAGTTGATAATGGACGCAGCGGCAGTGATCCCGATCTTAGCGAAGGTTTCCACGAACGGCGACCCAATCATCCCAATCTTGTTCCACGGGTAGATCGTCACGATCACGAAGATGGCACCAATATAGAAGATGAGGATGCGGAAGAGGACCGACTTCACCGACTTGACAATCGCTTTTTGCGGGTTAGCAACTTCACCAGCCGAAATGCCCAGCAACTCAATTCCTTCATATGAACCGACGACGATGGACATGGAGAAGAAGAACCCCTTGATCCCGCCAGTAAAGAAGCCACCATGGGCCCACAAGTTGGAGAACCCGGTGGGCTGGCCGTGATTACCAAAACCAAAGAAGATGACCCCCAAGCCAAGGACAATCATCAGAATAATGGTGACCACCTTAATCATTGCAAACCAAAATTCTAGTGACCCGTAGGCTTTGGCCGAAGCTAAGTTGGCGATCGTCAGGAAAAAGATAATGACGATCCCCGCTATCCAGGTCGGGGTATGCGGCCACCAGTACTGAAGGTATTCGGTGGCGGCAATGACTTCGGACATCCCGACAACGATATATTCAAAGACGTTGGCCCACTTGGCAATGTAGCCGAAGATCGGGTGGACGTACTCGGTGGCGTAATCGGCAAAGGAGCCGGTTCCAGGATTGATGTAGATCATTTCGCCGAGGGCCCGCATGACAATGTACAAAATCACGCCGACGAGGGCGTAGGAGAGCATTACTGAAGGACCAGTCCACTTAATAGTTGACTGGGACCCCATGAAGAGGCCGACACCGATGGCTCCGCCAAGGGAGATCATTTCCATCTGGCCGGCGGTCATTGAACGTTTCAGTTCCGACTTGTTTTGTGACTGGCTCATAATTGTTTCCTTCCTATTAGAAACGTTTTTCTCATCGTTATCTAATTAAAGCTATAAATACTTTATCGACCAACGCGCCAGAATGCAATAGTTAATTTGAGAGATTTTCTCAGAAAACGGTTAACGGACAAAAATTTTTTGTGCGTCCGCTTGACCTCAAGTTGACTTGAGGGGCTAGACTAAGGTTGTAGGGAAAGTTTTGTGTTTTGTGTAAGGAGGACAACCTAATAATGAAGAAAGCAATGTTTATTAAGGCTGGCCAAATGGCCGTTGAGGACGTTGAAATGCCCAAGATTCAAGCACCAGACGATGTGATCTTAAAGGTGGTGCGCGCCAGTGTCTGTGGATCTGACTTATGGTCTTTCCGCGGCCTTGATGAGAAGGCGGCCCATTCTGAGAATACCGGTCACGAAGCACTGGGCATTGTAGAAGCAGTTGGGGATGCGATTACGACCTTTAAGAAGGGTGACTTTGTGATTGCGCCGTTCACTCACGGCTGCGGGCACTGTGTTGCCTGCCGCAAGGGCTACGAAGGCTACTGCCTTAGCCACAGTGATAACTTTTCCAGTGGCTACCAGGCGGAATATATCCGCTACCAGCACGGCCAGTGGGCACTCGTGCGCATCCCTGGTCAGCCGGCAGACTACAGCGATAAGATGCTGGCAAGTTTGCAAGCACTCTCCGACGTGATGCCAACGGGCTACCACGCTGCTCGCTGCGCCAATGTTCAGCCTGGCGACACTGCAGCGGTGATTGGCGACGGGGCAGTTGGCCTGTGCGGGGTTATTGCTGCCAAGCTACGTGGGGCTAAGCGGATTATCTTGATGAGCCGGCACGCGGATCGGCAAGCTCTCGGCCGCGAATTTGGTGCGACCGATATCGTTGAAGAGCGTGGTGACGATGCCGTCAAGAAAGTGATGGCGTTGACCAACGGGGAAGGGGCCGATGCCGTTCTTGAATGTGTTGGTACCCGGCAGTCCACTGCCGAAGCTTTGCAGATGGGCCGGCCAGGTGCTCATGTGGGCCGGGTCGGTGTTCCCCACGATGAGTCATTTGACCTGGGCGAATTATTCTTCCGTAACGTAGTCATCGCTGGTGGTCCGGCCTCTGTGGCTTATTACGACAAGAAATTATTGCTAAAGGCGGTGCTGGACGGTGTGATCAATCCGGGGAAGATCTTCACCCAAACCTACTCCCTGAATGAGATTCAACAAGCTTACCAGGATATGGCCGACCGCAAGACCATCAAGTCCCTCCTGACCATTGATGATTAAAAGCAGGTTATTAAGAATAACTTAAGGCAAAGCGGCTAATTTGGTTACTAGTTGTCCAGTTGCTATACTGTAGATACAAAATATTTATTGTCCCAACTCGTCGACTAGAAAGGACGTGCTGAGATATGTTTCACTGGATTTGGACACTAATTGTTGGTGGCTTGATTGGAATGGCCGCCGGCGCGATTGTTCACCGTGGCGGCGCCATGGGATGGATTTCTAACATCATTGCCGGCCTGATCGGGGCCAGCGTTGGTCAGTGGATTTTCGGGGCCTGGGGGCCTCAAGTTGCCGGAATGGCGCTGATCCCGTCGCTAATTGGTGCCGTGATTGTGGTCCTGGCTGTTTCCCTTTTATTAGGATTGTGGCCCAAGGACAAGGCAGATGCCGCTTAACTGAACTTAGATTAGTAAGGGGGCTGTGACATAAGCCCCTTATCTATACTAAAAGTTAACAGGCGGTACAACAATGGCCCCTAACGTTCTGGCAAAGCCGAACGCTAGGAACCTATTGTTGCTCGCTGGGGCGTGACTACGAAGTCATAAATGACTTCTGTCACGCTCCCTTTTTTGTTTCACGACAGTGTTATAATGAGGTTAATTGTTGAAAGGGGACGTTAGTGTGGCAAATGCATATTTGATTCACGGAACATCAACGCGGGACGATGATTGGTTCCCGTGGTTAGAAAAGGCGGCCCGACCGTCAATTACGGTTAACCGGCTGGCAATGCCGGAGGCCTTTGCACCACACCTGGATACTTGGCAGCACTTCTTAGACCAGCAATTGCCAACTGAACCGGGGTTGACCCTGGTTGCCCACAGTTTAGGTTGCGTAACGGCCATCAAGTTTGTCCAGCGGCACCCGGAATTACGGAATGTTAACCTTGTTCTGGTGGCACCGTTTGACCGTCCCCTGAAAGGTAGTCCGTCACTTGACGAATTTGTTAAGGACCCGGTTGATTACCAGCAAGTAGCGCCGCGCTTGCACAAGGCGGTCGTGATTACTGCGAAGAACGACTGGATTGCGCCCTTTGAAAATGCCGAGCAAATTGCTCACGGCTTGGGAGCCAAGTTAATCGTCAACCTGATGGGCGGTCACTACCTGGCTGGCGACGGCTTTAAGGAGTTCCCACAGGTACTGGACGAATTGAAGTGGACGTTGGCTGACTAAGTTCATTTGTCGTGTCGTAAAAAATGAAGGAGAGATAACTGATGCCATGTACAACTATTTTGGCCGGAAAGAAGGCCACCGCGGACGGCTCAACGCTAATCGCCCGCAACGAAGACTTTAGTACGGCGTTTAACCCGAAGCGTTTTGTAGTGGTTACCCCGGACCAGCAACCGAAGAATTACCAGTCATTTACTAGCAAGTGTCAGGTTGATTTACCGGCGAACCCGCTCCGTTATACCTCATTGCCACAGGCCAACATCAAAACGATGGGGATCTGGGGTGAAGGTGGCATCAACGCCGCTAACGTCTGCATGTCAGCCACCGAAACCAGTACGACTAACCCACGGGTGTTAGGGATCGACCCACTGGTCAAGTCCGGGATTGGTGAAGAAGACTTTGTTACCATCACCCTGCCATACATTCACAGTGCTCGTGAAGGGGTACAGCTCCTCGGCTCCATGCTGGAAAAGTATGGTACTTACGAGTCAAACGGGGTGGCTTTCTCCGATAAGGATGAAGGCTGGTACATGGAAACCATCGGTGGCCACCACTGGGCAGCCAAGCGAGTCCCGGACGACTGCTATGTTGCAGCTCCCAACTGGTTTAGCATCACCGACTTCGACTTTGCTAGCGATGACACGCTGGCTTCGGCCGACCTGGAAGAAATGATCAAGCGGTACCACATGAACATCGATGGTGGCAACACCTATAACTTGCGGCACATTTTTGGCAGCCACAACGATTCCGATTATGGCTACAATATTCCCCGGCAATGGTACATTCAACGGTTGTTCAACCCCAGCGATGTGCAATCCCCAGATAATCCGGACCTGCCGTTTGCCAAGAAGCCAGAACACCTGTTGACAATTGAAGACTTCAAGTATGCCCTGAGTTCTCGCTACCAGCATACCCCTTACGACCCGTACGGCCGTGGTAGTGAGGGTGAGAAGCACGCCTTTCGGCCAATTGGTTTCCAGCGGAACCAGGAAGTTCACGTTCTCCAGGTCCGCAACGATGTTCCGGCTGACTTTGCTGCGATTTGCTGGTTGGCTTACGGACCGAACACCTTTAATGGAATGGCGCCATTCTATACCAACGTCATGGATACGCCGGCGCCATACCGTGATTCGAAGGAAAAGGACTTCGACATTAACAATATGTACTGGTTGACTCACGCCATTGCGACGATTGTGGACGAACACCCCAAGCGTTATAGTGCCAACATTGAAGCCCTCAAGCAAAACACCCTGGCGGCTGGACGCCACATTTTGCTGGAGACCGATCAGCAGGCTGCCCAGTTGTCTGGCAAGACGTTGCAGGAGAAGCTGCAAGCCGCCAACGATCAGACTGCTAAGGCCGCTCACAACCTGGCGATGAAGTGTCTGGGCGACATCGTCAAGGTCGGTGCTTTGAAGATTAAATTAAATTATTAATTCGTTGAGAATTAGCAAGGGGCTGTGACATAAGTCCCTTATAATGAATGAACCGTTCGGAATTCGCTGTAATTCCGAACGGTTCTTCTTTTT
>NZ_CAKPXS010000058.1 GCF_934202235.1 uncultured Limosilactobacillus sp. | reverse complement strand
CGCCAAATGGCACAAAAAAAGAACCAGGCCGCTTAAGCCTGATTCTTACCCATCAACAGGATTTGACAAAGAGCCTTATTTTGCCTGTTATTGTAAACGAACCGTCCCGGACGCAAAACTTCGGCATCCTCCGGCAGTCTGAATACTTAGCCGCCCGTCATCTTCGATTCGTTCAAAACAACCGGCCACCAAGCTGTTTCCAGACTGAACCGTTAATGACTTACCAGCTAAGTACTGGTGATCACGGTAGACCATCAGTACTGCTGACCAGGGAACACGCAAGAGGTTCAAGAACCGATCGACCAGCACGTCGACCAAGTCATCACGTTCTGTCGCCGTCAGCGGGTGATCAACGATTGTTCCCGCGACTTCTTGTAACGCTGGCGGCCAGTCAGCTGACTGGTTGATGTTGATTCCCCAGCCAACCACCACTCCCCGTAACTTGTTATCCCGGTCTAGCGCTGTTTCTGCCAACATCCCCGCCGCCTTCTTATTCCCGCGGTACAAGTCATTAACCCACTTAATCGTCAACTGATCGTCAACCAACGGTCGGACAGCCTGAAAAGCAGCCACGGCTGCACAAATGGTCAAGCGTTGTGGTTGCCAGCCGGGTGCCAAAAATGACAGTGGAAGGCCGATCGTCACATAAATACCACTACCTGCCGGGGAAAAAAAGGACCGTTGCAGTTTTCCATGACCCGCCGTTTGCCGTTCGGCGACCAGCACGCTTGGGCTTGTTGACTGGGTCTTTGCTAACTCCTGCTGCATCACGGTATTGGTCGACGTGACCGTTTTTCGCCACTCAACAACAATTCCTCGTTTGGTTAACCGGGCAAACCGGACCATCAATCATCCCTCCTCAAAAGTTTGACTGAAGAAGCGGGTCCTTACCGGGACCCGCTTCTTTTTCACGCTGTTTCCTGCCTACTTTGGTTCAATCGTCAGCAAGAGGTCGTGATCATCTAACTGGTCGCCAACCTTAGCGGTCACTGATTTCACAGTCCCACTAAATGGCGCCTTAACGTTAGTTTCCATCTTCATCGCTTCCGTGACCACCATCACTTCACCGGTCTTGATGGTGTCACCAGGTTGAACATTGACCTTCACAACGTTCCCACTCAGTGGCATACCGATTTCGTTCGGGTTATCCGGATCAGCTTTCGGAACTACTTTTACCTTGTTCTTCAGGCTATTATCAGCAATCTTCATCAAGAATTGCTTGCCGTTGTAAGCAAAGTGCAACGTCCGAACCCCCTTCGCATCAGGGGCCGAGTCAAAAAGGTAGGTCAAAATCATCTGCTTACCCTTACCCAGGGTAATGTGGATTGTCTCGCCCGATCGCATTCCCTGATAGAAGGTCGTCGTATCCAGCAGGCCAACCTTCCCGTAAACTGTGTTGTTGTGGATATAATCAATAAACACCTTCGGGTACATTACGTAGCCCAAGACGTCGTCTTCAGTTGGCTGACGGTGGATCTTATCAGCTAATTCCGCCTTGACCGCCGCAAAATCCACCGGCTGAGCTAATGATCCTGGGCGCACGGTAATTGCTTGGCGGTCCTTTAAGACCACCTTTTGCAGGTCACGAGGGAAGCCGCCGTACGGCTGACCCAAGTCGCCGGCAAAGAAGTTGACCACCGAGTCAGGGAAGTCCATTGTCTGCCCCTTTTCCAGCAGGTTGTCCTTATTGAGATGGTTTTGGATCATGAACAGTGCCATGTCGCCGACCACCTTTGAACTTGGCGTTACCTTGATAATGTTGCCCAGGAGTTCATTGACCTCTTGGTACTTTTCTTCTACTTCGGTGAAGTCATCAATGCCGATCGACTTAGCTTGCTGCTTCAGGTTAGAGTACTGACCACCCGGCATTTCAGTAGCATACAGTTCCGGCTTCGGTGAGTCGACACCGTTACTGAAGTCCTTGTATAGTGGCCGCACTTCCGACCAGTACTTATCCAGTACTTGTGAGTTAGCCAGGTTCATTTCTGGTTGCCGCTGGTCACCCTCCAGGGCCTGGTAGAAAGTCTGCATTGCTGGCTGGCTAGTCGTTCCGGCCATGGAGCTCATGGCCACGTCAACCACGTCAACGCCGGCCTTTGTAGCGGCAACGTAGGTCGCAATCCCGTTCCCGGTCGTATCGTGGGTGTGGAGGTGGATTGGCACATCCAACTTGGCCTTTAACTCACCAACGAGTTCAAAGGCTGCCTGCGGCTTCAGTAAGCCTGCCATGTCCTTAATCGCAATGATTTGCGACCCGGCATCTACCAGCTGGCTGGCTAAATGAAGGTAGTAATCCAGCGTGTATTTCGTTTCGTGCGGGTCGAGCAAGTCACCAGTGTAGCACATCGTCCCTTCAGCAATCTTGCCAGTTTCGCGTGCGTAGGCAATTGGCCGCTTCATCTGTTCAATCCAGTTCAGTGAGTCGAAAATCCGGAAAACATCAATTCCTGACTGGGCACTGTGGTCGATGAACCGCTTGAGGGCGTTATCCGGATAGTTTTGATAACCAACCGCGTTAGAAGCCCGCAAGAGCATCTGCTGCATTGTGTGTGGCATATAGTGAGTTAACGCTGCCAACCGCTGCCACGGGTCTTCACCTAAGAAACGGTAGCAGACGTCAAAGGTCGCCCCACCCCACGTTTCAGTCGAAAAGAGGTGTGGCATTGCCTTGTCATAAACCTTCATCGCCGGCAGCATGTCAAAGGTCCGCATTCGCGTGGCAAACAAACTCTGGTGGGCATCACGCATCGTCGTATCAGTCAGCATGACCCGCGGGTTGGTCAAAACGGCTTTCATGGCCGCGTCAGCACCCTGCTGGTCCAAGATATCCTTAATCGTCAGTGAAGCTGACGAATCCGCCTCAATTGACGCCACTTCGGGAACGTCCATGTGGGGAACATTCACCTTCTCATGACGGGTCACGCCAGCAAAACCGTTGATCGTCACGTCACCAATGTAGCGAATCAGCTGTGTTGGCACGTCCGGGTTGTGCTTGAAGTGGAACAGCTCCGGCGTGGTATCAATAAAGGTGGTCTTGGCATTGCCGTCCGCAAAGGTCGGATGACGTAAAACGTTCAGCATAAATGGGATGTTCGTCTTGACCCCGCGAATATTAAATTCGTTGAGTGCCCGCTGCATCTTCTTGTTAGCATCAGTAAAGTTATCCGCCTGGACAATACACTTGACCAGTAACGAGTCAAAGTACGGTGTCACCACATACCCGGCGTAGGCATTCCCGTCTAGCCGGACACCATTCCCACCAGGAGAGTTGTAGTTGGTAATCTGTCCCGTATCCGGCATGAAGTTATTTTCGGGGTCTTCAGTCGTGACCCGGCACTGAATCGCACAACCGTGAAACTCCAGCTCATCCTGCTTTGGCAAGTGAATATCGCTATAAAGGTCTTGACCAGCAGCAACCCGGATCTGCGTTTTGACGATGTCGATCCCGGTAATCATTTCGGTGATGGTGTGTTCCACCTGGACCCGCGGGTTAACTTCGATAAAGTAAAAGTCATCTGGCGTTTCCAGAAATTCAACCGTTGCAGCGTTTTGGTAGTCGACACTCTTCATCAACTGGACTGCCATGTCACACACTTGCTTCCGCCGGGCTGGTGATAAGACGACGCTCGGGGCAAATTCAATCACCTTTTGGTTCCGCCGTTGGACAGAGCAATCTCGTTCAAAGAGGTGCATGACGTGCCCATGTTCGTCGGCAATTACCTGGACTTCAATGTGCTTGGGATTGACAATGTCTTTTTCCACGTACATTTCATCCGAACCAAAGGCCTTTTTGGCTTCGTCCTTTGCCTGGTCAAACTCTTCGGCTAGCTGCTGGTCGTCCTTGATGATCCGCATCCCACGACCACCGCCACCCATGGCTGCTTTAACCATAATTGGGTAGCCATACTGGTGAGCAAAGTCACGCACTTGCCCCACCGTTTTGACATCACCCTGCATCCCCGGAATGGTGTGAAGCCCAGCTTCCTGGGCAATATGCTTGGCAGTTAGTTTGTCACCAAACATCTTCAAGTGTTCGACCCGGGGCCCGATAAACTTAATCCCGTTATCAGCACAGGCCTGGGCAAGGCCAGCATTTTCTGATAGGAAACCGTAGCCAGGGTGGATAGCCTGGGCACCACTTTGCTTGGCAACCCGGATAATTTCATCAATATCCAGGTAAGCATCAATTGGCTGTTCATTCTTACCAATCAGGTAAGCTTCATCAGCGGCAAACCGGTGAGTACTGTACTCATCTTCCTGGGCATATACCGCGACCGCCTTAATCCCTAATTCGTGGCAGGCACGGATAATCCGGTTGGCAATTTCCCCCCGGTTAGCAACTAAAATCTTTTGAAACACTTTTGTAGCACCGCCTTTGACGATATACATGGTTACTTAGCATCTTTAATAGGGCGATTATACCATTTTTGCTGTTAAAAAATGACAAATTTCTCATTTTACTCTTTTTTTGTCTTAAAAAACGAACAATAAAGCAAAAAAACTATCAGCTGTTGGTCTTTCAACAGTGATAGTTTCTTTTTTAGCCAATGATGTTCTTCATGTCTATTGGCAGTGGTGCCGTAAATGTTTTTTCTGCCCCGCTGAACGGGTCAATAAAGGATAAACTAGCGGCGTGCAGTGCCTGCCGGTTAATGAGCGTCTCAGCACCACCATATAGTTTGTCGCCTAGCAAGGGGTGGCCGATGGAGCTAAAATGCACCCGAATCTGGTGAGTCCGACCAGTCTTCAGTGTTGCCCGGACCAGTGTCCAACCGTTACCACGCTGCTTGACTTCGTATTCGGTGAGTGCCGGATCGCCATCCGGATCAACTACCCGCCGGGCCTGACCAGGAACCCGGGCTAATGGTGAATTAATTGTTCCCCTATCGTTATTGATTGTCCCTGTCACTAAGGCAAGGTATTGCTTATGCAATTCGTGGTTTTCCACCTGACGGCTAATCATACTCTGGGCAACATGGTGTTTTGCCACCAGTAAGAGTCCCGAAGTGCCAAAATCCAGCCGGGTAATGAGGTGGGGCCGCTGATCGGCAGCCTTCTTATCAACCAGGTAGCCTTTGACCCGGTTTAAGATGGTATCATCCGCCGTGGTCGGTCCGGGAATGGACGGCACCCCTGCCGGCTTGTTGACTAGCAACCAGTTATCGTCCTCGTAGGCAACGACTAACGGTTCACTGCTTGCCACCACTGTGGGGTCGGCTGGCTCCGGATCAACCTTAATGGTCAGCGGCTGGTTGGGCAAAATTTTCGTGGTTGGGCGGACTGGCCGGTGATCGACCTCAAAGCTGCCGCCACCACGCTTGATGTCGTTGAACAGCCGGTGTCCCATCCCTAACGACTGGAGGAACTTTTTAATCTTGACCGGTTCACTCCCCCGGTAAACCCAGGTATTTTCCATCTTGATAACCTCCCTCATGAGTATATAGAAAAAGCGTTGCGGCAACACCGCAACGCCGGGAACGGTCCGTACGAGACTCGAACTCGTGATCTCATCCGTGACAGGGATGCGTCCTAAACCAACTAGACCAACGGACCATTTGACAACGTTTAGAATTATACGGGAGTTTTTTGCCAACGTCAACCTCTTTAGTAATTTTGTTTCTGTTCCGAATCGCTTATACTAATAGTAATATGTTTTGCTCGGAAATGGAGGATCATTAATCATGCAAGCAGTTCGTCGCTGGTGGCAACGGAATGGCCGAATCGTCAAGACCATCTTTGTCCTCTCGGTAATTCTTTTCGTTGTTGTCGCCCTCACCAGTTTTTTGCGACAGGTCGACTGGCACAAAGTGGGGACCGGTTTAGCTAGTCTCTCCCCGCTCAGTATCCTTATTATGCTAGTGTGCGGCTGCGTAGCCATCACCCCGATGCTTGGCTACGACTTTGCGGTCGTCAAACTGCTGAAAGTGAACTTTTCTCCGCTCTACATTATTCGTAGTGGCTGGATCACCAACACGATTAATAATATCGCTGGCTTTGGCGGCCTCATCGGCGGAACCCTCCGCGCTTATTTTTATGGCCGCAAAAACGAGAAAAAAGGCGACGTGCTGATTGCTATCTCCAAAATCACCGTCTTCTTAATGTCGGGCTTGTCCGTCCTCTGCTGGCTAGCCCTCCTCCTCATTTTTACTTCGAAAACCGGCGCCCATTTACACCGCTACATCCTCTGGTTGATCCTCGGCGGCTGCTACTCACCACTACTAATCATCGTTACCCAGGCGCGGGAGACGCAATTATTTGCCGACCTAACCGTCAAACTGGAATCATTTGTGATTATCTCGTCAACCCTAGAATGGTTGTTGGTCGCCCTCTTCTTTATCCTAGTCGGGTTCATGATGGGAATTAACGTCCCGGTAGCTGCAGTCCTGCCACTTTACGTCATTGCACAAATGGTCGGGATTCTTTCAATGATCCCCGGGGCACTGGGCTCCTTTGATATCATCATGATGATGGAGCTTTCCTTACTGGGTGTTCACCGGGCAACGGCTGTCATCTGGTTACTCTTATTCCGGGTCTTTTACTACTTAGTACCACTGGCGATCTCGCTGGTCATGAGTCTCGCGCAGTTGAGTCAAAAGGTGAATAACTACTTTGACGACCTCCCACGGCAGGCCCTCCACCAGCTAGCTTATTATTTGCTGACGATTTTTATGTATCTCTCAGGTATTCTGATGCTGCTGGCCGCCTGCTTGCCCGATCTCACTACTGGCAACAAGTTCTTGATGAAGTTTTATCCCTTTACTTTCTTCTTTCTGCACCAGCTAACGACCATGCTATTTGCAATTGCACTACTGGCCTGTGCCCGGGGATTGCAAGCAAAGTTAACCAAAGCCTACTGGCCAACACTGCTGGTCCTCGGGATCGGCATTGTTAACACCATTTGGAATCTTGGTACTATCAGTTTAACCGTCTTTTTGGTCTTCGTCTTTATCCTTGTCCTGATGTCGCGGCGGACGCTGTACCGGAAAAAATTCGTTTACTCCCTCGGTAAACTGATGTTTGATATCACCATCTTCTTTGGTTCACTCGCAATCTATTTTGTGATCGGGGTGATCAACCGTCCCCGCTACCTCGCTGCTCACCACATTCCCGACTTTCTTCTCTTCCCGGGAGAAAAAATCTGGCTGTCTGGTTTCGTGGGGCTGCTACTGGGGCTGGTCGTCATGTTTATCATGATGGGGTACTTTACCACCGCCAACGATCCTTTCCTGGCCGTTGACTCATTCCGGGCCGACCGGATTCGCAACGTCATCAAAGAATTTGGTGGGAACGAGACTAGCCACCTCGCTTTCCTGCGCGATAAGTTTCTCTACTTTTACCAGCAGGATGGCAAAGACCAGTTGTACTTGATGTACCAACTCAAGTACGACAAAATCATCGTCATGGGCGAGCCAGTCGGTAACCAGGCGGTTCTCCGTGACGCCTTTATCGACTTTATTAACAAGGCCGACCGATACGGTTACCAACCACTTTTCTATGAAGTCAGTGAAAGTACGACAATGATGCTGCACGAATTTGGCTTCGACTTCATCAAGACTGGTGAAGACGGCCGGGTTAACTTGGCTGACTTTACCCTCGCCGGCAAACGTCAGCGGTCTCAACGGGCGCTGATGCACAAGTTTGACCGCGAAGGCTACCAGTTCTCGATTGAACAACCACCGTTTGCCGACTCCCTGCTCAACGAAATGCGGACCGTCTCCAACGAGTGGCTCGGTGACCAGGTGGAAAAGGGCTTTTCACTCGGTTTCTTTGAAGACTACTACGTTAACCAGGCACCGGTCGGAATTGTCAGGAACAAAGATGGCCAGATGGTCGCCTTTGCAACCTTCATGCCCACTGGCTCCAAAAAACTATTGACCATCGACTTGATGCGCCACAGCAAGGATGCGCCGTCAGGCATTATGGATAAGGTGTTCATCTCGATGTTTCTCTACGGTCAACAACAAGGCTACCAGGAATTTGACCTGGGAATGGCGCCCTTAAGTAACGTTGGTCAATCCCGTTTTAGCTTCCTGGAAGAAAAGATTGCCCACTTCATTTACGAATATGGCTACCGCTTTTACGGCTTCCAGGGTCTCCGTCGTTACAAAGCCAAGTATGCCGACCGGTGGGAAGGCCGCTACACCGTCTACCGGAAGAAGAACTCGATTATCAGCAACATTCTTGCCCTGGTAATCGTCATCAACCAGCCGGTCCACCGTCTCCAACGGATTAACTAAGCAAAAAGAGTAACGTGACGTGTACCCATAAAGTTGGAAGTTGAATATTTCGACTGAAAAACTGAATAATAATTTTTTAGGCAACTAAGCT
>NZ_CAKPXS010000057.1 GCF_934202235.1 uncultured Limosilactobacillus sp. | reverse complement strand
GGAATCCGTTGGGCAACCCAGTGGTGACCAGTGACGATTTCCATGTACCAAATATCGTTCTTGTCGGAGAAGATTACACCGTTACCTTCCGCGGACCCGTACTTGGCAACCAGGCCGCCGAGGTAGGAAACCCCTTCGCGGGCACTGTTAATAAATGGCAGGGTCATGGCGACAATCACGTCTTCGTTGATCCCGGATTCAGTGTTCAGCGGGTCGTAAGCGAGGGCGCGTTCGTTGGCGTAGACACTTTCGGTGGCACTCATGCCGACGTTTTTCTCGTTAAAGCCGCTTTCGTCGTAAACCCCTTCGTTTTTCAGGTCAATGTTTGGCGTCCCCTGGTAACGGTAGCCATCACGTGGCCGCTGACCAACAAAGTGGTTGAGGTAGGACTTAACGGTGCTGTCCTGGTCGTGATAGGCCGGGTAGACAACCAGTTTCATCGGGTTCAGCGGGCTGAAAGTATCGTCGTTGCGGGCGGCCATCGTCGAACCATCAATCGTTGCACCCTTACCAACCAGGACGGTGGTACATGCTGAGCGTTTTTGCTTTTCCATTATTAAATCAACCTTTCTGTTTGTTTACTGCTGCTGCAAGTCGGCAAATTGGGCGTGAACCAGCTGGGCGAGGTCCTCCGCGTTAATTTCCACCGAACGGCCGATCTTCCCCGCCGAAACAAAGATGGTGTCTGACTTCTTGGCATCATTATCAATAAAAATTGGGTAATGGTGCTTTTCGTAGATCCCCACCGGAGTGTTAGCACCGTGGACGTAGCCGGTCGTCTTCAGAAGCTTTTTCAATGGCACCATGTCGACCTTCTTGTTGCCAGAAACACGGGCGAGTGCTTTTTCGTCCAGGTGCGAGTCAACTGGCACGACCCCAACGAGCGGGCCGGTCTCCTTGCCACTGAGGACCAGCGTTTTATAGATCCGGTGTTCGTCTTCAGTTTCCCGGTTGAGGGTCAAGCTCTGTACGTCGCCATCTTGGTGGGTCGCAAAAACGGCCGACTTGTAGGGAACGTGGTGTTGGTCGAGAATCTGCTCTACCTGGGTCTTTTTCAAACGTTTTTTCTTTTTACTCATCAGTAATAGAAAACTCCTTTACAACAAAAAATAATCTGGAACGGTCCAATTTTGCCAATATAGGTAACCAATTTTGAAAAGTTTGGTATACTACTATTGACTATATTATAACGCGGCCAACAATTGGTGACAGTAAGGAGCAATTTTGAATGTCAGATTTGGTTTACCGCAAGGTGATGCGCGACATCAAGGGCAAGATTTTGGCGGGTTCATACTCGGCGATGAAACTGCCAGATGAACGGTCCTTGAGCAAGGATTACGAAGTTTCCCGCAGCTCGATCAAGCGCGCGCTGGGAATTCTCGCCCAGCAGGGAATTATTTTCAAAAAGCGGGGTTCCGGAACCTTTATTAACCCCCTTTACTTAAAGAACCGGGCCATGTTTAACTACGAAGGTAGCAACCTCGGGATCACGGATAGTTTCCGTCTCGCCGGTAAAAAGCAGGGGATTAAGCTGTTAGATTACCAGGTAATTCCGGCCAGTCCGGATATCCAGCAGGACCTCTTCTTAGAAAAGGATGATTTTGTTTACCAAATTCGCCGGTTGCGGCTGGTGGATGGTCAACCGTTTATGGTAGAGACGGGCTACATCCCGATTAAGATTACTCCAACCTTGTCACCGGCAATCGTTGAGGGTTCGATCTTCAACTATTTGCAGCAAGAAAAAGGGAAGGCCGTTACCCGGTCCTTTATGACGATTTCTGTTTCGCCATCGACGGTTGATGACCAGCAGCAACTGAACTTGTCAGTGACGGAGCCGGTCGGCGTGATGGAAGGGATCTTCTTCCTAGACGATGGGACACCGTTTGAAGTATCGAATATGCGGGTTCATTACCAGTACATGAAATACAACACCTTCGTTAACTTGAATAATGAGTAATTATTGTTTGAAATTTTTGTTAACGTGAGATTGATACCCCGTCGCAGTCCCGTTGTGACGGGGTTTATAATTGGACCGTATCAATTTTTATAAAGGTTGACTTTATCCCAATTTGTGATACGATAATTGCGTAAATTGAGTGATTTACGTTGTGTCTGTTTTGGATAGATTTTATTTAAGGAGTGTTGAATTTATGGCAGTAGACTACGATTCCAAGAAATACTTGGAAAGCGTTGATGCATACTGGCGTGCAGCTAACTACCTTTCAGTAGGTACCCTGTTCCTGATGCACAACCCGCTGCTCCGTCGTGAACTGAAGGCTTCAGACGTTAAGCCGAAGCCGATTGGTCACTGGGGGACGATTGTTCCACAAAACTTCATTTACGCACACTTGAACCGTGTAATTAAGAAGTACGGTCTGGACATGTTCTACATCGAAGGTTCCGGTCACGGTGGCCAGGTAATGGTTAACAACTCATACCTGGACGGTTCATACACTGACATCTACCCTGAATTCACTCAGGATGAAGCAGGTATGGCTAAGCTGTTCAAGCACTTCTCCTTCCCAGGTGGAACTGCTTCACACGCTGCTCCAGAAACTCCAGGTTCCATCCACGAAGGTGGGGAACTGGGTTACTCACTGTCACACGGTGTTGGTGCAATTCTGGACAACCCTGATGTTATTGCCGCCGTTGAAATCGGTGACGGTGAAGCCGAAACTGGCCCACTGGCAACTTCATGGTTCTCAGACAAGTTCATCAACCCAATCACTGATGGTGCTGTTCTGCCAATTCTGCAGATCAACGGTTTCAAGATTTCTAACCCAACCATCGTTTCACGGATGAGTGACGAAGACTTGACTAAGTACTTCGAAGGCATGGGCTGGAAGCCATACTTCGTTTCAGCTTACAAGCAAGCTGACCGCGAAGGTGAATTCAACGGCTACAAGGACCACATGCAGGTTCACGAAGAAATGGCTAAGACGATGGACGCTGCGATCGAAGACATCAAGAGCATCCAAAAGAACGCTCGTGAAAACAACGATGACAGCATGCCACAATGGCCAATGATCATTCTGCGTGCACCTAAGGGCTGGACTGGTCCAAAGGCTGACCTGAATGGCAACCCAATTGAAAACTCCTTCCGTGCTCACCAGATTCCGATTCCGGTTGACCAAGAACACATGGAACACAAGGACATGCTGGTTGACTGGATGAAGTCATACAAGCCAGAAGAACTGTTTGACGAAAACGGTGCCCCAAAGGCAATCGTTGAAGAAAACGTTCCGGAACCAGACCAACGGATGGCAACTAACCCAATCACAAACGGTGGGATTGATCCTAAGCCGCTGCGCCTGCCAGACTACCGTGACTTCGCCGTAGAAATGGACGGCCATGGTACTGTTGTAAAGCAGGACATGATTGAATGGGCTAAGTGGCTTCAAAAGGTTTCCGAACTGAACCCAACTACTTTCCGTGGTTTCGGTCCAGACGAATCCAAGTCAAACCGTCTGTACGACCTGCTTGACGGTTCCAAGCGTCAATGGATGGAAAACATCCACGAACCAAACGACGAAGACTTGGCACCACACGGTCGTGTGATCGACTCACAACTGTCAGAACACCAAGCTGAAGGCTGGCTTGAAGGTTACGTTCTGACTGGCCGTCATGGTTTCTTCGCAACCTACGAATCATTCGGTCGTGTTGTTGACTCCATGCTGACTCAACACATGAAGTGGCTGCGGAAGGCTAAGGAGCAATACTGGCGCAAGGATTACCCATCCCTGAACTTTGTGGACACTTCCACTGTCTTCCAACAAGACCACAACGGTTACACTCACCAAGATCCAGGTCTGTTGACTCACCTGTTCGAAAAGAACCGTCCAGACCTTGTTCACGAATACCTGCCAGCTGACACTAACGAACTGTTGGCCGTTGGTGACAAGGCATTCCGTGACACTGAATGCATCAACGTGCTGGTAACTTCCAAGCACCCACGTGCACAGTGGTTCAAGATCGATGAAGCTACTGAAATCGTTAAGAACGGTCTCAAGTACATCGACTGGGCTTCTACTGACCAGGGTCAAGAACCAGACGTTGTGTTCGCTTCTGCTGGGACTGAACCAACTGAAGAATCACTGGCAGCGATTGACCTGCTGCACAAGAACTTCCCTGACCTGAAGATTCGTTACATCAACGTGGTTGACATCATGAAGCTTCAGAGCCAAAAGATCAACAAGAATGGTCTGTCTGACGCCGAATTCGACTCCTACTTCACGACTGACAAGCCGGTTATCTTTGCATGGCACGGCTTCGACTCCATGATCAAGGACATCTTCTTCGACCGTCACAACAAGAACGTTCACATCCACTGCTACGAAGAAAATGGTGACATCACTACGCCATTCGATATGCGTGTCCTGAACGAACTTGACCGCTTCCACCTGGCTAAGGACGCTATCCAAAGTGTTCCGGGCTACGAACAAAGCACGATGGCCTTTGCTCAGAAGATGGACGACATGGTTGCTCGTCACAACCAGTTCATCCGTGACGAAGGTAAGGACCTTCCAGAAGTTACTAACTGGAAGTGGAGCGGCTTAAACTAATCAGGCTACCAACTAAATCAGAAAAGCGAGATCGGAATTATCCGGTCCCGCTTTTTTGTTGCTTGAAGATGAGTTTGTCTTCAGTATTCAATTTCCGTTTTATCCGGCTTTATATCTTAGCTAAGCTTAACTTTTCTAGGTTTTACTTACTTGACGAGACTTACAATCAAATTGAAAGAATGATGTAAGCGAGTCATGACAATCATCAATAGTAATTCGCCTTTCTACCCCGAAAATGGTATGATGACTTCGCAATGAAACGAGGTGTTCCACGTTGAATAAAAAGCAGAACCTGGTGGAGCAAACCACTCAGCAGCTGATTTCTTTTATCCAGGACAATAACATTCAAGTCGGTGAGAAGCTGCCGAACGAGGCAACGCTGTCTGAACAATTACAGGTCAGCCGCAGTACCTTGCGCGAGGCTGTTAGCATCCTGATTTCCCGTAATATTTTGAAGGTTCGGCAGGGGTCTGGTACCTACGTCAGTGAAAAGCGCGGCCAGTCCTCTGATCCCTTTGGGCTGGCCTTTATTAAGGACAAACAAAAGATGATTTCCGACCTTTACGATATGCGGTATATCCTGGAGCCGGAAATTGCTGCCCTGGCTGCCAAGCATGCCACCGCTGACCAGGTTGGACGGATGCGGGAACTGGTCAAGCAGATCGAGCAGTCCTTTGATAGTGGTGATCAGCGTCACGTTTCGCTGGATATTGAACTGCATACCCTGATTAGCCAGGCCAGTGGTAACGAGGCCTATTCCTATATCGTGCCGATCATCAGCCGGTCGGTGAGTCTCTTTAACAAGTCGTATGATGACTTGGCGGCGAAAAACTTTACCCGGAAGATTCACCGCGAGATTATCGCGGGGATCGCTGCTCATGACCAGGCAGCTGCCCACGATACAATGCTGGTTCACATGGCCAATAACCGTCTGGTTTACCGCCGGTTAATCGGCTACCATTAATAATGATTAACTCTAATGAGTTGGACCGTAGTCAGAACTGACTGCGGCCCTTTTTGTACCTTCGTGGAACAAATTTTTCCTTTTGACCCATTGAGAAAGCGTTTTAATGAAAGCGCATTTACAAACTTTAGGTAACCGGTTACAATGAAGTCATCAGATGAATTTAGACGATATTAATTCTTTTCACCTTCAATCAGCCGATTTGATTAATTTTCGCCAAGAAATCATCTGACGAAAGTTAATGTTGCGGCGTGAAGAAAAGAGGGGATAACGGTATGAAGAAGAGAAAGTATATCCTGCTTGATGCCAGTGTTCTGCTGCTTGCGCTGGGATTAATCTATGCCTACACCATCGTGATGGCACCCTTAGCAAAGACCTTTTCCTGGTCACCTTCGCAAATCTCGATGATTTACGTTCTCTCCATTATTAGTTTTACGGTTGGTAACATCATTGCCGGGGTAATGCTCAAACACATGACGGTCCAGCGGGTATTCATCTACGGGGCCGTGATGATTGCGATCGGCTTTATTGGAGCCGCCTTTGCCAACCCGCCTTACGATCTCTGGTTGATCTACGTCTTGTACGGGATCTTGACCAGCATGGGCATTGGGTTCGTCTACAACGGGATTCTGCCGACCATCACGGCCTGGTACCCGGATAAGGTCGGACTCGCCCAGGGGACGCTACTGATGAGCTACGGGATGGGGGCCTTCATTTTTGGACCACTCATCACCGAGATCTATACGGCGTTGCCGTGGCGACCGGTCTTCATCGGCATTGGCGTGATTTTCGGCCTACTGGTTGCACTCTCGACCCTGTTAATCAGGGCACCACAACCGACGGACGGGATTGTCCAGGTAAACGCTGATGAGGCCGACGACTTGGAAAATGTCGAAGATAAGGATCTGCACGAGATGCTGCATGATCCGACCTTCTACATGTTTTATTTGTGGATGATCTTCTTAGGGATTGTTGGCCAAGGAATTCTCGGTATCGGCAAGAGCCTACCGGACGAACAGCACGTGGCGCCCTTACTAGCAGCAATTATCGTTGGTCTTGTTTCACTAGGTAACGGTGGCGGCCGGCTGCTTGGCGGGTGGCTACTTGGTGCAATTGGTCGCCGTAAGACGATGCTGAGTTCTAACTGCCTCTTCTTCGTGGCGATTGGTTTCTTACTGTGGTCGGAAACGACGGGAAACTTGGTTGCCATGTCCCTTGGCTGTCTGCTTTGCGGGATGAGCTTTGGGTCCATTCTGGTCGTGATGACTTACTTCACCAAGGCGGCGTGGGGACTAAAGAATATGGCGCTAAACTTCGGGGTCGTTAACTCCTACGGGATTCCAGCGGTTTTTATCGGCTCCTGGGGTGCCAGCAAGATTTACGAAGCTGCAGGTTCCTACCTACCAGTCTTCGTCATCATGCTGATTTTATCGGCACTGGCCCTGGTGGACCTCATTATTTTGGAAAAGTATCTTGGACATAAGTTTGGCAAACAAATGCCAGTACATCAATAGGAGGAATTCATTATGCATTTGAACGATTTAACGGGTAAAAAGGCAATTGTTACTGGTGCTGCACAGGGGTTGAGCTACGGCATGGCTGAGGGACTGCTAGAAGCGGGGGCGGAAGTGACCCTCCTTGACGTTAACCCGAAGGTCAAAGAAGTGGCCAAGAAGCTTGCCGACGAAAAGGGTTACCCGACCCACGCCGTGGTGGCTGACTTAGGCGATGATGAGGCCCTAAAGACCGGCTTTAACAAGGCCGTCGAATTGCTGGGTAACCACCTGGATATCCTAGTTAACGGGGCGGGGGTTCAGCGGCGGCACAAGTCCGAAGAATTCCCGATTGAGGACTGGGACTTTGTGATCGGCATCAACCTGCGCGCGGTTTGGGAAATGTGCCAGCTGGCTGGTCAAACTTTCATTAAACAGGGGAGCCGCGGGAAGATTATTAATATCGCGTCGATGCTCTCGTTCTTCGGTGGTTATACGGTCCCGGCTTACTCCGCTTCTAAAGGTGGGGTCATGCAGTTGACCAAGTCCCTCTGCAACGAGTGGGCGGAGAAGGGGATCAACGTCAACGCCCTAGCGCCTGGCTACATGGCGACGACGATGAACACTGCCCTGCTGGACCCGAAGAACCCGCGGTACGCGGCAATTACCAACCGGATCCCGGCCAAGGCCTGGGGTCAGCCGGAAGACATGAAGGGCCCCGTTGTTTGGCTCGCTTCCGATGCTTCTGATTACATTAACGGGGCGATCATCCCGGTTGACGGTGGTTACCTGGTTAAGTAACGCCACGTGAGTAAGAAAGGAAGCCAGCATCATGAAAATCTATATCACAGATTGCGACCACGATAATATCGACATTGAAACTAAGGTCTTTAGGGATGCCGGGATGGACTTCAAGCTGTGCCAGGCTCGGACGGAAGACGAGGTCATCAAGCAGTGCGGTGACGGTGAAATTTTCATCGTCCAGTACGCGCCGATTACCCGGAAAGTGATGGATGCTATCCCGTCGCTGAAGTATGTTGTCCGCTACGGGGTCGGTGTTGATACGGTTGACCTGAAGGCCGCTACTGAAAAGGGTATCCAGGTCGGGAACGTTCCGGACTACGGGATGAACGAAGTGGCCGATCACGCATTGGCCCTCTTATTAGACCTCAAACGGAAGATTTACCTGATGAACCCGTACACCAAGACGGAGAAGTGGGACTATGCGAAGTCCATCCCGATTCACCGCTTCTCCACCCAGACGGTCGGGGTTGTTGGCCTTGGGCGGATCGGCCGCAACTTCGCGGCGAAGGCTCACGCGCTGGGCTTCAATGTCATCGGCTACGACCCGTACTACAAGGAAACGCCAGCAACAAGCTTTATTAAGCCGGTTCCCTTTGACGAGCTGGTTAAGACGGCCGACGCGATTTCCCTGCACATCCCGGCCGATAACAACAAGGACCTGTTTAATGCCAAGACCTTTAAGCAGATGAAGGATAGTGCGGTGATTATCAACGTTGCCCGTGGGGGCATTATTAACGAGGACGACCTTGATGCCGCCCTGACTGCTGGTGAAATTGCCGGCGCCGGAATCGACTGCATGGCAACGGAACCAATGCCAGCCAACTCGCCAATCTTCAAGCATCCGAACCTAATTGTCACGCCGCACATGGCCTGGTACTCGGAAGAGGCGGCGGAAGAACTGAAGCGGAAGGTTGCCGAGGAAGCGGTCCGCTTTGCCAAGGGCGAACCAATCCACTACCCAGTTAACCACCTGAAATAATTAAATAAAACCAGTAGAAATTGCCGAAAAAAGCTGTGCCACCCGCGTGACACAGCTTTTTGTGTTGCTTTATTGGAGAAGCCAATCCAAGATATTTACTTTTTTTATTCCGTCATAATTAGCATTTTGATTAAAGCTATCTAAAGTGAGCAGATATTTTGGGTAAGAATCCTTAATGCTCTGAAGGGGCCGCAATTCACGGTGTAAAACGTCCTTGTCTAATGTACTGAGAGCCACTTGATAATAGCGAGCCTCGTTATGGGCATTGAGAGCGACAAAGTCAACTTCTAATTTATTAGTTTGACCAACGTAAACGTTTGGGTATCGGCGTAGCAATTCAAGGTAAACAACGTTCTCAATAATGTGGCCATAGTCTTCCTGGTGATCCGCCAATAGCAACCGCCTGATCCCGGGGTCGACTACGTAGTACTTGCTGTTACTGCGCAAAATTTGACGACTATGAATATCGTATGGCTTAGCTTCATACATTAACAAGCTTTGTGTAATTCCATTAATGTATCGATCGATGGTTTTATTGTCGGCTGTGAAAAGACTGCTACGGAGGGTTTTAGCAATTTTATTAACTGAAATTGGGCTACCAATATCGCTAAATAGCGTTCTAATGACGCGTTCGAGTACTGGAACATCACGAACTTTTAATCGGGCTACAATATCCGTTAAGACAATTGTGGAATAAACGCCGCGGAGGTATTCCAATCGTTCTTGATCATCATCGACAAAGAGGGTATACGGGAATGAGCTATTGAGGTACTTGTTAAATAGTTCTTGGTGGGAGGAACGTGAATTATTTTGTTGTTGCCACTGAACAAATTCCTTGAAAGATAATGGGAGCATATTTAACTGGACATAGCGACCAGTTAAAAGGGTTGCATTTTCACCACTGAGAAAGTAAGCGTTAGAACCAGTGAGGTACAAGTCAACATTCTTTTTAATGAAAAGAGAATCGACGACCTTTTCAAATTGGTGAACGTGTTGAATCTCGTCGAGGAAGATGTAGTTCATCTGGTT
>NZ_CAKPXS010000056.1 GCF_934202235.1 uncultured Limosilactobacillus sp. | reverse complement strand
TGCTGAGCTATATTTGGTCATAAAAAATACCCCACAATCATTAGACAATTTTGTCTAACAATTGTAGGGCACTTCACCTTACCGCACGTCGGCAACCTGGTTCAAATAAAAAAGGTGGTGGCCTTTTGCCATCACCTTAGTGAATCATTCCGTAGAACCCGTAAATCAGCCCCGCGAGGGCAAACAGCAGCCACCAGTAATGGGCCAGAAAATCCCAACCGTTACTAATGTGTGGTCGC
The DNA here is from genome assembly GCF_934202235.1 of uncultured Limosilactobacillus sp. Taxonomy (GTDB): domain Bacteria; phylum Bacillota; class Bacilli; order Lactobacillales; family Lactobacillaceae; genus Limosilactobacillus. The sequence goes on along the minus strand of NZ_CAKPXS010000056.1, from coordinate 9,745 downwards.
TGTTTGTTGGCTACCGTAGACGGGGTGAGCTGCGGTTTCTGCCCGAGAACTAGCTCATCGAGCGACACGTGGAGAATATTGGCAATTTGAACAATCTTGTCAATATCTGGAATGGCAGTGCCATTTTCCCATTTGGAAACTGCTTGTCGTGAAATGTGCAACTGGTTAGCTAATTGTTCTTGTGACAGCCCCGTGGCTTGCCGTAACGTTGTTAATTGCTTGCTAAATTTGACCATTAAATTCCCTCGCTTTGTGTGTTTTATCTTCATTATCGCCCAAAGTAGAGAGATAACAAGAACTTGCTGGTATTTCCCGGGTAATACTTCGTTGCGTACTCGCAACTAGTGGTTGCCGAGCTGCTTGTCCAACAGCTCTTTCAAAATAACAGCCTGGTTATGTTGTTCATCTTTAGCACCATAAAGGAGAATGACGTTAGTGGTGGCCAATTGAGCAGTTACTTTCTCTTTTAACTCAGTCAGTGCTGGGTTGTCAGCTAACTCTGCTAGGTAACGTTGTTTGAATTCGTCATATTTGGCAGGATCGTGACCAAACCACTTACGCAGTTCGTTGCTCGGCCCGACTTGCTTGGCCCACCAGTCCAGGTGAGCATTCACCTTGGAAATGCCCCGTGGCCACAGCCGGTCGACGAGAATCCGGTAGCCGTCGAGGTCTACTGGTTTGGTATAAATTCGTTCAATCTTTAATTGCATCATGATCATCCCTTCCTCCCTTAGCGTATTACTTTGGGGAGAGAAAATGCAAGTTGTGCATCCTTGGGGGATGTTTACCCACGATGTCGTGCAATTTGCGCCCGTTCCCGGTATAATGATGGGCAGTATTTTACGTTGAAAGGAGTCCGAAGAGCCGTGAACCAACCAGTTCTCAGTATTGTTGTCCCTTGTTATAATTCTGCCGATTACCTCCAGCGCTGCGTCGACCCCGTTTTACCGTATGGTGACCAGGTCGAGTTACTGCTAGTTGACGACGGTTCAACCGACCAGACACCGCAGCTGGCAGATAAACTAGCGGCTAACTACCAATTTATTCGGGCTCTTCACCAGCCGAATGGCGGCCATGGTCAGGCAATCAATACCGGAATGGCGAATGCCCGTGGCTTTTACTTGAAGGTCGTTGATAGTGATGACTGGTTGGATCAGGGAAAACTAGCACAGGCGCTCGATTTTCTCACACAAACGATTGTTGACCAGCAACCTGTTGATATGTTAATTGCTAACTTTATCTTTGACCGGGTGGGTTCCCACCACCAAAAAGTAATGAATTATCCGCAACTACTAATTCGGCAGCGTTTTGGGTGGGACCAGGTGCATTTTCCCTTTGGCAAGTACCTACTGATGCACTCGGTGATTTACCGAACGAAGTTGCTGACTGAAGAAGCGCACCTACAGTTGCCGCCGCATACCTTCTACGTTGATAATATCTATGTCTTTGAACCGTTGGTTTATGTCAAGACAATGTACTACCTGGACATTGATTTGTATCATTACTTCCTGGGACGGGATGACCAGTCAGTTAATGATGCGGTGATGATTACCCGGGCTGACCAGCAGTTACGGGTTAACCGGATTATGTTGGAATTCTATATTCACCACCAAGAAATCAACCCCAAACTACAATCATATTTGCGCAAGTACCTGCAAATTATTACCACCATTACCTCGGTATTGTTGATCAAACAAAACACCAGGGAGAGTTTGGCGGAGAAACGACAGTTATGGCGAGATATCAGGGCTGGCGATAAGCACTTGTACCACCAGTTTCGCCGCAACTCTTTTGGGATTGTGGTGAACCTCCCCGGGAGAGTGGGCCGAAAAATGACGGTGGCCACTTACAATATTGCCGAGAAATTGTACGGTTTCAGTTAATAACAAAAGGAGCATGGCAAAGAGGCCTTTTCCTCTTCATCATGCTCCTTTAATGTTTAGTTCCCGTTTAACTATTAGCCAACCATGGTGAATTAGCCAGGCAGAATTAACCGATAATACCCAGGTGAGCAGCCAGGTTGATATCAACACGAGTATTGGGTGGGCTGCAGCGTACCGTTGCATTTGTAATCCTCGCCAGCAGAGTTGCTCCCAGAACAAGTTAGACAAGAAAGCCCGGTGAGCGTAGGTAGCCACAAAGTGCATCAGCTTAAGCCGGCGGACCTTTTGAGCGCGGTGATCGGCAAAAAAGCGAACACTGATGAGGGCGATGATGACGAGGCAGTAGGCGGTCATCGATGGCTTGTAGTAAGTGGCGTTATACAGGGAAACGGGGAACCCAAACCCGAAAAGTTCCCGGTTAGTCCAGACGAGAATGGCGAAGAAGGCGATGGTGATAGCTGGTAACAGCCGCAATACCCACCGCTGATAAAGGTGACGAAACTGCCAGGCCAGCATCCCATAAAAGGCGTAAATAAAGAAGGAGATGAATAAGCGGTCAAGCAAGTACCAATCGTGCATATGGGGTCCGTGAAAGACATAGTAGTCATAATAGGCCAGCCAGGCGAGATAGCCAAGGAGCACCACCAGGGCGAGCAAGCACCCGCGGCGTCGGTTGTGGCCGACCCAACGGCTCATTAGCCAGAAGACCGGCACCAGGATGATGTATTGCAGCATCATGGAGTTGTACCAGAGATGTGGTGCCGCGTTCCCGTTAATGAACTGCCAGCAGAAGGTCGAAAAGTTATGCCAGTGGTTAACCTGCTGCAACCAGGGCATGAAGAGCAAGTAAATCATTGTCCACCAGATGGAAGGGACAAATAATAGCGACCAGGCATGACGGTAATAAGCGCGCAGGTCGAACTGCGACTGATCGTGAGTCCTCATCATGGAGTAAAGGATGCCAAAGATAAAAGCCGGGGCGGTGTACTTAACTAAGTCGTAGAGTAGTCCGATCACTAATTGACTCTGGTGAGTGGTGCTGACATTTAGCAACGAAGCCATGATGGGCTGGGAAACAACGGCGGTAAAGGCGAAAACCTTACAGTAATCACCTAGGTCGGCCCTGGTTAGTTGCTTCAATTTCATCACCCTCCCTTATGAAACATGACCATTATAAATCCCCATAGGAAAAGCCGCACAGAAAAGTGCGGCTTTATTTGGTGCTAGTTTTTGTTTGTTGATCAAAGAGAACGGTGAGGCGGAACCAGTGGTTGTTATTAGCGACGGTCATCGTTCCACCATATTTTTCAGCAATTCGGCGAATACTACGCAACCCGAAACCGTGCCGCTGCTTGTCGTTTTTTGTCGTTTGTGGCAAGTCGGCAAAGTTGGCAGGGTTATCAGTGTAATTTTCTACCTGGTAGACCACCAGCTGTCCCTTATTAACGATCCGCAGGTTAATGAGTCGTTTGTCTGGGTCCGTCAGTTGTTCTACCGATTCAATCGCGTTGTCCAGCGAGTTGCCCAACAGACTGCAGAGGTCCATCGTGTTAATCATGTTCAAGAGGGAGCCGTTAGCAATGCAGGTGAAAGTAATTTGGTGTTGCCGGCAGTAAGCATTTTTGCGGGTTAAGATAACGTCGGCAATCTTATTGCCCGTTTTGACACCGACATTGTAGAGATTAATGTCGGTATTAATTTCATTTAGGTACTGCCGCCGTTTTTGGCTGTCGTCCTCCAGTGCCAAAGTCAACAGCTGGTGCTTGAGGTCGTGAAAATGCTGGTTGACCAGTTCGCTACTCTGCTTGTACTCCTGGTATTGCTGGTATTGCGACTGCATCATTGAGTCCATTGCTTGCAGGTCGTTTTGTAACTGGCTAACCGCATGGTAGTTATCCTGAATAATCAAAATGAGGGTCCCACATAAGTCGACGATCACGCGGGCGGTAAAGACCTCCGGCGAACCGCCAAAAAAGGACTGGGTGGCGCTACTAATAAAGCCAACGTTGGAAATGGCAAAAATCATCATGGCCGTCAATCCGGCAGTCACTGCTTCCCGACGACTGATGTTGCGGAGGGCAAAAGCCCGTTGCAAGTAACAAAAGGCCGCGAATAAAAGCAGGTAAACAACCAGGACAAAGGATAACTGGTAGCGCAGCCGCAAGTTGAGGGGAAAAATGAGCCAGCAATTCAGCAGCCAGGCGAGTGAGGCCCACAGCTCAGCAAGGACGAAGGCCCGGCAGACGCTGTAGATGAGCAACCGCAGTCGGGCTTCCGGGACGATTAACCAGATGGTGTAGAGCATCCACAAGATATTCACGAGAATCCCGGGAATCCAGAGCGTTAGCGGCCAGGTGCCGCACCACAGCTGCAAGAGGACCTGCCCGACCAAACAACCGCAAAGGATGATACCCTTTAAGATTTGCGGTCGCCGGTGGTTGAGCAACAGGATAATTTCGAGACAGGCCAACCATTCGGCCACCCCGGTGACCACGCGGGGAATGTCCGGCCAAATTATACCGTGGCCAATCATAGTTCAGCCGTCCCCAGGTAGTTGGCTAAGGCCGCCATGAAATCTTTCTTGCGTGAACGGCTAATTTGGAGATCGAAGGGGCCAACGTGAACGGTATTGCTGGAAACGCTGGTGACTAGCGCCAGGTTAACCAGGTAACCGTAATTGCAGCGGAAAAAGTGGGCATCAGCCAGGTCTTTACTGGCATTTTTCAGGCTGCCGATAGTCTTGTAGACCTTATCTTTCGTATGGTAATTGAGGTAGTGACCAGCACTTTCGATGTAGTAGAGGTCACTGAGAATAATTTTATCAATTTCGTCGCCGTGCTTCACGGTCACGAAGCGGTCATGATTGCCGATCCGGGCGCGGAGCTTATCAAAATGAGCACTGAAACTGAATTCAGTGACCGGCTTCAGCAGGAAGTCGGCGGCCTGAACTTCGTAGCCGTCGATCGCGTACTGAACATAGTTGGTCAAAAAGACAATTAGTACCTGGGGATCGTGCTGGCGGATTTTTTTGGCAGCGGTCATGCCGTCCATCACTGGCATTTGGACATCAAAGTAGATGATGTCGAGATTATCCGGGTAGGCACTGGTAATCTGGACCCCGTCGTTAAAGACTAGGATATCAATGGTGAGCTGGTGTTTCGTAGCGTAATGTTGGATGCACTTTTTTAACTGATTGGCCGCTTTATCATCATCTTCCACAATTGCGATCCGCATTGGTCTAGCTCCTTTCTTATCAAATAATGATTGCGCATACATTTTACCACAAAGAAGAGCGACTTATGCTAACCAAGTAACCAGCTATGCGGTCCACCCATAAAAACGGTTTCATTTGCGGTAAACTGGCATCGTTGAAATTTTTGTCAGGAACGGGGAATGAAAATGCTGAAAAATCAACAGGTTATCGATCAGCTGACATTAGAACAAAAGGCGGCCCTGGTGTCCGGGAAAACCGAATGGCAAACAGCTGCCGTGCCCGGGAAGGTCCCGGCCATCTTTATGTCGGATGGTCCCCACGGTTTACGGAAACAAGAAGGTGAAGGTGACCACCTGGGTTTAAATGCCAGTGTGCTGGCCACCTGTTTCCCGACCGCGGCGACACTGGCCAACAGCTGGGACCCGCAAGTGACGCGGCTGGTTGGTCAGGCGTTGGGTACCGAGGCCAAGGCCCACAATGTCCAGGTAGTGCTGGGACCAGGGATGAACACCAAACGCAATCCGAAGTGTGGTCGCAACTTTGAATACTTTAGTGAAGACCCCTACCTTGCCGGTAAAATGGGCGCGGGGATGGTCAGTGGTATCCAGGAAAACGGCACCAAGGCTTGTTTGAAACACTTTGCTGCTAATAGCCAGGAATACCGGCGAATGGCATCCAACTCGGTGGTTGACGAACGGACCTTCCGTGAGATTTACACCACTAATTTTGAAATTGCGGTCAAAGAAGGACACCCCGGTGCGGTAATGTCTTCATATAACGAAGTCAACGGCACCTACGCCAACGAAAACCGCCACCTACTGACTGACATTCTACGAAAAGAGTGGGGTTTTACTGGTTACGTTGTGACCGACTGGGGTGGCGACAATGATCATGTTGCCGGTCTGAAAGCCGGAAGCAACCTGTCGATGCCAGCACAGGGAGTGAACGGTCCACTGGAAGTAGTGACCGCAGTACGGTCCGGCAAGCTGGACGAAAGGGTGCTAGACCAGCGAGTTGATGAACTGTTGAGTGCGGTTTTGAGCTCCACTGCAACAAGTAACGAGCGCCCGACAGTTGATTGGGATCACCAGCACCAAGTTGCTCGGCAAGCGGCAGAAAAAAGTATTGTCCTGCTGAAAAACCAGGACCATCTGTTGCCATTGGGTAATCAACGGGTGGCGGTGATTGGTGACTTTGCAAAGACGCCGCGTTACCAGGGAGCAGGTTCATCACTGGTTAATAGCAAGCAATTAGAGTCGATTGTCGACCAACTGCCAATAAGTGGACTAAACGTGGTGGGTTATGCTCGCGGTTACAAGCGAAATAGTCCGGCTGACGAAACACTAGTGGACGAAGCTCTGCAACTAGCGAAAAACAGTGACGTGGTTATCTTTTGTGGCGGCCTCGATGAAATTGCTGAGTCTGAAGGGCTGGACCGCAAGAGCCTGTCGATGCCGCGCAACCAAAACGCCTTGATCCAGCAACTGGCGACTATTGGTAAGCCAATTGTTGTGGTTCTCAGTGCTGGTTCGGCGATCACTATGCCGTGGCTGGACAAGGTTAATGCAGTGGTTGATGGCTACCTTGGTGGTGAAGCCGGGGCGAGCGCGATGCTGAATGTTTTGACCGGGAAAGTTAACCCGGCTGGCAAGCTGGCTGAAACTTACCCGTTATCTTACGCGGACGTACCATTTGGCAGCGACTACCCCGCAGTTGAACGGCATTCCTACTACAAAGAAGGACCATTTGTCGGCTACCGCTATTATGAAACGGCGCAAGTGCCCGTTCAGTTCCCGTTTGGCTTTGGCCTTTCTTACACCACCTTTAGCTACGACCACCTCACCATCAAGGACGACCGGGTGGAATTCGACCTCACTAACACCGGCAATGTAGCGGGCGACGAAATTGCTCAACTCTACGTTGGCAAGGCGGAATCTAATTTAATCCGGCCGACACGGGAGCTCAAGGGCTTTACCCGGGTGCGGTTAGCGGCCGGGGAGACCAAGCACGTTACCATTGCTTTTGATGATAAGACTTTCCGTTACTACGACGTGGCCAGCCATTCCTGGCAAACCGAAAGTGGCACTTACCAGTTAATGGTGGGAAGTAGCTCTGCTGACATTAAGCTGACGGGGGAAATCGAACGGCAAGGGGTTACCGTCCCGCCCCGAAACCCGCAATTGGCGGCCTATTATGACTGCCAGCTGGATAAGGTTGATGGTGCTGCCTTTGACCTCCTCTACGGTCGGGCAGTGCCGGTTAACCAGCAGCGCCAGCAGGGTGAAGCATTGCAGGTAAATGACCCGTTAAGTGACTTAAGGACGGCGAAGAGCTGGGTTGGCCGCCGGGTTTATGCCGTTTTGAAGAAAAAACTGGCTGCCAGCGAGGCGGCTGGCAAGCCGGACTTGAATATCCTCTTCTTGTACAATATGCCGTTTAGGGCCATTGCCAAGATGACCGGTGGGGCCGTTGACCAGACAATGGTTGATGACATCTTGATGGGAGTTAATGGCCACTTCTGGCGTGGTGTAGGGCGACTAATCCGCGACTATTTCCGCAATAATTCACGTAACAAGCATACCGATTTGGGGGTTAAGTAAGATGGCAGAGTCAAAAGTACAAGCGTCTGGCGGGATGATCGGCGCTATCAAGCGATTTAAGAATGAACATCCAGATATTTGGCAGTTTATTATGTTTAATATTTTCAGCAACGTCGCCACAATTACTAATTTCGTCGTTTTGTGGATTTCAATGGCATTCTTGAAAAATATGAACTCGCCTTTCTCCTGGTGGATTTTTCACTACTCTAGCAAGCAGGGCGGGCTTGGTGGCTTCGTTGCCTTCCTGCTTGCCTATGTAGCAGCGCAGATCGTGAACTTCTTTGTGCAACGGAAAGTCGTTTTCGGGTCACACGTTCAGATCCGGAAAGTCATTTTCTGGTATATTTTAACGGTGACCGTTGCCGGGATTATCTCGGTTTGGCTGCCGCCGTACGTCATTTCCGTTACTAAGCCATACATTGGCGGTTGGGCAGCAACGGTGGCTAACATTGTTAACATTGTCGTTCAGGTGGTAATTAACTGGCCGATGATGAAGTTTGTCATCATGAAGTAGTCAGTGGTCTACCCACCAAAGTGGTGGGCAGCCTAATTAGTGGACGGCACTTTATTGTTTACTACACAAGATTGGTTTAGAGCAATTTGAAGCCGCTTCCAATTATGCGTGCCAGATGACCACTTATGCGCAAACACGTATACCAATTAATGAAAGCGCTATATTAAACGCCGTAAGCAATTATTTCTATTTTATGAGGGGAGCAAATTCTGATGCACAAGAGCAAAAGCAAACTCCGCAGTTTGTGGATTACGCTGGGCGTCATTTTTGGGGTAATTATTATCATTGCCCTCGTCGCCTGGTTAGTCATCAGTAGTTTGATGAAGCAGGGGATCGTTTCGATCAACGACATTACTTCAACTGTGAACTTAGCAGGAAAATACTTTATTCCAGCGGGAGTATTGCTGGTAATGATCATCATCGGTTTGATCGTTTTCCGCAACCGCAGTGACCGCTTTAACTTCTGGTTTAAGTGGGAATCATTTCTGGCCTTTGTGGGCGTCCTGATTTTGACGGTCAACATCGTGATGGTGGGACCAATGTCAGCCTTGTTGAGCGTGCAACAGGCTAAACTAGCACCGATTAATTCACAAATACTGAAGAAGTCCGCCACCACCGACGAAGACATTGCTGGTGAAGGGGCAGTCCTGCTGAAGAATGATGATAATGTTTTGCCGTTTGACGGACAAAAGAACGTTAACGTCTTTGGCTGGGCGTCGACGAACCCGCTCTACGGGGGAACTGGTTCTGGTGGTGTTGGCGCCATCAAGCAAACCACCCTGTATGAGGGCTTAGAAAACGCTGGCTTTAAGCCAAATATGCAGTTGTACAACTTCTACCGTCATTACCGGAAGAGTCGACCACAAATTTCGATGCAGAAACAAGATTGGACGCTGCCGGAACCAAAGGCAAGTACTTACTCGGCTAAGATGATGAACCACGCGAAGAAGTACTCTGACAATGCCGTCGTGGTGATCAGCCGCTCTGGTGGTGAAGGCGCTGACTTGCCAAAAGATATGACAAAGCTGCCAAAGGGTGCCGTCTACAACGGTAACAAGGGCGACTTTAAGAAGGGACAGTCATACCTTGAATTAGACCAAACGGAAAAGAATATGTTGGCCAAGGTCAACAAGGACTTTAAGAACGTCGTCGTTGTTATTAACTCGGCGAACCCAATGCAGCTGGGCTTCTTGAATCAGTACAACCATGTCAAGGGTGCCATTTGGATGGCCGGCCCTGGTCAGCAGGGTTTCAACTCCCTAGGCAAGATTATCCGGGGAAAGACGAACCCGTCTGGTCGCCTGGTCGACACCTACCTATACAACGACAAGGATTCACCGTCTAACAACAACTTCGGCGATTTCCACTACGCTAACGACCCGAAGATGACCTTCGCCAACTACACCGAAGGAATTTATGTTGGTTACAAGTACTTTGAAACCCGTTATGGTGACAATCAGGACCAGTACAATAAGTTGGTTCAATACCCATTCGGTTACGGATTGTCATACACCAACTTTGAACAAAAGCTGGG
>NZ_CAKPXS010000055.1 GCF_934202235.1 uncultured Limosilactobacillus sp. | reverse complement strand
GTTTGACCATCACTAACGTGGACAAGTCAACCCTGAGCCGGGAGTCGACATTTAGTATGTTGATTTATGCCGGACCAGAAATTGCGGTGGCGTCAACGAAGGCGTACACGGCACAAATTGCGGTGCAAGCAATCTTGGCAAAGGCTCTGGGGATGAAGATGGGGCAACAGGCTGCCGCTGATTTTGCCTTGAAGGAGCAATTAGCCATTATTGCCAATGGGATGCAGGCCATTACGGACAGTAAGGACAAGATGGCCGAAATGGCCGCTCACTACCTGAGCAAGCCGCGGAATGCGTTCTACATTGGTCGGGGCATGGACTGGTCCGTAGCGCTCGAAGCAGCACTGAAGCTGAAGGAAATTTCATATGTTCAGGCAGAAGGGTTTGCTTCCGGTGAGCTTAAACACGGGACAATTGCTCTGATTGAGAACCGGACACCAGTCATTGGCTTAATTACGCAGGACCGGACTGCTGGACTGACTAGGTCAAACCTGGAAGAAACAGCTTCCCGGGGCGCCGCAACGTTAACCATCGTGTCCCGCCACCTGGCGACAGAAGACGACAACATTGTTTTACCAGACGTCGATCCGTTGCTGACCCCGTTACTGAGCGTCGTGCCAACCCAGCTATTGGCTTACTACACCAGCCTGGGGAAGGGCCTGGATGTTGACAAACCACGGAATTTGGCAAAGTCGGTTACTGTTCAGTAGGCGTGTTGTCAAGATGAAGAAGTTAATGAGGAGTAAAGTTGGAAGGGTGACTCTGGTGGTCGCCTTTTTCACTTTGTTGTTGACTGGGACGGCGAAAGCGGCGGAACCTGGTACTCGGGACACGGAACCCATTCCCACCGTCTTTGTTCATGGCTTGAAGGGGTCGGCCAAATCGACGAACGGGATGATTTCCTACTTTAGCCACCGTTACTATGGTGCTGCCCGGGTCCAAACAATCAATATTGAGCCCGATGGCGAGTTAAATGTCCAGGGCGAATACCAGTGGATTGACCACCCACTGATTCAAATCAACTTTGTTAACCGCAACGCGTCGATTCCCCAGGACAATCTTTGGTTGGCCAAGGCCCTCCACTATATCAAAGTTCAGGACGGGGTGAAGCGTTATTACGCCGTCGGGCATTCAGCAGGTTGCGTCACCTTGCTGCAAACTGAGATGGTTTCCCGCCGGCAGTTGCCAATTATGGAGAAATTTGTTTCCGTTGCCGGTTGCTATAATGGCTTGCTGAAGGAAAATGACTTTCCGCATGCGGTGCGTTTGGACGACCACTACCGGCCAGATCATTGGTATCCGGCTGATAGTCAGTACCCTGCCTTTAAGACCCTCATGCGACAAGCAAAGTACTTTCCTAAGGATGTCCAGGTCTTAAATATCTATGGTGACCTCGGGAATGGAACCAACTCAGATGGCAAGGTGACGACGCAGTCAGCACTCTCACTAAATTACATCCTGCGACACCAGCTATTAAAGGTGAAAAATGTTCGTTTTACGGGCTCGTTTTATCAGCATAGTGGGCTGCGAAAGAGTCCCGCAGTTTACCAGTGCATTGGTACTTTTCTCTGGCATCAGCGGGCACAAAACGGTGCAATCATCCACCCACAGCCAGAACCGACTGCTGCCCACAACTAAAAAGAGATTATTTGCGAAAAAAGCAAATAACGTTTGACAGCGCTTACACAATCGGTTATTATAATGACATAAGGTATCAATATTACCTTCTAATCAATTCTCTTTCTCTCTTATGCCAATCACCGCCAGACCATGGCGGTGATTTTTTATTTAGGATGTTCTGTTGTAAAATACGGTTATTAACGAAAGGCAAGGCGACAATGTGATGGAAAAACAACATGAAATCTTAGACATGATTGAGCAGATCACGAGAAATGATGGAAGTAAATACTACGAAATTGGCAACATGGTTCATAACGGTCGCGCTGAGCTAGCGGCTGATCGTGGCTATATTAAGGAAGTCCGAATTCTCAAGCTCAATATTCCCCATTCGCAAACGGTACAAAAATATGAAGATTTCATCAACAGTCACTACCAGATGCAATCAGAGAACCTGGACCACTGGGAAGAATGGAAACGGACTCCAGAGGCAGATGCGCTGGTGAAGGAAATTATGAAGGAAAACCACCTGTCATAACGAAATTGCCCCCACGCTGGGATTTTCCCAACATGGAGGCTTTTTTGGTGGTTGTTAATTTTGGTAGTTGATGGCTTGTTTGGTGACTAGTTCGAAGGAACTTAATTCACTAGTATTGAGGTCAATGTTACTCAACGCGACGGCATTAATTTGCTGGTTGGTATAGGTCGTGTAGTAGAGGGTCCCGGTCGCTAAGTTCAGACAGTCAGTATAGATGGTGTATTCAAACTTATTTGGGGCTACTTCATCGAGGTTTTGGGGTTGAGCAACGTTATTGAGGCAGTGGAAGAAATGACTGACACATTCATCTTCAGTTGTCCCCAGCGGCGCATGGGCTTTGGTAAAGACTTCACGAACGAACCGGCTTTCGGAATCAAGCCCCCCGGGAAGCTGGCTGCTACCAATACCACGACTATAAGAAGGAATATCAATTCCTGGTGCAAGCGTATTTACGGGTTCACCAACGGAGACGTTGCGATAGTTAGCCAGGTTCGTCATTTGCTGCGGAAATTCGGGATTATTGGTTAAAACGCCGACGGGGTCGTCATAAACATGCAAGCCGGTGCGGGTCGATTCAACGACGATTGCCGCGCCAGACTTATCTGCGACTAGCCAGTGAAGTGGTGAACTGGTCATCGTGGCAGAAAAACTTTGGTTGGTCAGATTAATGGTCGTTAGTAACTGTTTTGCTTCAGCGACCGTTGCCGCTTGGGCGAGGAGGTAAGGAACAATTTCAAATGAAGCCACGTTGTCCTTGTGTTCAGCCAAACCAAAGAAGTGGGCGGGCCCGTTGAAGTTTAATCCAGCCATGCCCAAGCCCTTTTCGTTGGCCCCGTCAAAATAGAGGGGATAGTGATCACGAATAATCGCCATTCCGGTGATGGCAAAGTGATCGGTAATGGTCGGGAGATTTTTTAAACGCAACGGGTAGTGGCGCGGCATGATGACGACTTTTTGACCAAGCGTCATTTCGAGGTCAAGATTGCGGCCAAAGTAACCGTCACCGGCTGAATAAATTATAGATGTACACATATTAGCAGATCCTTTTGTAATTGACTGATAACATTGCGACAATCCAATCGTAGCATTGCCCATTGGTGGAAGCAAATAATGGCAATGACGGTGGTGGTAGGAAAAAGACGGGAATTATGGCTATACTGGCTTCGCTGTTTTGACTATAATAGATGGAGTAATTTGCGGAATTAGGGGGGAGATAGATGCAGAACAAACCTGTGTTTTTGGTGAAGCAGTCATCGCACCGGCACTACGTGTATGGTGTTGACGGTTTGCGAACGCTGGCCGTTGTCGGGGTGATTGGGTACCATTTGCTTCCCACATTTCTTCCCGGCGGTTTTCTCGGTGTACCACTATTTTTGATAATTTCGGGATACTTTGTCACTAGTCAATTGCTTCGGCGTTGGCAGCATGAGCAACCACTCCAGTTGACTGCTTTTTATCGACGACGGGCAAGGCGGCTTTATCCAGTGTTGGCAACGATGCTGGCAGCCACTTCGGTGTACATCTTGTTCTTTGCTCGCACTTTGCTGTACCATCTGCGGCAAATTGTATTTTTTAACCTGGCTGGTGTCTACAATTGGTGGGAAATTGCCAATGGCCAGTCGTATTTTGACCGTTTTACCCAACAGTCCCCGTTTACCCATCTCTGGACCATGGGAGTGCTGATGCAGTTCTACCTCTTATGGCCGCTTCTACTGTGGGGACTACTGAAACTCTTCGGCAAACGGTCGACAGTTCGGCGACTAGTTTTCCTGCTGGCAATCCTTTCGGCAGTTGAAATGGCGCTTTTGTACCGTCCAGATAACATCAACCGGGTTTATTACGGGACAGATACCCGGGCATTTTCCCTTTTACTTGGGTGTTGGCTAGCGTTTGTCTGGCCTCACGAACGACTGAAAACAAACCTTAACCAGCAAAGTAGGCGCTGGTTAGATGTTGTTGGGCTCGGCAGTTTGCTACTGACCCTGGTTGGCTTCGTGTTGATGCATGGTGAAGGGCGGGCCGCCTACGAGGGGGGAATGTTTGGCTACAGTGTCGCGGGCCTGTTACTCCTAGCAACCATCGTCCACCAGGGGAGTAGTCTGAGTAAGTGGTTTGCGCACCCGCTTTGTCAGTGGGTTGGCCGCCGTTCCTACGGTATTTATGTTTATCAATATCCAGTCATGGTGTTTTACGAGCGATTGGTTGCCGTTGGCCTTCACCCATTAATCAATGCAGTGGTTGAGCTGGTATTAATTCTGGGAATCAGTGAATTGTCATACCGCTTTGTTGAACGGCCACTAGCTCACTATGATTGGACTAACTGGCGGTCGACTATCCGCTCCTGGTTCCAACCGGGGCAGTTCAAGGTCTGGCTGCGGGTCATTCCTGCTCTGCTTTTCTGCGGGATGTTTGCCGCCGCCCTTAGTGCTCCAGAAAAAGCGCCCCAAAAGAATGCTGTTCAAAGGCACATTGAACAGGCAACGACCGCCACTGCCAACCAAAACAAGCGGGTCGCGGCGGGAAAGACGGCCAAAGTAAAGGTTAGCAGTAAGTCGCTTCACCGTAAGTATGCCCTCAGCAAGGGCCAACTAGCGCCGGCTAAAAAGCTCAAAGTGACGGTGATTGGGGATTCCGTGATGGCAGATGCGTCAAAAAATATTCAGCAGGTCATGCCGGCTGCTTACGTTGACGCACAGGTAGGCCGGCAAGGATCTCAGGCACCGGCAATCATCAAGGACCTCAAAAAGCAGGGCCACTTACAAAAGATTGTTGTTTTGAACCTGGGGACTAACGGGATGATGTCGACGGCGACCGTTGGCAAGATTATTGACGCCATTGGTCCGGGTCACCAAATTTACTGGGTAAACTCGCATATTCCAACGAAAGACTGGCAAGGGGCCGTCAATAAGTTGATTTTAAAGGTTGCTCGTCAGCGCGGCGACGTTTACCTCGTGGACTGGTATTCACTGAGCCAGCACCACCAGAACTGGTTTGCCAACGACAATGTCCACATGAACGAGCAGGGGAATGTTCAGTTTACCCGCTTGATTGTTACGACAATTTTAAAGCACCATTAGGAGGATTATTATGACCATCAAAATGATTGCATTAGACCTGGACAACACGTTACTCGATAGCCATAAGAAGATTAGTGCCCGCAATGAACGGGCGTTACGATCACTGCATGATCAAGGAATTAAGGTTGTGTTGTGTACGGGTCGCCCGATTAACGCCATTTGGCCGCTGATTGAACAACTGGTCCTGACGAATGATGACGACTGCACGATTAACTTCAACGGGGGACTGGTTGTTGAAAACAACAGTAAGAAGGTCTTATTCCGTCAAGGGATGGGTTATGAAAACATTCACCGGGTTTATGACTACTGCAAGCAGAATCATTACCCGCTCAACATTCTTGATTTCGAATCGGTTTACGAGATGACTGACCTCGCTAAGTCTGGCTACTCTGGCTTTATTCACCACATTCAATACCACCACATGCCGTTTAGTCAGCTGCCTCACGATAAGGAATACAGCAAGTTGATTATCTGCACGAAGGTCGAAGTGGTCGAAGAGGCGCAGAAAAATGTACCAGCGACAATTAAGGACGTCTTCACGGTGACCCGGTCTCAGCCATACGTCCTCGAATTCCTGCCACCGCAAGTGGATAAGGCAGTGGGGTTGAGGAAGTTGTTGGACCATTACGGTTGGGATTTCAGTAACGTCATGAGCTTTGGCGACGGTGACAACGACCTAGGGATGACCAAGGCTGTTGCTAGTGGTAACGGAGTCGCTGTCGCGATGTCCAACGGTGTTGACCAGGTACGGCAAGCGGCCACCACGGTAACGAAGTCGAATGACGAAGACGGGGTGGCAGTCTTTTTGGAAGATTATTTTGCAACAATGCTGTAATAAAGGACGCTTTAAGGGGCTGAAAAAGCAGGCAGAAGGGATCTTTTCCCTTTTTCTTGTGAAAAAAGCCCTTTTTTTGAGCAAAAATCGAGCTTCTAAATTATTTGTTTAGGTGTGCCAAAGAAAACGATAGTGGCGGAGCTGCCTTCAGATAAATTCAAAATTGGGCTGCGAGTTGGCTGGTCAATGTTACAGAAGATTACAAAAAAGACGCTGGTCAAGCCAATTTCGATATTGTCTTGTTACTTTCTAGTAATATTGAATAGCTATCATAGTAACCGTTGAAATTGATAAGCAAGTTACAAAAAAAACAAAAGGACGGTTGATTGATTTTATGTTTAAGAAGAACTTAACCAAGATTGTTGCCAGTGTTGCTGCTTTAGGTGCAGGTGTTGCTGCTACGACTGCAGTTGCTAACGCCGACACTGTTTACACTGTTCAAAGTGGTGATACCCTGTCAGAAATCTCGATGAAGTTCGCCAAGGACACGGACCATGTCAACGAACTGGCCAAGAAGAATAACATTAAGGACGTTAACGTTATCTATGTTGGTCAAAAACTGCTGATCACTAGCGATGGTCAGATTGAACAGGCTTCAGCTAAGCAGGCGGCAACCCTGCCAAGTGCTAACACGAATACTAACACCGCTAGTTCAGCATACACTTCTAACGTTTCCGGCAGCGAAGCAGCTGCGAAGGCTTGGATTGCTGCCCGCGAATCTGGTGGTAACTATGGCGCAACTAACGGTCAATACATTGGTAAGTACCAACTGAGTGCTTCCTACCTTGGTGGGGACTACTCTCCAGCTAACCAGGAACGGGTTGCTGACCAGTACGTTGCTAGTCGCTACGGTTTATGGCAAAACGCCCAGGTCCACTGGCAGGCTAATGGCTGGTACTAATCACCACCTAATAAATTAACCAATCAAAATGACGAGGTCTTCGTGGCCCCGTCATTTTTGCGTATAATAGCAGTGGAGGGATCAGAAATGGCAAAGCAACGACTAGTCCCACTTGATGGGGCAATGAATTTTCGCGACCTGGGCGGCTACCAAACCGCTGACCACCGGACGGTGGCTTGGGGACGGATCTACCGCGCAGACTCGTTAAGCAGCTTATCAGCTAAGGACTTACAATTGTTGGCTGATCGACGGATCACCGTTGACTGTGACTTGCGGACGGCCTTTGAACAACGAGCAATGCCTGACAAGCTGGCTGCAGGAATGAGGTATATCGACTGTCACGTTTATGCTGAAGAGGGGGATGCTGACCAGCAATCGGACGTTCCGGGGAAGATTTTGCCCGCGGGTTATCTGGGCAGCATTTACCAACACATTGTCCTCAATGTTCATTCTCAGCATGCCTTTGGCAAAGTGATGCGGGAACTAGTTGAGCTCGCACCGGATGAAGCGCTTGTCTTTCACTGCAGTGCCGGCAAGGACCGGACGGGAATGATGGCTGCCCTGATTTTAAAAATGCTCGGTGTCGACGACCAAACGATTATTAAGGACTACCTGCTGACCAATCAGCTCTATGACTTTGCTGCGTCACGCCAACTACCATCAGCGGACCAGATGGGGCAAATGGTCGCCAAGATGAACACCACCAAGGGTGATGGCCCGGTGATGAAGGGCTTTTTGGCAACGATTGAACAGGGCTGGGGGACGGTTGACCAGTTTCTGATTCGTCAGTTAGACTTGAGTGTGCAGGAGATTGACCGGTTACGTCAAAAATTTTTGGAATAAACATCCCCCCGTCAGCGATCACCGCCGACGGGGGTTATTTGTGAAATAAAAAAGACCAGCCGAAGCTGATCGTAGAAGTTGGGCATACTGGGCTCGAACCAGTACATTATGGATCCAGGGTCCACCGCCTTACCAATTTGGCTAATGCCCAATATTGATTGCGTTGCCTTAACAACGATTAATAGTATAGCGAAAAACGCCGCTAAACGCAACACCTAATTTGAATTTTTTTGATTGTCTGTGGTCGGTTGAAGGTTGGCGCCCCAGTGGCCAGTACGAAAACCGCCCCACTTCTGGATGCCAGGATCGTGATATTCGTTTTCAAAAAAGTTTCTGGCAAGGCGACTAGCCTCTTCGTCACTATAAAGCCGTAGCTCGATTTTCAACACTCCTTTCTTAACGCGTTAACTGGTGAAGACGTCGCCGTTGGTCCTGACTAAAACCGACCAGGTTCACCGGTAGCTGGTAGCTCTGGCGAAAAATGGTCAGGCTGTCGATCAATAGGTCCAGTTTTGCTGGTTCAACAGCCAGTGGCAGTGAGCGGGTGGAAACGCCTCGTCGCCGAATATAGAAAAAGTAGTGGTATTGCTGGTCAGCAGGGACATTAACTACCGACAAGGAGTACCGCGTTTCGGGCAGGCGATGAAAATAATGGCGGACTGCCATGACTAGTTGTTGACCGGTTTCTCTAGACATAAGATTACTCCTTTGTTGAAAAGAGGTCGAGCTGTTCGCTGGTTAGCCGTTGCAGGTTACCGAAGCCAACAAAAACGATCCGGACATCTTCGCCGTGCCATAACTGGTTAAAGAGACGGACGGCGGTGGCTAACGCTGATTGCTGGTTCGGAATTCCGGTAAAATTACGGGTTTTGGAAACAGCGTGTCCGTGAAAGTCATCAGGGTTATCCTGAAAGGTCAGGCTGACGGAAATGTTACCAGGGACGAGCCCTTGTTTTTGCACCCGTCGGAATGCGTTTTGCCCGACCTTTTCCAGGGTCTGCCGTAGTTCATGCTCATTGCTTGAGCCCTCGGTAATGACGTGGGAATTGCTAATACTGTGAGAACGGTGCGGACGCGGGTCGTCGAGGTGCGATCGGTCAATTCCCCAGGCAGTCGCATAGAGACTAACACCACGGACTTTCCCCATTGCTGCTTGAAGGGCGTGGGGGTCGGTATGGGCAATCTCGCCGAGCGTGTGGATGCCAAGGGAGTTCAGCTTGCTGGCGGTTTGCCGCCCAATGCCCCAGATATCCGTTAACGGGTGGACGGGCCACAGCTTAGTGGGAATATCGCGATACTGAAGTCGCCCGACAAAGTCAGGTTGTTCTTTGGCTACCAAGTCGAGTGCTAATTTAGCCAGCAGGGGGTTGTCACCGATGCCAACCGTCGTAATCAGCCCCAATTGCTGGTATATTTCCTGGCGGATTGCTTTGACAATATTGTCGACGGAGGGACCGTATTCTTGCCAATGGTGGCTGACGTCAAGGATCGACTCGTCGATAGAGTAAGGAAGTAATTCTTTTTGACTAACAAACTTTAAAAACAGTTCGTTGATTTGCTGATTGCGTCGTTCGTACAGTTCCATTCGCGGCGGCACGATAATTAAACGGTCATCACGAGGGAGCTGACTTTTGGTGCCGCGGTTGTGGAGGTGAAACATCTTTTTGGCCATTGGCGAAGCAGCAACCACCAAACCGTGGGCGGTGTGCGGGACCTCGCGGAGCACGACTAAGGGAGTGGTCAGTGGGTCGAGCCCGCGGACAGTACACTCAACACTAGCAAAAAATGATTTATTGTCGACGACCAAAAAGAGGCCGTGTGGTTCGTGTCGGTAATTCATGTCTGTCCCTCCCTTTCAATCGATTTTACGATGGTTCTTGGCAAGGAAGCAAGGAAGAAACAGGCTTTCTGTGCGTTTTTTGCTACAATCTGCTACAATAACTGGCAAGAGAGAGAAGTTTGATCCAGGAGGTTAGTACTAATGGCAAGTAGTTCCGATAGTATTTATAACGTTTTGTACCAAATTAAGCGTCATCCCGAAATAGCAGAGGTCAGTGAGCAGGATTGTTCCAACGTTATTGGGTTGTCTGTCCCTGACAGTACCAAGGTGTCGGATTCAGCCTTTTATTTTCCTGACAACCAGTTAATGGTTAACCGGCTTTCGGGGGACTTTGTGGCCCAAAATGGTGACTTGCTGGATTACTTCTATGAGCAAACAAAGAATACAATTCCTGACTATCATAATGTGTGGGTGACGAGTTCACATTTTACTAACCACCACTGCTATTTTCTGGAGTTATCTTTTGAGTAGTTGATATTGACAAATTAGGGTGCAGTCGGTATACTACTTTTTGTATGTTTGATTGCCCGCTGGTCAAATTGGTTAAGACGTCGCCCTCTCAAGGCGGAGTTACGGGTTCGATCCCCGTGCGGGTGATATTTGATTTGATTAACGAATTGGGGCTGTGACATAAGCCCTTTATAATGAGTGAACCGTTCGGAATGCTCAAAATTCCGAACGGTTCTTCTTTTTTAG
>NZ_CAKPXS010000054.1 GCF_934202235.1 uncultured Limosilactobacillus sp. | reverse complement strand
GTGCTGAGCTATATTTGGTCATAAAAAATACCCCACAATCATTAGACAATTTTGTCTAACAATTGTAGGGCACTTCAGAGCGCTTGGCTCGCGGCGGTCTTTTTTGCAATTCTGAATGTTATTCCAAGAAGTCCTTGAGCTGCTTTGACCGTGATGGGTGACGCAGCTTGCGGAGCGCCTTGGCTTCGATTTGTCGAATCCGTTCCCGGGTCACCCCAAAGACCTTCCCAACTTCTTCAAGTGTCCGGGTCCGACCATCATCGAGACCGAACCGCAACCGCAGAACGTTTTCTTCACGATCCGTTAACGTATCCAACACGTTTTCCAGTTGCTTTTTCATCATCTCATTGGCTGCATGGTCAGCTGGACTTGTCGCATCGTGGTCCTCAATAAAGTCGCCCAAGTGGCTGTCATCCTCTTCACCAATTGGCGTTTCCAGTGACACTGGTTCCTGAGCAATTTTCAGAATATCACGGACCTTACTCGTCGGCATATCCATTTCCGCCCCGATTTCTTCTGGCAGCGGTTCCCGACCGAGGTCTTGCAGTAATTGCCGTTGGATCCGAATCAGCTTATTAATGGTCTCGACCATGTGAACCGGTATCCGGATGGTCCGGGCCTGGTCAGCAATCGCCCGGGTAATCGCTTGCCGAATCCACCAGGTAGCGTAAGTGGAGAACTTAAATCCTTTCCGGTAGTCGAACTTTTCGACCGCCTTCATCAGGCCCATGTTACCTTCCTGAATCAAATCCAAGAACTGCATTCCCCGACCGACGTAACGCTTAGCAATGGAGACAACCAGTCGCAAGTTTGCCTCAGCCAGCTCTTGCTTGGCTTCTTCATCCCCCTGCTCAATCCGCAGCGCTAATTCTACTTCTTGATCGGCCGTTAGCAAAGGAACCCGGCCAATTTCCTTCAGGTACATCCGCACCGGGTCGTTAATCTTAACGTTGGTTGGTGCCTTGGTATCCTTCATCGCCTTTTGTGAAAGCTTTTCGGTCGCCTTCAAAGCCCGGGGATCAGGATCACCATTGTCGTCAACCACGCTAATTCCGGCATCCTCGACGTTTTGGATTAAATTGTCCATCCCGTCGGCATTCAACTCAAATGGTTCAGCCAGTGCCTTGGTCAGATCATCATACTTGATCTGCTTTTGCTTCTTAAACTTGCGAATCAGCTTACCGACGGCGGCTTCGTACTTCTTCTGGTCAAAGTCCTCCATGTTGGAAATCACAATTTCTTTTTTCTTTGCCATATCTAGCCAATCTCCTCCGTTTTGAGTTTTTCTCGCTGAGAAAAAAGGTCAATGAGTTCATTAACCAGTTTACTCTCTAATTCATCATTATGAACAGCACTCGCTTCAGCCAATTCTGCTTTTTTCTGCCGAATTCGTTCTTCAATTGGCTGCTGCTGGGTAATTACCTTTAAACAATCGGCGATTCCCTGGTCGTTGAGTACCTCACTACCACGCCGCGATTCAACCTCCGATAGCTGCGCAGCCAATCGTTGGTCGGCTAACCGGCCCATGACCCGGTCGATGGTGATCTCTTGATCAGGGTCAGCCGCCTTAATTTTTGCCGCGACCTGGTAGATCTCCTGAAAGGTCGCCGTCACAAAGCGAAAATTAGGGTAACGAACGACAGTTGCCCATGCTTCCGGGTCGTGCAGTATCGTGTGTAACAATAATTGTTCGGCCAGCTCTAACCGCGTTAATTTCACCCCGACCGGCGCTGGTGATTGAGTCGCACCCTGCCTGGCAGCCGTTGCAGGCCGTCGATAAGTTGACTCACTTTGCCGTCGCGGTTGTCGTTGAGGTCTGTTAGCGAGCAATTCACCCAGCTGCTGATTCAGTGCCTCCCGGTCCAGGTTGAACTCAGTCGCCAGCTGACCGACGTACATGTCACGGGCCAGTGGTTCACCGACGCCAGCAATCACGTTTAAGGCGGCATTGAGGTAGTTAAGCCGCTCGTTTTGATTGCTTAAGTCAACCCCCTGCCGAAGATAACGGAGGCGGAACTCAGCTGGTGTTTCCTCGTTTTTCTGCAGGTATTCACGGAACTGCTCCCCGCCATATTGCTGAACATATTCATCAGGGTCAATGCCCGCCGGAAGCTGAACCACTCGTAACTGCAATACGCGTTGGCTTTCGTCTTCAAAAAGCTTGAGTGCCCGCTCAATAGCCTGTTGACCGGGACGGTCCCCGTCATAGCAAATGTCAACCTGGTTAGTTAAGCGGCTAATCATGTCGACTTGTTCGCCAGTTAAGCTGGTCCCCAGGGACGCAACACCATTATGAACGTTAGCCCCAAAGGCCGAAATGACGTCCATAAACCCTTCAAAAAGGTACAGCTTCCCGCTTTTCCTTGCCACCGACTTGGCCTGGTCAAGGTTAAACAAGGTGGAACTTTTTTGGAAAAGGATTGTTTCTGGACTATTCAAATACTTTGGTAAGTTAGCATTCTTCGCTAACAACCGTCCCGAAAAAGCAATCGGTTTGCCTCGTGAATTTAGCAGCGGAAACATCACCCGCGACGAGAAGCGGTCGCTCAGTCCATTCTGACCATTGACGAAGAGGCCTGACTGCTGCAGCAGCTGCGAATCCACCTTCTTATCAGCCAAGAAAGCCTTGAGGACCCGCTTCTGCGGCGCAAACCCAATATGAAACTGCTCGATTAGTTCCCGGCTCATCCCCCGCTTAGCAAGGTATTGGCGCGCTGGTTCCCCTGCTGGCGTATTCATCAGAATATGGTGATAGAGGTTCATTGCTAGTTGATGAACTTCAATTAGCTGTTGCTTTCGCTGCGCTTGCGGATCAGTAACCTGCTGCCGCCTGATATTGTTATCAGTCGCCGGCAAGCTGATATTGGCCATCGCCGCCACTTCGCGAAGCGCATCAAGGAAGCCCTCGTTTTTTAAGTCCTCAAGAAAGTGAAACACGTTACCACCGCGGTGGCAGCTAAAACAGTAAAATAGCTGCTTTTTTTCATCCACAGAAAAGGATGGTGTCCGCTCATCATGAAAGGGGCATAACCCCATCAGTGACTTCCCGGCTGGCCGGAGCTGAACGTACTGGCCAATAACATCGACAATATCGACGGAATGACGGACCTGGTCGATCAGTTCCCGTGAAATTTTGGCCACTTTGCACCCTCCCTTTCAACAGCAAACAAAGGTCGCCTTCTTTTTTCGAACGCGACCTTTGTCCAATATCATTAATTGCAGATAGTTAGCGCAATCATAATTAACTCAACGCTTATTCAGTTTACTACTTGACAATTAATTCGTCAAGATTACCGAATTCCTTAGTCATTGCCGCGATAATGCTCAGTTGTGACAACCGGTTATGCTTGACCGCCTCATCCTTGGCCATGATCATGTTTTCTTCGAAGTAATCACTGATCAATTCACGGAGAGCCAGCAGTTCAGTAAAGTGTTCATCAAGGGTCTGACCGTCAAACTTTTGTTGCAGTGCTGTCGTCTGCTCCCACAATGCCTTTTCGGATGGATTTTCAAACAGTTGGGGGTTCACCTGCCACTGTTCAGCTGGCAGCTTCCCCTTGGTTGCCAGACGAACAACCCGCGTGAGTGCCTCAACCGCTTCTTTAAAGTGGTCATTGTCCTTGCGTCGGTCAATCGCAGCGGCAGCTTCAATGACCGCAGCAATATCATTTTGCTCGGTATCACAAACTGCATCAATGATGTCGTGACGGAGGTGTTCTTCGTGGAAGAGCTGCTTGAGCCGGTCCAAGAAGAACGACCGAACGTCCTTGGCGTGACGGTTGAAGTCTAATTGGTTGTCAATTCCAGCCTTGGTCAGTGCCTGGCTGTATGCTGTTGCCATTTCCATCAGCGGCAGGTGCCACTGCCGGTCAGCGATGATCCGCACAATTCCGAAGGCCTGGCGACGCAAAGCATAAGGGTCATTGGAACCACTTGGGATCATGCCGACAGCGAAGAAGCTCATAATGGAGTCTAACTTGTCAGCAATTGCCAAAACTGTCCCGACCGGAGACTGTGGCAGTTCTCCTTCGGCACTTGTTGGCATGTACTGTTCTGCAATCGCCTTGGCAACCGCTGGCCGTTCACCCTGCAGACGGGCGTAAATTTCCCCCATAATTCCCTGCAGTTCAGCAAATTCACCAACCATCTGGGTAGTCAGGTCAAACTTATAAATCTGACTAGACCGTTTGAGGTCTGATAATTGTTGGTCATCAAGGCCCACTTTTTCACCCAGCAACTGGGCCAACACGGTTACCCGCGCCAACTTTTCGGCCATCGAGCCAATCTTGTCGTGGAAGCTGACCCGCGACAGTCGTTTGACATAGTCGGCAATTGAGATCTTCTGGTCTTCTTCATAGAAGAACTTGGCATCTTCCAGCCGTGGAACCAGCACCCGTTCGTTCCCCTTAATAACATTATCCAAATAGTCACGATTACCATTGCGGACAGCGATAAAGTTCGGTAGCAACTTTCCCTGGTGATCACGAAGGTAGAAGAAGCGCTGGTTATCCTTCATTGAGGTAATGAGGACTTCGTCAGGTAAGACCAGGTACTTTTCGTCAAAGGAGCCCGCAAAAGCCGTTGGCCACTCAACCAGGTTGTTAACTTCTTCAACCAGGTTCGGATCCTTATCAATTACCCAGTCGTGTTCTTCCACAATCTGATCAATCTGATCGTTGATCACCTGCTTGCGTTTAGCCTGGTCGGCAATGACAAATTGTTGGTGAAGGGACTCTTCGTAATCCGTTGCCTCTTTCAAGTCAATATCGTGTCCCAGGAAACGATGCCCACGAGTTGTCCGTCCCGCTTCAACGTCCAGAATATGGAATGGAACCACCTGATCATTGAGCAGCGAAACCAGCCAACGGATTGGCCGAATAAATTGTAATTGGTGGTAGCCCCACTTCATCTGGGTAGGGAAGTTCATTGAAGTAATGACCTCTGGCAACCCCTGGAGGACTTCTGCCAGTGTCTTCCCCTCAATGTGCTTTTCAACAAAGACGTAGGCAGTGCCCTTAACGTCCTTGAATTCAATATCGTCAACGGTTGCCCCCTGTCCGCGGCTAAACCCAATGGCCGCCTTAGTCCAATTACCATCGGCATCCTGGGCAATTTTCTTGGCCGGCCCCTTGACTGATTCGTCAATATCCGGTTGCTTATCATCCAGGCCACTAATGAGCAATGCTAAGCGGCGGGGTGTTGCGTACTCCTTCATGCTGTCAAACCCAATGCGCTGATCCTTTAAGTAGTCAGCAACCCGTTGATGAAGCTGCTTAATACTTGGCGTAACAACGTGTGCTGGCATTTCTTCAACGCCGACTTCCAATAAGTATGTGTTAGCCATGTTACTTCTCCCCCTTTTGTGCTTTGCGTGCTTTCTTTGCCGCGCGTTGTTTAGCCTTTTCCGCCTTTTTGGTGTACTCCGCTAAGGTCTTTTGCCGGAGCTGTTGGTCATGAATCAGTGGGAAACCACGCTTCCGCCGTTCTTCAACGAACGCTTTGGCAATGGACTTGGCCATGATCCGAATCCGGTGCAGGTAACCAGCTCGTTCAGTGACAGAAACGGCGCCACGAGCGTCCAAGAGGTTAAAGGTGTGGCTGCACTTCAGCACGTAATCATAGGCCGGGTGAACGAGTCCCAGCTTAATCAGGCGTTTTGCTTCGCTTTCGTAGTTGTTAAATGCTGATAGCAGCATCGCCTGGTCGCTTTCCTCAAAGGCGTACTTGGAGTGTTCATACTCTGGTTCCTTAAAGATATCACCATAGAGGACCCCGTCAGCCCATTCCAGATCGTAAACGGAGTCAACGTTTTGAATGTATTCGGCCAGCCGTTCCAAGCCGTAAGTGACTTCTGAAGCAACCGGATTCATTGGCAGTTCACCAACTACTTGGAAGTAGGTAAACTGAGTGATTTCCATCCCGTCAAGCCAGATTTCCCAACCGACACCAGCACAACCCATCGACGGGTTCTCCCAGTTGTCTTCAACAAAACGGATGTCGTGTTCCAGTGGGTCAATTCCTAGCTCCTTGAGACTACCCAAGTAGAGGTCCTGAATGTTGTCCGGGGAGGGTTTCATAATTACTTGGAATTGGTGGTGCTGGTAGAGACGGTTGGGGTTTTCACCGTAACGGCCGTCTGCTGGCCGCCGTGATGGTTCGACATACGCAGCATTCCACGGTTCTGGTCCAATCGCCCGCAAGAAGGTATAAGGGCTCATCGTCCCCGCCCCCTTTTCCGTATCGTAGGCCTGCATCAGCATGCAGCCTTGTTTTGCCCAATATTGTTCAAGCGTAAAAATGATGTCTTGGACACTCAGTTTTTTTGCCATATTAACTCTCCCTTTCCAAAAAAAGACCTGTAATCACTAGACTTAGCCAGTGATTACAGGGACGAATGTCATTCGCGGTTCCACCCTGCTTTTCCGTCAAGACGGAACAGCTTGATTAATGCAGCTGTAAGGTGCCCACCCGGACCTGACAAGCGGCTTTCACTATCCCACTCTCGCTGAAGTCAGCACACCGGTTAATTCCTCGTCGTTGCTGCAGTTATTTTCTTGATGAACGTCATCATCATAGAAAAAAAAACAATGATTGTCAATCCTTGCGGCCACTTAATTTTAGTTGAGAATCCCAGTTGTCCATCTGGCGGATGAAAGTCCGACTTCGCAAGTGAAGTCCGACCTGGTTGTTATAGATGGTGTCAATTAACTTCTGAAGTCGTTGTTTGATATAGTCGGAAACATTAATCGCTTTCACCTTCGTCAAATCAACTGTCGAAAGCAGCTGCAAGTAGCCAGTAGTCCGCTGGTCCAAGCGGATCCGATAGGGGTCACGGTCAAAGTGATTGGCACAGAGCATCCCGCCATTTTCTTCAGAATAATTCAACGGCAGATCACGCCGACCACAAACAACACAGCGGTCCCAGGTAGGCTGAACACCAAACTGACTGAGCAATTGAAGTTCGAGCACGTTAACGATGATCTGCGGGTCCATGCCTTGATCCATCAGGGAAAGTGCACTACTGACCTGGTTAAACCAGCGCCCGAGCGGTTGACCATCATAAAATGCCGCATCAACCAGGTCAAACAGGTAGGTCGCATACGCATTGGCCGTCAAGTCGGCAGTGATGTGCTGGTACTGTTGAACCTGGTTGGCAGCCGTTAGCAAACTAAGCCGTCGCTGGTGGAGCACCCCTAAATACGAGCCATGACTAAACGGCAGGACTGTCGCCGCTAGTTTAGCCTTCGGCCGTTTAGCGCCGCGGACAAGAAACATCAGCGGCCCCTGCGATGCCGTTAACATCTTTACCAGGAGGTCGCGTTCGCGAAAATCCCGCCGCGACATTACTAGCCCGGTAAAGCGGCTGACTTGTTTTGCCATGGCAGACACCCCCGTGACAATTAATAATCTTTATTGCGGTAACCGTATTCCTTTAGTAGCGAGCTCTTGTCTCGCCATTTGGGCACTACTTTGACCCACAGTTGTAGGTAAACGTGGTTCCCTAACAGGGCTTCAATATCCTTGCGGGCAAGGGTGCCAATCTTCTTCAACATCGCACCCTTTTTACCAATAATGATTCCCTTTTGTCCTGGACGTTCCACCACGATGTTGGCACTAACCTGCACGTGATTATCACCCTGGTCCTTGACAGAGGTGACATCAACGGCGACCGAGTGTGGTACCTCATCACGAGTCAGGTGAAAGACCTTTTCTCGAATAATTTCCGCAATCACAAAGCGCTCCGGATGGTCACTCACCTGGTCTGCCGGATAATATTGTGGTCCTTCGGGCATCGCCGCGACCAGCGTTGAAAGTAGCTGGTCAACGTTATTGCCATTGAGGGCTGATACCGGAAGGATGCCGGCGTATTGACGTCCGCCCTTGTAGTCATCCACAATGGTTGGCAGGTCGTTGGGGTGGACCTGGTCGATCTTATTGACCACCAGGTAAACGGGCTTATCAACGTGGTCAAGAACATGGTCGACAATAAATTGGTCACCCATACCGCGCTTATCTGCCGCACTCACCACGTAGAGCACCGCATCCACTTCGCTCAGGGCAGAATAAGTCGATCGTTCCATAAAATCGCCCAGCTTTGTCCGCGGTTTAGTGACTCCCGGGGTATCCACAAAGACCAGCTGCGCGTTCTTCGTCGTATAAACGCCCTGAATCTTGTTACGGGTTGTCTGGGCGACGTTACTCATAATGGCCACCTTTTGGCCAACCACCTGGTTAAGCAGGGTTGACTTGCCAACGTTAGGCCGGCCAACCATTGCCACAAACCCAGAGTGAAAGACTGGTTGTTTTTCTTCTGTCATGACTTACCTCCTGAAAAGCTCTAACAATGCTGGTACAAAGACCAGCAAACCAACAATGGCCGCCAACCATGAAGTGAGTAAGACGACGCCGGCTGCAATATCCTTGATGTGCTTTGCTACCGGTGAATAGTGGTGGCCAACCAGGAGGTCAACCAACTCTTCAACGCCAGTGTTCGCCATTTCGGCAATCAGGACTGCAAAGACAGCCACCATTAACCAGCACCAGCCCTCTACCGAAATGTGAATCATCAAACCACAAACCACCACGAGGACGGCAGCAAACAGGTGAAAACGGAAATTCTGTTCACGCCTTGTCACGTGAATAATCCCATCCACTGCGTGCCGCACTGCCTGGGTAAAATGACGGTTACGGCTAATCTGGTGTTTATCTGGTGAGGCCATAAGAATCTAAAATCTCCCGTTGCAAGGTAAACATCTTTTTTTCATCAGCTGGCTGTTCGTGGTCATAGCCGTTCAGGTGTAAAAAACCGTGAACGACTAAAAAGCCGAGTTCGCGCTCTGCTGAATGACCAAGAAAACCGGCCTGCTCCGGAACCTTATCAAGACAGATAAACAGGTCACCGAGGTTCTCCGGTAGTTCCGCCCGCAGTTCGGCAGGCATTTCAAAAGAGCTTTCGTTACCAGTCTCTTCAGCCGCAAAACTAATAACGTCGGTCGCCCGGTCAACACCGCGGTATTGCTTGTTCAATTGGCGGATTTCATCGTTTAAGACGAAGGTTAACGACATTTCAGCACTCTCGGCCACGTGAAGATAATCAGCCGCGTAATTCAGCAGTTGAATGGCCAATTGACGCTGGTCAGCAGTTAACTGGCCGGCCGTGTGGTCTAGCAGTGTTAATTCCATTATCTCTCCCCCCGCTGACTTTCTTGGTTCTCGTAAGCAGTAATGATTCTTGCAACCACTGGGTGGCGCACCACGTCATCAGCACTAAAGTGCACAAAGTCAACCGACTTAATTCCCTTGAGGATCCGTTCAGCACTGACGAGGCCACTCGCGTTGTGCCGCGGCAAGTCAATCTGTGAAATATCACCGTTGACCACCATTTTGGAGCCAAACCCTAACCGCGTCAAAAACATTTTCATTTGCGGATTAGTGGTGTTTTGCGCCTCGTCGAGGATCACAAAGGCAGCATCAAGTGTCCGTCCCCGCATGTAAGCGAGCGGCGCAATTTCAATTGTCCCTCGTTCAACGAGGCGTTCAACGTGGTCAGCCCCCATAATCTCATTTAAGGCGTCATAAATTGGCCGCAGGTAGGGATCAACTTTCTCTTTCAGGTCACCAGGCAAAAAGCCAAGACTCTCCCCCGCTTCAACAGCAGGCCGGGTCAGAATGATCCGTTCGACTTGCCCCCGTTTCAGGGCAGCAACGGCCATTGCTACGGCCAAGTAAGTTTTCCCGGTCCCAGCTGGTCCAATCCCAAAAGTAATGTCGTTTTCCTTGATCGCCTGAATATACTGCCGCTGGCCGAAATTTTTCACGCGGATTGCACGGCCACGACGGTCCTTAATGATGGTTTCGCTATACAGGTCGCCAAAGTACTCGAGTGTCCCCCGGTGGGCCATCTTCATGGCACTAACGATATCGGTACTGCTCAACATAATGCCCGCCTTAATCAGCTTCACTAGTTGATCAATCACGTCAACCGTCAGCAAAACGTCATCTTTGGCCCCGCTGATCTTTAACTGGTCGCCAAACGGGTTGATGGTGACAGCCATCCCCGATTCCAGTAGTTCCACATACTTATCCTGGGTCCCGAGTAACCCGACTTCGACCTGCTGATCAGCGATCTGGTAAGCCTGTTCAAACTTTCCTGATTGTTTTTCAGTCAAAAAGTAATCCCCTTTACCTTTATTGCTTCTTACTGGAGAAGTGACTTGACAGTCTTGTTAACCAGCTGACCGTCAGCCTGGCCCTTCAAGGCCTTCATTGCAGCACCCATCACTTTACCAAAGTCCTTCATGCTGCTGGCATTTTGTTCCTTGATCACTTCTGCCACTTTTGCCTTAACCTCGTCATCTGGCAACTGCTTAGGCAGGTACTTCTCAACGACCTTCATTTCAGCCGTCGTCTTTTTGATCAAGTCGTCACGGCCGGCC
>NZ_CAKPXS010000053.1 GCF_934202235.1 uncultured Limosilactobacillus sp. | reverse complement strand
CCTCGATCCGAAGATCAAGGACCCTGCACATTTGTGTTCGTCGAAACTTTGTTCAGTTTTCAAAGGTCTACCTTGCTGATACGATAACTCGTATCAACAACTTTTACAGTATATCAAACTGTTTAGCTGACGTCAAGAACAAATTCATGATGTTTTCAATCGAAATTAGCGCTTGAAACTGTCAACAACTATTTCAGTTTAACAGAAAACCTTGGGCTGTCAACCCTTAATTTCAACGTTTTCGTTTACTTCCTGAAACAGCATAAATTACTATACCAGCCACAAGAAAAATCGTCAATCACTTTTTAAAAACTTTCTCGAAAATCTTCCAGACACTGATAAATCTCAATGGCGGCCAGGTCCAATTTGTCGAATTCAAAATGTTGTTCAGGACGAAACTTCTCTACCCTAAACCGATGATTCTTCGGAAAATATTGAACCTCACACAGGGGAATACCATAGAGATTGAACATCCGTGACTGAACTCCCGGGTGGCGATCATCAACCATCGCCACTAACCGGTTAATAATCTGTGACAAATCAGTGTCCATATAATCACCCTACTTTCCCTGCTTAACACGGTCAGGTTTCAGCACAACGCAAACCATCCCCGCAAACATACAAAAGTAATACGTCAGAATTCGCCAAAGAATCATTGCTAGCACTAACTTGCTGCTGGAATGCATAAAACTACTAAAAAGCACAGCAAAACTATACTCGGCCCCCCCTGTTCCACCCGGGATAGGGAAAAGAGAAATAATCATAAAGATCAGCACGTGTAAGCTCATGACCATCACAAAGTTGATTCCGTGAATTCCGAGCGCCAACATAATGAAATACGGGATAGCATAGTAAAAAAACAACTGTGCAATTGTCACCACTGAAACTTGCGCCAATTTCCCATATTCACTTTTCATCTTGATGCTTTCCTGGTAAAAGGTATCGATCTTTTCGTTGAGCTTTTGAACCATCCGTTGGTAATTCTGCGGTTTCATAAACCACGACGCCGGTTTGATGAGCAAGTTAGCGGCCCGTTTAGTAAAACCATACCAGTACATCACTAAGAGCAAGGCAACAATCACTGATAAGTGCACGACAAAGCCCAGAATCACCAATAATGATAACGCTTGAAGCTTTTCAGCTATATAGTGAAAGCCAATCAATAAACTAACCAGAAAACTGATGACAATCATTGATTGAAATACCACGAACTTCATCAGCAAGACAGAGCTGGCCATTCCCCCTTCAACACCGGATTGCAATAATGCCACCAGTTGGGCAGGTTGCCCGCCAGTTGAAAAGGGGGTAATCCCATTGAATAGTTGCTCGATTGGCGGCAAACGCAATGCGTCTTTCCAGGTAAAGTCAGGGTAACGGTTAGTAAGAAAGAGCTTATCCACGACCCCCTCAAGCCCCAGATATAAGCAGATGCAAATAACAGCAACGAGAAACCAGCCCCAGTTCATCCGCGTTAATTCCGTCATAATTAAGTGAAGGTTCTGATCCCGCATCGAATAAGTAAAAATGCCGCAACCAGCCACTACCATTAGAATTAAAACCAGCCAGTTTTTCCTACTCATCCGTTTACTCCTGCCGCTTGTTCGGTATAAAATTCGTGCCAGCGCTCCGCCAAGTGTCCCTTCGAATAACGTTGAGAAGCCTGACGCGCTTTCTCTTGCCACCGGGTTAGCTGAGTTGGGTCCGCCACCAACTCGGTTATTTTTTCCTGCATCTGACTGACGTCTTTTGCCGGAAGATAGTCCCCTTGAATAATCGCATGGTACAAGTCCAGATCCCGGAGCATCACTGGGGTGCCGCTACTAAAGGCTTCCAGGACCGACATCGGGAACAATTCATTATAAGAGGGCAGCAAAAATAGGTCCGCCACGTTATTCAACTCGTTAATTCGCTGACGACTAACGATTCCCGGAAACAGCAAGTTAGCTGGCGGGTTATCGACCACCTTTTTTAATTGCGGGTAACCATCGGTAATCCTGCCAAAGGAAAAACCACCCGCCCAGATGAACTGTACTTGCGGGTTTTGTTTAGCCAGGCGAATGAAATCGAACACGCCCTTGCGTTCCTGAATCTGACCGCTGCCGAGGACGACAAACTTCGTTGGTGAAATCCCCAGTTGCTGACGAAGGGCCAACTTCTTTGCCACCGTCAACGGGTGAAACTCCTGGCTATCAACAAAATTAGGAATATAGGTGACCTTTTCGCGGGGAATCCCGTAGGCCACCAATTGATCGATAAAGGTCGGATTGACAACCACCAGTTCGTCCATTCGCTTATAAAATGCGATGACGTAGCGGTAAAAAATCCCCTTAAATGGTTGTGGAATCTTCAAACTGCCTTCCAGGGTCTCTGGCAAAAAGTGAACGTAACCAATTTTACGGCCGCGCTTCTTGGAAAAGGTGGAAAAGTAAAAAGGCAGGTCAATCGTGTGATAATGACTGATCTGACTTTTTGTATAGCGGTTGATATTAATCTCAAATTCGTCACTAAAACGGTCCTTGAGCATCTTAATTAACTCTAAATAAGCACTGCCCACTCCCTGGCCAGCCACCTTATCAGCAGAAGAAAACATGTTAATAGTAATCATCGCTCATTTTTACTCCTATGAAACAAACCGTGTGACTGTGTTGCAAGCTGAGCGGTCCGAATTCGTTGACATTCATGGTAAAACTCGACTACTCGTTTCACGAAGACCTCCGCCGAAATGGAAGTCAATTTTTCTTGCCGCCGCTGTGTTTCTGCAGCAGTTGACTTGTGGTTCAAGTAGTAGAGAACACCGGCAACCAGGTCTGCCCGCTTCTGAAAACTGCGACCAATAACCGGACTATCAATCAGCTCATCAGTGTAGGGGCTACGCATCACGACAATCGGTAGGTCCGATGCCAATGCCTCAATATAGGTAAGTCCCTGTGTCTCGGTATCGGAAGCTGAGACTAAAACGTCAGCCATTTGGTAATAGCTATGCACTTCTTCATTTGGCACGACCCCAGTAAATTGGACGACTTCCTGAAGGTTCATTTCCTTGACCTGCCGTTCCAACGTTGGCCGGGCCGGGCCGTCACCAACAATCAGCAAACGGGCATCGGGGCGCTGAGCTAAAATATCTGGCATCGCTTCAATGACGGCGTGGATATTTTTTTCGTAGGCCAGGCGAGACAACGATAGCAACACTGGGGTGTCTGCCTCATAACCCCACCTGTGGCGCAGCTTCAGCAACTGCGCGGCTGAGTTTCTCTGGCTATAAACACGCAGGTTTACCCCGGTGGGAATCACCCGAATGGGCGCCGTCACGCCGTAATCTAACAGTGTGTCTAACACCCGCTCACTCGGCGCAATTACCCCGGTGATATTTTTCATGTAAAACCGCACGAGTTTAGCGACGTCACGTGGCTTTAAAATTTTACCATTGGCAACGTAGTGGAGGTAGTCGTTATACATGGTGTGATAAGTATGGATGCACGGTATCCCCAACGAATGAGCAACTTCTTTTCCCATCAATCCTAGGGAAAATTCCGTTTGGTTGTGGACAATATCCAACTTGAGTTTCTTCGCGAGACGTAGCACTCGCAC
Organism: uncultured Limosilactobacillus sp.; assembly: GCF_934202235.1. Classification (GTDB taxonomy): domain Bacteria; phylum Bacillota; class Bacilli; order Lactobacillales; family Lactobacillaceae; genus Limosilactobacillus. The sequence continues at coordinate 6,876 of NZ_CAKPXS010000053.1, read as the reverse complement.
CCAGCCAGTTAAGGCAATCCGCCGTTCAGTAAAGGAAACGAAAGGAATGCTTTTAAACCGGTAAATGCCATTTTCCACGTCGTCGTGCTTGGCAAGCGGGTCGGTGGTTGTGAAAATATACACATGGTGGCCCTGCGCAATCAGCTCGTCACGCAACGTCTTGATGGACGTCGCCACCCCACTAACTTGTGGAAAGTATGTGTCTGTAAACAAGCCGATATTCACCGTGAAAGCCCCTTTTGTCAGTTATTAATCACTAAATCGCTCGTACCTAAAACAACGACCATTATACAAGACCAGCCGGAGCGGTGCAATTTTCCTTACCTGCTAAAGCTGGATCATTTTTGCCAAACTGTGCTGAACCAGCTGCTTAACTTCATCAGCATTGTGGGCAGCCAGTGCCTGATGAAGTAAGGGCTGCAATTGGCGAATTTTGAGCTGGCTGATGAGGTTGCGGACAGTGGCTACCTGGGGACTAGGAACCGATAATTCATCCATCCCCATTGCCATGATCAGCGGCACTGCCAACCTCTTACCCGCCATTTCACCACAAAGACTGACTGACTTCCCCTCGGCGTGGGCTGCATCAACGGCCTGCTTGACCGCTCGAAGGACCGCCGGGTGCAACTCCTGATTTAAGTTAGCTACCCGCTCGTTACCACGGTCAGCCGCAAAAATGTACTGAACAAGGTCGTTAGAGCCGATACTGAAAAAGTCCGCTTGGCGGGCCAGCTGATCTGCCATCAGGATCGCCGATGGTACTTCCACCATCGTCCCCACTTCAATATCGGATGCCACCCTGACTCCACTCTTTTGTAACTCTTGACGAGTTTGGTCCAACAGTAACCGTGCCTGGTTAAATTCATCAATGGTGGCGACCATCGGGAACATAATGGCTAACCGCCCGTAAACAGACGCCCGCAATAAGGCCCTTAACTGACTAACGAACAATTGAGGGTGGCTTAAACTAACCCGAATTCCGCGAACACCAAGGAATGGATTGGTCTCCCCTCTCCCGGTAGGGTGCAGTAATTTGTCACCCCCAACATCCATGGTCCGGATGGTCACCCGGCTGTCCGGCATTGCCGTCAGCACTTCCTTATAAGCCTGAAACTGCTCCTCTTCACTTGGCAAGTTTTTACCCCGACCTAAGAAGAGGTACTCGGTTCGCAGCAGGCCGACCCCTTCTGCGCCGGCAGCCAGTGCCGCCGTGGCGTTACTGGGCAAAGTCAGATTAGCCGCCACAATAAAGTGGTGACCATCAAGACTAACCGTTTCACGCTGGGATAACTGACCAAACCACTGCTGCTCGCGGACAAAGTCACCAGCCATCTGCTGGTACTCGTCAATGACTTGCTTGTCCGGGTTGACGATCAACTTGCCGTGGAGGCCATCAACAATTAGCAAGTCACCCTGTTTGACCGTCGACATGAGGTCATCAACCCCCACCACACTGGGAATCTGCATTGACTGACTCATCAGCACAAAGTGTGATGTCGGTCCGCCGGTTTGCGTAACCAGACCCGTTAACCGTTCACCGACTGCCGCCATCAGTACCGGCGTGGCAGTCTTAGTCACCAAAATCGCTCCCGCGGGAATTTGCCGTTCAACAACCGTCCCCTGCAGGTAGTTAACCAGTTGCTTTTCCACGTCATTTAGTGCTGTTAAGCGCCGTTTTAAGTAGTCGGGATCCTGCTTAGCAGCTCGTTTCTTCTCTTGTGCCAACTGCTGGGTGATTGCCCACTCTGCCGTTACCTTTTCATTACGAATCAACCATTCAATACTGGTCAGTAACCGGGGGTCACTCATCATTTTGACCTCTGAATCAATAACTGCAGCAGCCCGGTTATCTAACGTCTGCCGTGCCCGTTTTTGCAGGACGGCCAACTTTTTCCCACTGATAGTAAAAGAATCATGAAGCCGTGAGACCTCATGATTCACATTATCGTTGTAATGATTTAAAACGGTAAGACTGGTATCGCCCAACAGGTAAGCCTGACCAATAGCAATGCCACCACTGGCGGCTAAACCATTGAGTGATTGAACCATTTACTAGTCAGCCAGTCCTTCCTTGTGCATCGTGTCATCAATGGCTGCGATGGCATCCTTTTCGTCGTCACCTTCAGCGGTGATGGTAACATCAGCGTTTTGACCAACACCCAATGACATTACACCCATAATGGACTTCAGGTTGACACTCTTGCCATTGTAAGCCAGGTTAATGTCTGAAGTGAACTTTGATGCGGTTTGAACCAAGATAGTTGCTGGACGAGCATGGATCCCAGTTTCAGCAACAACAGTGTATTCGCGTTTTTCCATGAATATCATTCTCCTTATTATTTTAAAAGTAGCCGAGCCAATCTTCGGCATCTCTCATGTCCATATTGTATCAAGGACGCACCCTAATTACAAGATAAATAGCAACCGCTTGCAGGCGGATTATTAACTTTCCTTCAAGCGGTATTTGATGGTTCCACCACGCTCAGCTTTGCCGACCACCTGAGTCCGGTATTCGTAGTCATGAAAGACTGCCTGAAACTCCTGAAAAGTCTCTGGCGTCACGGTAAATTCATCAATCTTCTTATTAATCAGGTCGGTTAGTTGCTGCTGAAAATTCTCACTCATCTCACTTGTCACCCCACTCTTTAATTTATGTTCATTATAACTGATTATTAAATGGGCACCAGCATGGGCCCACTTTTTAGCAATCAAATAGCGGGAGTGCTAAAATTGAGGTGTAATCTCTTGTCTTCTGGGGAAAAGTAAGTATAATTAAGTTATTAGTCAAGAAAGGTCAAACCATTTTCACGGTTGGCCGGTTTATACGAGGAGGTCTCGTACTGAATGATTTGTCAAATCTGTCACGAAAATCCAGCAACTATCCACCTGCAGATGGAATACAACGGTCAACGGATGCAAGTTAACCTTTGTCAAAGTTGCTACCAAAAATTACAAAACATGCAAACTAATATGACTAACATGATGAACGGAAACGGGGGCAATAATAATATGGACAACCCATTTGGCTTTGGAAACATGGAAGACTTTATGAACGCCATGAATAACATGGCTGGACAAAACGCTAATGGTGGCCAGGCCAACTTCAATGGCAACAACGGTAATAACCGTGGCCGGGGTGGCAACGGTCGCCGCAATGGCAAGGGCCTGTTGGGTCAATACGGAATCAACCTGACCAACATGGCTAAGCAGGGAAAGATTGACCCAGTGATTGGCCGGGACACGGAAATCAAACGGGTCGTTGAAATCTTAAACCGGCGGACCAAGAACAACCCAGTGCTGATCGGTGAAGCTGGTGTCGGGAAGACGGCGGTCGTTGAAGGCCTAGCTGAATCGATTGTCTCTGGTCAAGTACCGGACAAACTACGTAACAAACAAATTATTCGCTTAGACGTTGTTTCGCTGGTTCAAGGGACCGGGATCCGTGGCCAGTTTGAACAACGGATGCAGCAATTGATGAAAGAAGTGCAAAAGAATAAGAACATCATCCTCTTCATTGACGAAATCCACGAAATCATGGGTGCTGGCAATGCCGAAGGTGGGATGGACGCTGGTAACGTTTTGAAGCCGGCGCTGGCCCGGGGCGACTTCCAGTTAATCGGGGCCACGACGCTCAACGAATACCGGAAGATCGAAAAGGACGCCGCCCTCGCCCGCCGGTTCCAGCCAGTCCAAGTGGACGAGCCGAGCGTTGACGAGACGATCAAGATCTTAAACGGGATTAAGGATCGTTACCAAGACTTCCACCACGTCAAGTACACCGACGATGCAATCAAAGCAGCAGCGAAGTTATCTGACCGCTACATCCAGGACCGTTTCTTGCCAGACAAGGCAATCGACCTGCTGGATGAGGCCGGTTCACGCAAGAACTTGACGTTGAAGACGTCCGACCCCAATGCGATCGAAAATGATATCCATACCGCCGAAGCACACAAGCAGCAAGCGGTGGAAAGTCAGGACTACGAAAAGGCAGCTTACTACCGTGACCAGGTTACCCAGCTGACCAAGGCAAAGAAGGCTGCTGAAGAAAACCAGACTGAGGATGCCGCAACGGTAACGAAGGAAGACATGCAGGCAATCGTCGAAGATAAGACTGGCATTCCGGTTGGCGACCTGGAAAAGCAGGAGCAAAACCAGCTGCGTGATCTTGATAAGACGCTGGAAAAGCGGGTTATTGGTCAGGATCAGGCTGTTGATAAGATTGCCCGGGCAATCCGGCGGAACCGGATCGGGCTCAACAAGTCGGGTCGGCCAATTGGCTCCTTCCTCTTCGTTGGGCCAACAGGTGTCGGCAAGACGGAAACGGCTAAGCAGTTGGCGAAATTACTCTTTGGTTCAACTGACGCGATGATCCGCTTCGACATGAGTGAATACATGGAAAAGGAATCTACTTCCAAGCTCATCGGGGCAGCGCCAGGCTACATTGGTTACGACGAACCGGGCCAACTAACCGAGCAAGTTCGTCGTCACCCTTACTCCCTAATCCTCTTGGACGAAGTGGAAAAGGCGCACCCGGACGTTATGCACATGTTCTTGCAAATCCTTGATGACGGGCGGCTGACTGATTCACAGGGGCGGACCGTTTCCTTCAAGGACACCATCATCATTATGACGTCGAACGCCGGTACTGGCGATTCCGAAGCCGGGGCCATTGGTTTCGGTCCGGGCAACAGTAGTCGTTCCAGTTTGATTACCAAGCTGACCAACTACTTCAAGCCTGAATTTCTGAACCGGTTCGACGACATCGTTGAATTCAACCACCTAACGAAACCAGAACTGAAGCAGATCGTCAACCTAATGCTGTCGGATGTTAACGAGATGTTGAAGGATCGGCAGTTGCACATTTCCGTTGACGACGATGTGAAGGATAAGCTGGTTGACCTTGGTTACAACCCGCAGATGGGTGCTCGTCCACTGCGCCGGACAATCCAGGAACAGATCGAAGACCGCATTGCCGACTTCGTCTTAGACCACGCTGACGTCCACAACTTGGTTGCTCACCTGGATGATGACGGCAACATCACGGTAGTAGCTTCACCAGTCGCCATTAGCGATCATGGTGAACCAACCGCTGATGAATCAACTTCTGATGATAACAACTAATTTTCCCTCAACCAACGAAGGGTCCGGCAGGCGCTGTCGGGCCCTTTAAGTTTGTCTAATGCTTGCTGAATGCTGGCACTAAAGTACCAACAAAGCGGTATAATTATGGTGTTAAACTATGAAAATAATTGGAGTGAAAACTGATGAATCGCTCGTTTAAAACTGGAACTCCTATTTGGGTCTACTACATGGATCTCGACTCGCACGAAAACCTTCGCGTCCCGCAACTGCTGCAAGGTTTTATCGGTGATGACTACCATGTTGATAAGCTCGACATCCCCGGTTACCGTTTTATCAAAAATGATGGTGAATTAAGCGGGACTTTCGACATGAAGACCCACACGATCAAGTTAATGTACCGTCACCAAAACTGGGAAACGGTTGAAACTGTCGACGTCTTCTTACGGATTAAGCAGTCCACAACCGTCTATGACATGGTTGGTGGCATGCCAGCTGGCAAACCAATCGCACCAGGGATTATTATCAAATCCTTTGAACGGGTCACTACTTTTGACCACCAGGTATGGTACGAAGTGGGCGCAGACCAGTGGGCGCAGTTTGACGATTCTCAACTCGAGCTCGTCGACCAGCCATTCCCGGAACTCAACTTACATCCCGAACCGGCAACCACCAAACTGGCAGAAACAAAAATCAACGTTACCGGGACCGTCAACTACGTCACTGGTGGTTCACTTCCCATCTATGACGCCCCCTATGGCAAGGTTGTCGACCATGCCGCTGATGGCGTCTCCTTCACTATTAACGCCGAATTAGATGACGATAACGGCGTCAAGTGGTACCACGTTGCCCGGCGGGGTTACGTTAACGCGATGTACATCGACCTACTATAAGAGGAAAGGACTTTTACTATGAAAATTGCAATTATCGGTGTTGGTGCCATGGGTGGCGCCATCCTGAAAGGCTACTGCCACCATGGCGGTTTTGAACTCCTGACCATGAATCCACAAAACCCGCGGGTTAGCCAACTGACGGCCCAGTTGGGCGTGAAGCTGGTTCACCAGGCAAAACAAGTCGTCGCTGCTCAGCCCGACGTGGTGATTTTGACCACCCCGGCACCCGTGACCGTTGACGTTGCCCGCACGCTGAGCAACCTCTCGTCGGCAACGGTGGTTATTTCCGCAGCAGCGGGGATTAGTCAAGCTGCTCTCCGGGAAGTTTTGCCCACGCAAACGATTGCCACCATCATTCCGAATACCCCGGTAGCAGTTAATGCCGGAGCCATCGGCTTGGCCATGCCTGACCAGGCCACTAGTGATGCGCAAGCAACCATCAAAAAGGCCCTCTCGCCGCTTGGTGACATCATCGAGGTCCCGGAAAAGCAACTAGGGATCGTCGGCGTTATCGGTGGTTGCGGTCCGGCATTTGTTGACGTCTTCATGGACGCAATGAGTGACGCTGCCGTCCTTCACGGGATGAGCCGACAGACTGCCTATGAACTGGTTGCCAGCATGGTCAAGGGCTCTGGCGCCCTGGCAACGGCGACCAAGCAGGCACCCGCCCTGCTTCGTGACCAGGTCACTTCCCCTGGTGGGACAACGATCCGGGGCGTGGCCGCATTGGAAAAGGATGGCTTCCGTCATGCCGTCATCGATGCCGTCAACAAAGCTAACGAGTAAGTAACACAAAAGAATGAAAGGGTCACCCGCGCAGGCGGGATTGACGTGTACCCATAAAGTTGGAAGTTGAATATTTCGACTGAAAAACTGAATAATAATTTTTTAGGCAACTAAGCTT
>NZ_CAKPXS010000052.1 GCF_934202235.1 uncultured Limosilactobacillus sp. | reverse complement strand
TGACCCCAGTAGAATACCGAAATCATGCCTTAGCAGCTTAATTGTCTAATTTTGTCTAACTTTTTTCTTGCACTTCATGCGAAGTGATTCGCACCCGGTCTTTTTTGTTAGCGTTGAGCGGAGTGTTTGGCGACCCACCACCAGCTTGCTAAGCTGACGAGGGAAATAACCAGACTAATGGTGAAGAATGGCGGACGGTAGCGGAAACTGACTTGGTGGTGGCCAACTGGGATTGGCACGGCGATAAACATCCCGGCGGCAGTTTTGGTCTCAACAGGTTGCCCGTCGACCTTTACTTGCCAGCCAGCTTCACTCGGGATGGTGGTCATCAAAATGTCCTGCGAATTCTTAATTGTGACGGTCCCAGTGATTTTAGCTGGTGAGACGCTTGTCAGGTGCAGCGGACTTTGCTGCAGCTGCTTTAGTGAACGATCAAAGGCCCGTTGACTGAGGCGGTAGAGACTGACATTCTGACACCAGAGGGCGGCGTGTTTCAGTTTAATAGTTACCCGGATATGTTGGCCACGGTCATGAGCGGCCACGTTGGTAACTATTGTGTTCCGGAAATTAGGGTACTGACTAAGCCGGTGACCGTTGAGATAAATTGTAGCATTATCCTTAAGCTCATCACCGAGCGTCAGGTAGTACGAGTCGTTAGTTGTTGGAATAATGTGTAGGGTGATGCTGGCGTCTTTGAGCGGGTTGAGGCGGCGAAAAATTGTCCCGGTAATTTTGTGGGCAGGCTGAACGTTCTCGAAGGTGACGTGATCAAAGTTTTGAACGGTAAACAGCGGCGCGGATTTGTTGGCCATTGCCTGAAAAAGTTGTGACTGGTACATGACCGGGTCGGCGGTTGTCTGTACCAGGTGCAAGATTTGCCGGTTAGCGGCAAAAGCGATGGGCAGGGTTTTCTTGTTTTGCCAAATATTTACCAGCCCACTGCGGCCAACCTTGGTCATTTGCCGTAGGTCAGGGCGGTTGCTCGTTAACGGGAGAATCTGCACCTGGTCTTGCTGGCCACCATGCCGAGCACTCATGAAGTAGCGAAAATCGAGGAAGGCGTCAGTAACCTGGGTCCCATTGCTATAGGTAACAAAGCCATCGCCTTCCGGCTGACCAATTGCTGCCATGAAATTTGGGGTGGCCGATTTGAGGGTTGAACCAAAGTGGTCACCACTATTGAAGCCCCCCTGGAAGGGATCATCCTTTGTCCGCTGGAAGGTCTTGCCAACCCGGTAAAAATCATGCCGGCCCTGGGGTAGTTTGGCAGCGGCCCGATCCAGTTGCTGGGTGTACTGGCCAAATTGCCACTGCGGGACATACGACAGGTTATTCAGGCAAAGGGTGGCATTCGTCCCCATGTCGAGGCAGACAATTAACAGCATAATGCCGTCTACCACTAGTTGGTATTCACGGTGGGGTAACGACAACCACAAGAGGCTGGCCGCTAACAAGCCAATCCCCATCAACAACTGTGGTTTGCTCAGGTAGTTGACCTGTTTTAAGTGTGTGAATAACCAGCCGTTAATCCCCAGAAAAAGGGGGACCAGCCAGCAGGCATCCTGCCACCGTAGTCGGTAATCACTGGTGAGCGTTTGCGCTGCCAGCCAGATCAGCCAGAAACTAGCCAGGTATGAGAAGCGTGAGGGGTACCAGACGGGGAACTGTCCGAGGTGCCAAACTAAGTCGAGTGGCTGCCAACAAAAGGACAGCGCGAAGAAAGCAGAGATCAGCAGAGCGACCAGTCTACTTTGCCAGCGTTGGTGGTGGTTAGTGAAGAACAGCAGGGCGCCAATGGTCGTAATCATTCCCACATAAATGTTGGCTTGGCCAGTTGGCATTTGGCCAAAGGTAAAGGAACCCGGGACAAATTTAGCCAGTAGTTTCCATGGCTTGTATTCAAAGACCAGGTGCCACTTGTTTTCCGTGTAAGTCCCCTTACTGGCGAGTAATGTCACCATTGTCGGAATGAGGACTACTGCAGCATTGGCTGCACTCCAGCAGGAAACGCCAATGTACGTGGAAAGACGCTTGAGAACGGTTTTCCAGGGAAGCGGCTGGCTAGCTATGTGCCAACCCGTAAAAAGCAGGGTGAAGAGGCCCACCATCCACGCCATGTAATAGTTATCAATGAGGGCCAAGGTCAGCCACGCTAGGTATTGCCACGGTCGCTTACCAGCGAGAATGTTAATCAGGCCGTTGATAATGGGCGGCAGGAGAAACAGGACGTCAAGCCACAGTAAGTTGAGCTGGTTGGCGATCATCCACCCCATCAAGGAGTAAGAAACGGCAAAGGCGACAGCCCGCAGGCCCGACTGCAGGCGTTGCTTTTGCAGGAGCCAAGCCATGCTTAAGCCGGCACAGCCATATTTCAACAAGGTCAGAATGAGAATGCCGCTGGCAATGTGTTGTCCCGGGAAGAAGAGGAGGATCAGATTGAGCGGGCTCCAGAGATAGTAGGCGTTAGTTCCCCACATTTCACCGCCTAATCCCTTAGCAAAAGAGTAGAAAAAACTAGTCGGGTGGTGAAGGAGGGCGCGCCGAAAGTAGGCAAAAAAGTCGACGTACTGTTGCCCCAGGTCAACAGTTAAAATGGTACTTTTGCCAAAGGGGGCCATCGAACGCGTCGCAAAGTAGCCGCCCATAATCAGGACGGGGAGGCAAAAGGCGGCGATCAGGGACATCGCCTGTTGATGTTTTTTGATTTGGTTTAACACGTTGGGATACTCCTTTGCTTGTTTCAACAGCCCATTATAAACTATCTGTGGTTAAATTTCGTTAAATTGTGGCGGTGGTTATTTCATTGAACGGCAGATAAGCGTATTATCAACTAGTCAGTGGGCGTCATTTTTGTGACGTTCGGCTCTAACTTTGGTACAATAGTAGCTACTATGGCTAAGGAGAATTAGTGAAGTGGATTTCATGAAGCGGTTGAAGGCCTGGCTAAAAGGGCCCCGTGGTGATCACCAACGGCAAGCACACAAGTCAATTATTGGTTCACGGCTGAACTTTCTGCTGTGGGCGGTGGGAATCCTCTTGTTGCTGTTAGCGGCAAGGCTTTTTAACTTGCAGGTGTTGAATAGCGGGTCTTATAAGGCGGAAGTCAAACGGTCAGACACTTCCATTCAAACAAATAACGTGCAGCGGGGGATGATTTATGATTCCCGGGGCAAGGTCCTGGTTGGTAACGAAGCTCACCAGGCGATTACTTACACCAAGGGACCTAACGTGAGCACGGATGATATCTACCGTATTGCTAACCGGCTAGGAAAGTACGTTAGTGTTCCTGATAACCGGCTGACCAAGCGGAATGAAATGGACTACTACCTGGCTGATAAGAACAATCTTAAAGAAGTCGAAAAGCACGTCCACGTTCCTAAGAACTCGACGGATAGTGATGCGACGTACAATGCGGCGCTGGACTACCTTGCCAAGCACCCATCAGTCTATAAGTTAACCGCTGCTCAGAAAAACAAGGCTAAAATTTACGCGGCGATGAGTGGGGCCTACTCCCTGTCGACGACTTATATTAAGGAAAACCACGTTACTGCCCGTGAACTGGCGCGCGTTGGCGAACACTTGAATGAGATGCCAGGGGTGAAAATTGGTAAGTCCTGGTCACGAAACTACCCGCAGGGGAAGGACATTCAAAGTTTGACCGGGACGGTAACGACCACCAAGACGGGGTTGCCAAGTGATTCGGTTAACAGCTTGCTGTCCCAGGGTTATTCCCGGAACGATTCCGTTGGTCGTTCCTACCTGGAAAAGGAATACCAGGCAACACTGGCCGGTTCCAAGTCGCAAACGGAAGTAACCACTTCTGGCGGTGATGTCACGAAGGAAGTGACCAAGTACGCTGGTAAAAAGGGTTCTAACCTCGTGCTGTCCATTAACGCAGAATTACAAAAGCAGGTTCAAAGTATTATTGAAAAGAACTATTCGGCGGCGGGGATCAGCTATTCGACCGGTTGCTATGCCGTCGTGATGAATCCGCACACTGGAGCAGTCCTGGCAATGGCCGGGATTGATCGAAACCCAGATACGGGAAAGATCACGACCGACCAAATCGGGGCGATTAATCACCCGATTGTTATGGGGTCCGTGGTTAAGGGTGCCACCATTATGGGTGGACTGATGAGCGGGGTAATTTCGCCGACGAATAACACCCTGACTGACCAGCCAATTAAGTTAGCCGGGACGAGTGTCAAGGCTTCCTGGTTCAACAAGTCCGGCAGTGCTTCGATGGCAATTAGTGCTCCAGTGGCGCTGGAAGTATCGTCAAACTCGTACATGATGCAGTTGGCAATGAAGGAAGCTGGCTTTAAGTACTCGCCTGGCGAAGCGCTGACGATGTCGACGAAGGCCTTTACCAAGTTGCGTTATTACTTCAACATGTTTGGCCTCGGCCAGAAGACGGGAATTGACCTGCCAGGTGAAGTGAGTGGTTTTAAGGGACCATCAACTCAATCACACATTGGTTCAGCTCTTGACTTATCATACGGGAACTACGATGCCTACACCGTTATTCAATTAGCGCAATATATGTCAACAATTGCCAACGGTGGTTACCGGATGAAGCCTTACGTGGTTCAGCAAATTCGCGGAACGAACAAGAACGGTCAGCTGGGCAAGGTGGAATACACGGCAAGCCCACAGGTTCAACAAGTTATTCCAGCAAGCAAGGAAGACTTTGACGTGATCCACCAAGGACTTTACCTGGTTACCCACGGTAGCAGCCCCTATGTTACTGCTAAGAAGCTGGGCGACGCCAAGCCGTCGATTTCCGGGAAGACCGGGACGGCCGAAACCTTCTACAAGAAGACACCAACCAGCACGATCAGTTTTGCTGGGTACTCGCCATCTGATGACCCGCAAGTGGTGGTGGCCCTGGCGATCCCGGACGTCACCAACGAAAACGGTGGGGCTAACATCAACATGGCGCGGCAGATCTTTGAAGCTTACTGGAAGACTGTTCAGAGTCCCAAGAAGTATGAATAAGCCGTCACTTGTCAAAGCAGGCTGATAATGATATAGTAAACAGGCTAGCTTTTCGAAAAGCATTATCAATTTATGAAAGTTTGGAGGTTGCAACCATGCGTGTGAACATTACTCTAGAGTGCACTTCATGCCACGAACGGACTTACTTGACTAGCAAGAACCGTCGTCACAATCCTGACCGGCTCGAACTGAACAAGTACTGCCCACGTGAGCGTAAGGTGACCCTGCACCGCGAAACCAAGTAATTGGTTACCAACGGTTGGGGACAACCAGAGAGCCGTTTGGCAATTCGTTGGAATTGCTAAGCGGCTTCTTTTGTCTGTTAATGATGGGGAGGAATCACAATGACCTATTCGAAAAAAGAATTGCGGCAGGCGTTTATTTCTCGCTTACGGCAAATGGATTTACAAACTAAGAAGAAGCAGGAAGCCGCGCTCCGCGAACAACTATACATTCTGCCAGAATGGACCAGTGCTAAGGTGATCGCGACGACATTGAGCATGTCGTTTGAGCTTGATACCCAGCCACTAATTATTCATGCCCAACATAAGGGCAAAGAAGTGGTTGTGCCCCGGGTCACTGGTAAGCGGCAAATGGAATTTGTCCGGTTAACCGAGCAAACCCAGTTTCACCAGAGTACCTTTGGGGTACTCGAGCCGGTCGGCGATGAGGTTGTCAGCCTCGACCAAGTTGATTTAATGGTGGTTCCCGGCGTAGCTTTTACCAAGTCCGGCAAACGGCTGGGCTTTGGTGGCGGCTTTTACGACACCTGTCTAGCCAGTTTTCAGCAGCCAACAGTCTCGCTGGCGCTGCGCCCGCAGTTGGCAGCAGAAGACGAGTGGCAGAGTGAACCCCATGATCAACGGGTTGACCGGGTGCTGGTGGTTGGTGATCACCAATGAACTTTTCCTGGCGGAAAGCACCGGTAACGACATTTATTATCGCTGCCTGTGTGATCACTTTTGTCCTCATGACCTTAGCTGGTGGTTCCACCGACACCAGGGTGTTACTGTCGTTTGGGGCCAATAACGGGACACTAGTTCGTGCTGGCCAGTACTGGCGGTTACTCGCTGCTGGCTTCTTGCATATTGGCTTTAGTCACCTGTTGATCAACTGCCTGACCCTTTATTTTATTGGGTTTTATGATGAAGCCTTGCTTGGTCACTGGCGGGTAGCTGTGATTTTTCTGATCAGCACTATTTATGGTAATTTGCTGAGTATCGTAACGTCGCCCAATATAGTTGGTGCGGGGGCCAGCACGGGTATTTTTGGCCTCTTTGGTGCTTTTATCATGTTGGGAATTATTTTTCGGGATAACCCTGCACTGCGCGCAGTCGGGCGGCAGTTTATTATCCTAGTAGTGTTTAACCTGATAGTTGATGTTTTTATGCCCGGGGTGGATTTGGCAGGACACCTTGGTGGACTATTAGCTGGCTTTCTAACGGCGTCGGTCATCGGGGCACCACGAGTTGGAAAAATAGGCTTGATTAAGCGTTTTCTCAGTGGCATTATATTAGTTATAATCATCGGCTTAGCTGCCAGAATGGGGTTGCAATAATGATCGATAATAATCAGCATTTGCGGACTTATTATGATGTTTTGCAATTACTGAAAAAGTTTGATGTGTACATCTACGTTGGTCGACGCTTGTATGACATTGAGCTGGCCGCGCTAGAGGTCGACCACCTAGCGCAAGCGGGGGTGATTGACCAGCCGACCTACCTACAAGCAAAGGTGGTTTTGCGGGCTGAGCACCACCGGCAGGAAGTAGCCGACAGAAAAAAGCACAGAAGGGGTAATTTGAATTATGGGCAAAAAGTTAATTGGGGTTGACCTTGGCGGGACAACTATTAAGTTTGCTATTCTCACAGCTGAGGGTGAAATTCAACAGAAGTGGTCGGTGCGGACCAACGTCTTAGATGACGGTTCACACATCGTTCCAGACATTATTGAATCGATCAACCACCACATTGACCTCTACAAAATGCGGCGGGAAGACTTTATCGGCATTGGTATGGGGACACCCGGGACAGTTGACCGTCAAAAGGGGACCGTCATCGGCGCTTACAACCTTGGCTGGAAGACTCTTCAACCGGTTAAAGAACAGATTGAAAAGGGAACAGGCTTACCGTTCTCACTGGACAATGATGCCAACGTGGCGGCCCTTGGTGAACAATGGAGGGGTGCCGGCGACGAAGGTGATGACGTTGCCTTTATCACGCTGGGAACCGGTGTTGGTGGTGGTGTCATCACTAACGGGGAAATGGTTCACGGTTTCGGCGGCGCTGGTGGTGAAATTGGCCACATTAACGTGGAACCAAACGGTTACCTGTGTACGTGTGGTAATCATGGCTGTCTAGAGCAGTATGCTTCTGCCACCGGGATTGTTCACGTCGCTGAAGACAAAGCGGAACAATACGAAGGCGATAGCCAGTTGAAGGCGATGATTGACAACGGTGATCAGGTCACCGCCAAGGCCGTCTTTGACCTGGCCAAGGAACATGATTACCTGGCCAACATGGTGGTTGACGACGTTTGTCGTTACCTGGGAATTGCCTGTGCCAACGTTTCCAATATTTTGAACCCCCAATACCTCGTTATCGGTGGCGGGGTTTCTGCGGCAGGTGAGTTTTTACTAGACCGGGTAAAGAAGTCATTTTTGAAGTACGCCTTCCCAACCGTTCGGACATCGACTCAGCTGAAGTTAGCTAAACTAGGCAATGATGCCGGAGTTATTGGTGCGGCATCGCTGGCAAGAAAATTTATTTAAACAAGATGGAGGAAAGAGACATTGGTTTTAGGATCAGTCACTAGCGTTATTACAAATATTTGTTGGATTATCATCGCTTTTGCCATTGTGTGGGCTGTCACCTGGGCGGTTAACCGTTACCGGATGCACCACTACGCAACGGTGCTTGATGAAGAGGAATTTCAAGCGGGAATGCGCAAGGCACAGGTGATCGACGTGCGATCAGCTGCTGACTTCAAGAAGGGCCATATTCTGGGAGCACGGAGCTTGCCATACGCTTTCTTGCGCCAACAGTATGGCGAAATTCGGCCTGACCTGCCGGTTTACCTGTATGATGCCGGTACTTCGGTTTCCGCCCAGGCAGCAAAATTTCTCTCAAAGAAGGGCTTCCAAAAGCTTTACATCTTGAATGGTGGTTTCCTGAACTGGCAGGGTAAAACCAAGAAGGATAAGTACGCCGACTAATCAGTGGGGTAAAAATAAAGATCTCTAGCGTTCGTCTGCCGAATACTAGAGATCTTTTCTTGTTTATGAGACACTATCACAACGATGTGACAGTGCCCGCTGGTTGTAATGTTAGTTTAAGCTTTAGCCCTGGTGAGCTGACCGGCCCTTACGGATGGCTGCCCGCCGGTTTTCATCAAAGCGTTCTTCTTGTTCTTCAACGGGCTTGATCACATTTTGGTGGAAGGCAAACACGCCACTAGCAACAGCAGTCAGCGTGGCAAACGTTCCCAGGAAAAAGCCCTTTGCAAATTTACCCATAGATATAACCTCCTTTGGTCTTTATCTATATTATGATAGATTATGATTAATTTTACAATGTTAACGGTTAAATGTTTTAAAAGCGGGTGATACGATGAAAAAAGTGATTGCAATTGTGGGGCCGACCGCGGTTGGCAAAACGGCACTGTCCATCCGGTTGGCGAAGAGGATCAATGGTGAAGTTATCTCAGGAGATTCCATGCAGGTATACCGCCACTTGGACATTGCAACCGCCAAGGTGACGCCGGAAGAACAGGCAGGGGTTCCCCACCACCTGATCAATATTCGTAACGTGGACCAGCGGTTCTCGGCAGCCGACTTCCAGTTGCTGGCAGGGAACCAGATTAACGAAATTACGCAACGTCAGCATGTCCCACTGGTCGTTGGCGGAACGGGCTTTTATGTTTCAGCCCTCGTTAATAACTTACCATTGGGGGGTGACCACTTTGATGAACAGTCACGCCAGTTGCGTCAACGCTGGGAAGAGGTTGCCCAGCAAGCGGGGAAGCGGACGGTTTGGCAACAACTAGCACAAAAAGACCCGGTCGCTGCCCAGCAAATCCCGGTGAATAACGTTCGTCGGGTGATCCGGGCGTTAGAAGTTATCCAGACAACTGGTCAGCTCTTTTCGCAACAACCCGAACGTCAGCCCATTGCTGACTTTTTGCTGATTGCGTTGAATACCGACCGCCACGTTCTTTACCAGCGGATTAACCAGCGGGTTGACCAGATGGTGGCCGCGGGTCTCGTTGAGGAAGCACGGTGGCTTTATGACGCTGGTGGTGAAAAATTTCAATCAGGGAAGGGCATTGGTTACCGTGAGCTCTTTCCTTATTTTCGTGGTGAATGTGACCTGGCGACGGCGATTAACCAGGTTAAGCTGGATTCACGTCACTATGCCAAGCGCCAGCTCACTTGGTTCCGTAACAAGCTGCCGGTGCACTGGTTTGACCTGGTCAGCGGTAAAGATAGCGTTGAAGATATCGAAGATTTTGCCCGGGAGTGGTTAACAAAGTAAACTTGCAACCGCTTGCGAACTGCACTGGTAACAAAACTACCGTTGCCAATTGACTTTTAAAAACGATGTTGCTAATCTCAATAGCAGTGAATAGTTCAAGTCAGCCGGACAAACCAGTGGCTTGTTCGCATTGAATTAGGAGCTTGTTGGTCATAAGACACGAATAGTAAGTTGGATGATGATTGAACAATGCTGCGAAGGGAAGGTTCAATAATGTCAAAACACGTATATACCAAGAGTGAAGTTCACCAGCTGGTCAAGGATGAAAACGTGCATTTCCTCCGGCTGATGTTTTCAGACTTGTTAGGAACGATGAAGAGCGTTGACATCCCAGTCAGTCAACTGGATAAGTTGCTGGATAACAAGATCATGTTTGATGGCTCCTCAATCGATGGTTTCGTCCGGATTGAAGAAAGCGATATGTACCTCTATCCTGACAACTCAACCTGGTTAGTATTCCCGTGGGGGGCAGAGCACGGCAAAGTGGCACGGGTTATCTGTAGCGTTCACAAGACGGACGGGACGCCGTTTGCTGGTGACCCGCGGAATGTCCTTAAGCAGCAAATTAAGAAGATGACTGATGCTGGCTTTACCAGTTTCAACATCGGGCCTGAACCAGAATTCTTCCTCTTTAAGACCGATGAACATGGGGAACCAACTTTTGACGTCAATGACCAGGAAAGCTATTTCGATATGGAACCGGCTGACAGTGGTGAGGATTGTCGTCGCGACATTGTCCTTATCCTGGAAAAGATGGGCTTTAGCGTGGAGGCTAGCCACCACGAAGTTGCCCCTGGCCAGCATGAAATCGACTTTAAGTACGCGGATGCCCTGGAAGCAGCTGACAATATTCAAACCTTCAAGTTTGTCGTCAAGACGATTGCTAAACAACATGGTCTCCACGCTACCTTCATGCCCAAACCACTGTCCGGGATCAACGGTTCAGGGATGCACATGAACATGTCCCTCTTTGACCAGCAAGGGAAGAATGCCTTTTATGATGCTGATGATAAAATGCAATTGTCAGCCACTGCTTATCACTTCCTGGCTGGCCTGCTGAAGCACGTCCGCAGCTTGACGGCCGTTTGCAACCCGATCGTTAACTCCTACAAGCGCTTGGTTCCGGGATATGAGGCCCCGGTTTACGTCGCTTGGTCAGCATCGAACCGGTCACCACTGGTCCGGATCCCAAGTGACCGCGGGATGGGAACTCGTCTGGAACTACGATCGGTTGACCCATCAGCTAACCCGTACTTAGCAACGGCAACGATCCTCGCGGCTGGTCTCGATGGTTTGGCAAACAAGCTGACGCCAATGCCAAGCGTCGACGAAAACATTTACCAAATGAGCGAAGAAGAACGTCAGGAAAAGGGAATCGACAACTTACCAGACACCCTACATAATGCTTTGAAAGACCTGAAGGCTGATTCAGTCGTCCGTGACGCCCTTGGAGAACACCTTTTCGCTAGTTTCTATGAGGCCAAGACTCGCGAGTATGACACTTACCGCCAGCAAGTTTCTGACTGGGAACGGACAAAGTACATGTCACAGTATTGACTTTGAGTTCTTGTGTTGCCCGTTATTGTTGATATGACGGCGTTTGTTAGCTATAAAAAATAAGCCGTTGCAACATTTGTGCAACAAACTTACATCAAATTGAGTTTGTTAGCTAATTGCTACTCGGCTTTTTTGTTACGTGCAGATAAATTTTACAAATGATTTTTAATGGTAGTCAGAGGATTTGAAGGCAACAAAACATACTAACCTGTAGATGGATTGTAGTTCGACGGAACTACAATTCGTCTTTTTCATTTATTATGGAGAAGAGG
>NZ_CAKPXS010000051.1 GCF_934202235.1 uncultured Limosilactobacillus sp. | reverse complement strand
ATCTTCGTATTGATGCTAATTTTAGCCATAAAAATACCCTCGGAGTTGAATTTCCAACTCTGGGGGTACACGTCAGAGCGGTCTTTTTTGTTATTCAAAGTGTTTAAGGTAGGTCTCAACCGACCGGTTTTCTCCACGGATAACCGCAATGTTGGTCAGTTCACCAGCGTGATGGTAGCCGTTCTTCTGAAATAATTGCTGGCTGGGCAGGTTACGCTCATAGATGTGGGCCACAATGGTTTTAACTCCCAGGTGGCGGGCCTGCTGGTCAATGAACGCCAGGGTTGCGGACCCGAGGTGCTGGTGTTGAAACTGGTCGTCAAAATAAATGGAGATTTCTACCGTTTGGGCAAAATTAGGGTGAGGAAAGAACACTTCCAACCCGACCCAGCCAGCAACCTGGCCTGCTTTTTCCACCACCCACAACGGATGGTGGTCATCGTACGAATGAAACCACTTTTGACGACTGCTAACCGTTTGTGGCTGGTCGTCATCGGTGGCAATGCCATGCCTAACCGCCTGGTTATAAATCGCTACGATCTGGGGCAAGTCGCCACTAGTTGCCTTTCGCCAACTTACTTCTGCCATTTTTCCACTCTCCTTATCACTCCCTTATTATGACGGCTGACTAGCGATTCAACAAGGGAAAGCAACTAGACCAGCTTGACAATTCTTGGCAGAGAGGGTACATTATGGTCAACAAACCTTTAACGTTAGTCCCGTGAGGCTAGCAAGGTGATGACGGATAAAATGAGTTCGAGTGGTGAACTCTAACCAAACGCCGACACTTCCTTCACGGGTGGTGTGGGCGTTTTTTTGTGGAGTAATCCAGAGGAGGAACTCATGAAGACACAACAACTGGTGGAAAAGAAAAACTTTGTGACCGTCAAGGACTTAGATGCGCAGACTGTAATGAAGCTGATTAACCGGGCAGAGTATTTCAAGGCTGGTGGAGCGGTAGAAAAACTGACTAAGCCGGTTTACGTTGCTAACCTGTTCTTTGAAAATTCGACCCGGACCCACAATAGCTTTGGGATGGCTGAACGCAAACTGGGCTTGACTGAATTGCCGGTGGATACTGCACACAGTTCAATGAGCAAAGGGGAAACGCTTTATGACACTCTCTTGATGCTCAATGCGTTGGGAGTTGACCTGGCCGTGATGCGGCACTCACAAAACGGCTTTTACGAACCGTTGATTCATCCACAACCGTACCAGCACCTGGACATGGGGATTGTCAATGCTGGTGATGGTAATGGTCAGCATCCATCGCAGTGCATGCTAGACATGATGACCATTCACGAACATTTTGGTCACTTTGCAGGTTTGAAGGTGGCAATTGTTGGTGACATTCACTATTCCCGGGTTGCACGCAGCAACATGGAAATGCTCAACAAACTTGGCGCCAAGGTTTACTTCTCGGGCCCCTCATACTGGTATGACCACCAGTTTGATGCCTACGGAACTTTCTTACCAATCGACGAGCTGGTCGGCCAGGTCGACGTACTGAACTTGTTGCGGGTCCAGCATGAACGCCACGCCGGTGATCCGAACGAAAAGTCGTTTGACAAGGAACAATATTTTGCCAAGTACGGGATCAACCAGCAACGTTATGACGCGATGAAGGAAAATGCCATTATTATGCACCCAGGTCCGATTAACCACGGGGTGGAACTGGCTGGCAATTTGGTAGAAGCACCAAAGTCGGCTTATGTGACCCAGGTGCAAAACGGGGTCTTCATGCGGATGGCAATGTTGGAAAGTGTCATGCGCGGTCGCAATTTAGGAGGTTTGAAATAGATGCCAACCCATAAAACTTTAATCAAGAGTGGCCTGGTTGATGTCATGGGCCAGCTGGTGCACACTGACGTGTTAATCACTGATGGTCAAATTGCAGCGATGGGTCACCACCTGGTTGATGAACAACTAGCTGACGAAGTGATTGATGCCAGTAACTTGCTGGTCACCCCCGGATTGGTCGATGTTCACGTCCACTACCGGGAACCGGGGCAAACTTACAAGGAAACCATTCACACCGGTTCACTGGCGGCAGCGCACGGTGGGTTTACCACTGTGGGGGCCATGGCCAACGTCGATCCCACGCCAGACACAGCGGCAAAAATGAAAGCGATGGAGGACCGTAACGCCAAAGAGGGCGTCATCCATATCAAGCAGTACTCACCGGTAACGGTTGACCGGGCGGGAAAGCAGGTGGTTGATTTTACGGCACAGCGGCAAGCGGGAGCCTTTGCCTTTTCAGATGACGGTAATGGTATTCAAACGGCTGGAGTGATGTACCGGGCTCTTCAGCAGGCGGCTGAAACTGACAGCATCGTCGCGGCCCACGTTGAAGATAACTCACTGACCTTTGGCGGGGTGATCAATGCAGGCAAGAAAGCCAAACAACTCGGTGTCCCTGGCAAGATCAGTGCCAGCGAAACTTCCCAGCTAGCTCGTGACCTGATTCTTTGCCAGGCTACTGGCGGTCACTATCACATGTGTCACGTTTCAACTAAGGAAAGTTTGGAATTGATCCGGATTGCCAAGGAAATGGGGTTGAACGTCACCTGTGAGGTTGCTCCCCACCACCTGCTGCTCAACGATGACGAAATTGTCGGTTGCGACTCCAATTACAAGATGAACCCACCGCTTCGTCATGAAGAGGACCGGCAAGCACTGATCGGTGGCCTATTGGATGGGACGATTGACATGATTGCGACCGACCACGCACCACACGCTGACAGTGAAAAGCCCCATGATGACTTGCTCCACGCGGCGAATGGGATTACCGGCAGCGAAACCTGTTTCAACAAGCTTTACACCGAATTTGTCAAACCGGGAATCTTTAGTCTCGAGCAGTTGTTACACTGGTTGACCGACGCTCCCGCTGACGTCTTTAAGCTTAAGGGGGCCGGGCGGCTAGCGCCTGGTTTGCCAGCCGACATCGCCATCTTCGATTTGAAGAGTTCACACGTGCTGAGCGACGATGAGTACCTGTCCAAGGGGAAGAACACCCCATTCACTGGTGATACTGTTTACGGAACAACGGTATTGACGATGGTTGACGGTCGCGTGGTTTACCAAAGGGAGGACCGGAAATGAGTAAAAAGTACCTGATTTTAGAAGACGGGACAGTCTTTGAGGGGGAAGCCTTTGGGGCTGACCGGTCAACGACGGGCGAAGTTGTCTTTACTACCGGAATGACTGGCTACCAGGAAGCAATCACTGACCAGTCTTATGCTAATCAGATCCTGGTTTTTACTAACCCACTAATTGGTAACTATGGGGTAACGTTAGACGACTATGAATCGTTACAGCCTCATATCAAGGGAGTGATTTGTCGAGAAGTTGCCAACCATCCGTGCAACTGGCGAATGCAGGACACCCTGCCGCACTTCCTGGAACAAAATGGGATTCCCGGATTAAAGGGAATTGACACGCGTGAATTGGTTCGCCAATTACGGGTTCATGGTACGCTCCGTGGTCGATTGGCCAACAGTGTTGACGATGCTGACCAGGTAGCAGCCGAGTTAAAACAGGCAAACCCAACAGCCAATATTATTCAGGAAGTTTCCACCAAGACACCGTTCCCTAACCCTGGCACTAAGCGAAATATTGTGGTGGTCGACTTTGGGCTGAAAAACAGTATTCTGCGGGAACTGGCGAAGCGCGACTGCAACGTGATTGTTTTGCCGTATGATACGCCAGCTTCACAGATCCTCAACCTCAAACCAGACGGCGTCTTGCTCAGCAATGGTCCCGGCGACCCGAAAGAGATGGCGGTAGCCTTCCCAATGGTTCGTGAAGTGGAGAAACACCTGCCACTGTTTGGGATTTGCATGGGTCACCAGGTCTTCGCGCTGGCTAATGGTGCCGACACCTACCAAATGAAGTTTGGGCACCGTGGCTTTAACCACCCGGTACGTGAACTGGCAACCGGGACAATCGCCTTTACCTCGCAGAACCACGGTTACGCGGTTGACCCGCAATCAATTGCCAAGACGCCACTAATGGTGACCCGGGTAGAAATTAACGACAATACCGTTGAAGGTCTCCAGCACCGTCAATACCCGGCATTCTCGGTCCAATTCCACCCGGATGCTGCCCCAGGTCCGCACGATGCGGTATCAATTTTTGATGACTTTATGAGTATGGTTGACCAACGGAGAAAGGAAGCCCACGATGCCAAAGAGAACTGATATTCACAAAATTATGGTGATTGGGTCCGGCCCAATTATTATTGGGCAGGCCGCCGAATTCGACTATTCAGGAACCCAGGCCTGTCTGGCCCTGCGTGAAGAGGGTTATGAGACGGTCCTGGTCAACTCTAACCCCGCGACGATCATGACCGATACGGAGATTGCGGACAAAGTTTATATCGAACCGCTGACGACAGAATCGGTCTCCCGAATTCTCCGTCAAGAGTATCCGGACGCAATCTTGCCGACGTTAGGTGGCCAGATTGGGTTGAACCTAGCAGTCTCACTCTCGAAGTCAGGAATTCTCAACGAATTGGGAATTGAACTACTGGGGACCAAACTGTACTCGATTGATGAGGCGGAGGACCGTGAAAAGTTCAAGGAACTGATGTTAAAACTGGGTGAGCCAGTACCAGCCTCCAAGACGGTTACCACCGTGGACGATGCACTGGCCTTTGCCGACCAGATTGGCTATCCGGTTATCGTCCGTCCGGCGTTCACGATGGGCGGCACTGGTGGTGGGATCTGCAAGAATAAGGCAGAACTATCCCGGATTGCTGAAAACGGGCTGGACTTGTCCCCGGCAACGCAGTGTTTGATTGAAAAGTCAATTGCCGGTTACAAGGAAATTGAATTCGAAGTTATGCGCGACGCCAATGACAACGCGATGGTGGTTTGCTGCATGGAAAACTTTGATCCGGTGGGGATTCACACTGGTGACTCCATCGTCTTCTCGCCATCACAGACCTTGTCTGACCGTGAATATCAGATGCTTCGTGACTGTGCATTAAAGTTAATCCGGGCGCTCAAGATTGAAGGGGGCTGCAACGTGCAGCTAGCGCTGGACCCGAACAGCTACCACTATGACGTCATTGAAGTCAACCCCCGGGTATCCCGTTCTTCCGCATTAGCATCAAAGGCAACTGGCTACCCGATTGCCAAAATGGCGGCCAAGATTGCGGTTGGGTTAACGCTCGACGAAATTAAGAACCCCGTTACCGGGACGACTTATGCGGAGTTCGAACCAGCCCTGGACTATGTTGTCTGCAAGATTCCTCGCTGGCCGTTTGACAAGTTTACCCGGGCTGACCGGCGGCTGGGTAGTCAGATGAAGGCGACGGGTGAAGTGATGGCCATCGGTCGCAGTGCTGAAGAAGCATTGCAAAAGGCGGTTCGCTCACTGGAAATTGACGTCAAAGACCTCTTTTCACCAGTTGCACACACCGCTTCCGATGCCGACCTCGAAGAAAAGCTGGTTCATGCTCAAGATGATCGACTCTTCTACCTGGCAGAAGCCTTTCGCCGTGGCTACTCCCTGGACACAGTCCATGAGCTCACTAAGATTACTCCTTACTTCCTGGATATTATTGACCACCTGGTTAAGCTGGAAAAGACCATTGCTGCTAGTCCGAACGACCTCGCCGTACTGAAGCAGGCGAAGCGCTATGGCTTTAGTGACCAGACGATCGCCAACCTTTGGCAGCAGACGGCCGATGATGTTCGCAATTTCCGGCTCCAGCACCAATTAGCGCCAGTTTACAAGATGGTCGATACTTGTGCGGCCGAATTTGAATCACAAACGCCTTACATGTACAGTACCTATGACCGGGAAAACGAAAGTCAGCAACTATCTGACAAGTCCGTGCTGGTAATCGGTTCTGGCCCCATCCGGATTGGACAGGGGGTGGAGTTTGACTACGCCACCGTTCACAGTGTCCGGGCCATTCAACGGTTGGGCTATAAGGCGATTGTCATCAACTCCAACCCCGAAACGGTTTCGACGGACTTCTCCATTTCAGATAAACTGTACTTCGAACCATTAACGTTGGAAGACGTCCTCAACGTTATTGACATTGAAAAACCACTAGGGGTGATTGTCCAGTTTGGTGGTCAAACGGCGATCAACCTAGCAGCGGGGCTTCATGCCCATGGCGTTAAGATTCTGGGAACGACGGTCGATGACCTTGATAAGGCCGAGGACCGTGAAGAATTTGATGAGACCATTAAACGGCTGCACCTCCACCAGCCGGTTGGTTTGACTGCCACCACCCACCAGGGGGTCGTCGATGCTGCCCACCAGATTGGCTACCCGGTACTCGTTCGGCCATCATACGTTCTCGGTGGCAAGGCGATGGAAATCGTCTACAACGACGCCGAATTGGACGAGTACTTGACGGAGAATGCCAACATTGCGACTGACCACCCGATCTTGATTGACTCTTACCTTGACGGGACCGAGTGTGAAGTGGACGCCATCTGCGATGGTCAGCGGGTATTGCTGCCCGGAATTATGGAACACATTGAGCATGCCGGGGTTCACTCTGGTGACTCAATGGCGGTTTACCCGTCGCAAACACTGAGTGCCGACGTCAAGCAACAGATTGTCGACGCTACCAGCAAACTGGCGATTGCCCTCAAGTGTATTGGGATTATGAACATCCAGTTCATTGTTAGTCACGGTCAGGTTTATATCCTGGAAGTTAACCCACGGGCAAGTCGGACAGTGCCGTTCTTAAGTAAGATTACCGGGATTGAAATGGCCCAGGTGGCGACCCGGGTTATCCTGGGACAATCGCTGGCTGCGCAAGGGTACCCGAATGGCCTGGCACCAGAACCGGATAATGTTTACGTCAAGGCGCCAGTCTTCAGTTTCAATAAGCTAGCCGACGTTGACTCCTACTTAGGACCAGAAATGAAGTCGACTGGTGAAGTGATGGGTGCTGACCAGACCTTCCAAAAGGCGCTGATGAAGGCCTTTGCCGGTGCTAAGATGCAAATTCCGGATAACGGGACAGTGCTGCTGACCATCGAAGATAATGATAAACAGCAGATTTTGCCGTTGGCCAAGCGCTTTGCTACCATTGGTTACCGGATCATGGCGACTGCGGGGACGGCTAAGTTCCTGCGGGATCACGGCCTGCACGTGGAAGTCGTGACAAAGGTCCATGAAGACCCAAAGGCCGACCACAATATTTTGCAGGTGATCGAAGATGGCAAGGTCGACTTGGTAATTAACACGATGGGGCACGACCTCGAAAAGACGTCAGACGGCTTCATCATTCGCCAGGTTGCGATTTCCTACAACGTGCCGTTGCTAACGGCGTTGGATACGGTTGATGCGTTGCTGAAGGCCTTAGAATCACGGTCATTCTACGTTCACCCGGTCCAAACCAACCGTGGTGAAAAACAATAAATTGTCAGATAAACTGAACAAAATAAGGAATTCTGCTTTTCTTGAAGGGAAGAGCGAATTCCTTTTTATTTTCCCTTGTCAGCAGCCAGAGAATATGGTAAAGTCTAGTAGTTGATTTAAATATGACTCTGCCTAAGACTCAGGTGGCGAAAGCCTTAATCTTCTGCCTGCCGAGGAAGAATAAAATTCCTTCTCTATGTCTGCGGTCATAGGGATTTTTTAATCCTAATCTTCAATTTGTGTTCAGGAGGTGAAATCAATGAGTGAAGCTGCTATTGCTAAAAAGGCGGAAATCGTTAAGCAAACGGTTGAACTGCTGAACAACGCTGAATCAGCGATTGTCGTTGACTACCGTGGTTTGTCAGTTGCCGAAGTTACCGATTTACGTAAGCAACTGCGTGATGCCGATGTGCACATGCACGTTATCAAGAACAAGGTTCTGGACCGGGCTGTTGAAGGCACTGGCTACGAAGACCTGCGGGATACTTTCGTTGGCCCTACTGCCGTGGCCTTCTCTGATGAAGACCCAATCGCTCCAGCAAAGATTCTGAAGAAGTTTGCTGACGACCACGACCAACTGTCCATCAAGGGTGGGTTCATCGAAAAGGATGTTAAGACTCTCGACGAAATCAACACCTTTGCAACGATGCCAAGCCGCGACGAACTGCTTTCCATGCTTGCATCTGCACTGTCCGACCCAATGCGGAAGATCGCACGGGCCGTCAAGGCGGTTGCCGACAAGGAAAACGAAGCCGCATAAGCTGGTCATTAGTTTTTACCTTGGATTTAACCAAATCAAAAACAATAAACCAATAACATTGGAGGAAAATTAACATGGCTTTTGATAAAGATGCTATTATTGCTTCCCTGAAGGAAGCTTCAATCTCTGACCTTAACGACCTGGTTAAGGCTATCGAAGACGAATTTGACGTTTCTGCAGCTGCTCCAGTTGCAGTTGCCGGTGCTGCCGGTGGTGACGCTGCTGCTAAGGACAGCTTCACTGTTGAACTGACTGAACCTGGCCAAGCTAAGGTTAAGGTTATCAAGGCCGTTAAGGACATCACTGGTCTTGGCCTGAAGGATGCTAAGGCCCTCGTTGACGGTGCTCCTAAGGCTGTTAAGGAAGACGTCAAGGAAGACGAAGCAAACGACATCAAGGAAAAGCTGGAAGCTGCCGGTGCTACTGTTACCCTGAAGTAATCAGGCTGGCAATTAACTACTTTTCGAACCGTGTGAGTGTTACACTCATGCGGTTTTTTGTTTTGGCTCGTTAATCCTGCAAAGGAAGCGAGGATATGATATCTTAAAATTATGATCAACGAGGAGGGTGTTGACGATGAAACAGGTGGCAACCCTTGCCGGTTTGGATTCCAACGGGAGCGCGGGACTGGCGGCGGACCTGCACGCTTTTTTTGCTGATGGAGTATATGGTCACGGGATCCTCACAGCGGCAGTGGCGGAAAATGCAACGAGGATCACGGCTGCTCAGACCATGCCGGTTGACTTTGTGGAAGCTGAACTGACTGCATTGAGAGATTTTCCGATCGCTGCGGTCAAAACCGGGATGATGGCCAACGGTGAGATTGTTAAGGCGGTTGTTGATCGTTGTCCGGGTGGGGTTCCACTGGTTGTTGACCCGGTGATTATCACGAAACAGGGCGACCACCTTCTGGATCAAGCAGCACTCACTGTCTTTTGCCAGCAATTATTGCCAAAGGCGACGGTGATCACACCAAACTTTCTTGAAGCGCAGGTGCTGGTTGACCATCAGCTGTCCACTCCTGAAGACTTGCTAACGGCTGCTTACCAAATACAGCAGATAGGCGCTGCTAACGTGGTGATTAAGGGCAAGCACCCGACAGGAGACCAGGAGCCAGTCATTTCTAGTTTAGTATTATTAGCTGATGGTCAAAGTTTTTGGATCAACAACGAGTTTGTGAAAGCTAAAAAGGCCAATGGTGCAGGGGATACTTTTTCGGCGATTATCGCGGCTGAACTGGCGAAGGGCCAGCCGGTTTTAACAGCGATTGAGCAGGCCAATGATTTTGTTGTCGCCGCCATCAAAAAGCCGCTGGGGATTGGGCAGCATTTTGGTCCGCTCAACCACTGGGCCGGTCAAAGCTGGCGACAATGTGATGATTAGGATAGTGTTTTTTGGTAAAATAGTGATATAAACCATTATTTTAAGGGAGTTGTTAGTCATGAAAGCAGATACATACTTTGATCATGAACATATTAGTCAGGTATTGGATGAGATGGAAGTTCTGGTAATTGGGATGCACGACGGTGAAAGCATTTATCAGACGCCGGTTCATTTTGGTTACGAAGAAGTCGATGGGCAGTATACCTTCTGGTTCCATGGCGATGATTCGCATACGACGGGCCGTTTGCTGGCCGCTGATCCACATGTTGGTTTTGAACTGGACGGTGGTCAGGAATTCATGCTGGTGCCAAAACCGTTCCACTACAGTGCGAAGTTTAAGAGTGTCATTGGGCAGGGGATTGTTACGAAGGTGACGGACCACGCCGAAATGATCCACGGACTAGAAGTGATGACGGACCATTACATCAAAAACCACCCGCAGTATACTGATAAAATGCTCGGCAAGGTGGCTGTTTGGCGGCTGGATGCCAATAAGATTTCGGCCCGGATCCATATTCCGGCAGCCATCAAGGATGGTAGTAATGATGGGCAACTGAGCGGGACGGAAACGGTTTATGGCGACCCGAACACGAAGGTTGACCTGGACGCCCTTGCCAGTGCGTCAGTTAATGCCGACTACTCTGACGTTTACCAGGAACCAACTGAGGAGAAGGACAGTAAGCAAGAGAAGAAGTAGGGGTAACCGAGAAGCAAAGCAAGGCAGTGAGCAACCACGCTCACTGCCTTGCTTATTTATTTTTTATGCTTTAAATGGGTCCCAGCTATACTTGGCGCGAGCACCACCGATTAATTTCGGCCGACAACGCAAGTAACGGGTATGGGCGGCGCCCACCGTCGCGACGGACGTTCGAACCGGAATTTGGACAAACTGAATGTGCATGCCAATGTCACAATCGCCGATGTCCATCCCAGCATTTGCGGTAATATGTTCGACTTCAACCGGGTCGTCAAAGCGCTGGAAGGCTGCAATTTGCGCGGCACCACTGGCGTTCATCGACGGGTAAACCGTTACGATTTCCAAGTGATGTTTTTCGGCAACGCGCCGTTCAACAGTTAGGGCGCGGTTGATTTCAACACAGCCCTCGACAGCCAACTCAATCCCTTGGGGATGGAGGAGGTCATAGAGTGTATCGACGACTGCCTTGCCAATTTCGGCGGACGGTGCACTGGCCATTTTGGCTCCAGCAATGGCGCTGGTGGAGATGCCAAGAACGAAAATATCGCCCTGTTGAAGGTGAGCCTGCTCAAGTAACTCCTGAGCCCCTTGAGCAACCTGCTCCTTAACTTTTGCAAGTTCTACTGTCATTGTTTCACCCCTTTCTTCCTAGTATAAAGGAGGAATCAAAGCGTTGTCTAGCTAAAAAAGGCCGGTGCGTTAACACCGGTCTAGTGAAGTATTTATTACTTTTCGTTCGGATCCTTAACATGGTAGTCATTATCGTGCATGGCTTCCACAGCGCCGAGGCGGTAACCATTCCCAACCTGACTAAAGAAGTCGTGGTTGGAAGTGGTTGTGGAAATCCCGTTCATGACAACGGGGTTAACGTCAGAACTAGTATCTGGGAAGAGTGGTTCCTGGCCGAGGTTCATCAGCGCCTTGTTGGCGTTGTAACGGATAAAGGTCAGGACATCATCGGTCCAGCCAACAGTATCGTAGAGGGTGTGAGTGTACTTTTCTTCGTTATCGTACAACTCATAGAGGAAGTCATACATCCAGTCCTTCATGTCCTGTTGTTGCTTTTCCGTCAGGTCGTGCATCCCCACCTGGAACTTGTAGCCGATGTACGTCCCGTGAACACTTTCGTCCCGCAGGATCAGCTTAATGATCTCGGCAACGTTGTTTAGCTGGTTGTGACCCAGGTAGTAGAGTGGGGTGTAGAAACCAGAGTAGAAGAGGAAGGTTTCCAAAAAGACGTTGGCAATCTTTTTTTTCAATGGGTTAACGCTGTCATCCAGGTAAAGGTTGGCGATCCGAACGGCCTTATTCTGCAGGAATTCTTCAGAATCTGACCACTGGAAGATTTCACGGATTTCTTCGGCGGAGTTCAAAGTAGAAAAGATGGTCGAGTAGGACTTAGCGTGAACCGACTCCATAAACTGGATGTTGTTCAGTACCGCTGTTTCATGTGGCGTCTTGACGTCCTCCTTGAG
>NZ_CAKPXS010000050.1 GCF_934202235.1 uncultured Limosilactobacillus sp. | reverse complement strand
GACCCCAGTAGAATACCGAAATCATGCCTTAGCAGCTTAATTGTCTAATTTTGTCTAACTTTTTTATTGCACTTCACGTTGCTGTACAACGTTGACGGTCTTTTTATGGATAAAACTTAATCGGCATTTAATTCGGTCGCAACATCCTTGAGTACCCGGTCGATATCATCCTTGATTGCGAGCCCCTTATGCTCAATCTTTTTCGGTAAAAATTGGTAGTCACGGTTGACCATGATGTCGTAGGCGTCTGGTAGCTGGGCAGTCAGTTCCCAGAATGGTTCCTGGATAAACATCGGGGTCATTCGACCAACACCAAGTTCGAGGAAGAGGACTTTCCCATCGTGCATATTCTTCTTGAGGTAGTCGGTCATCTTTTTGTATTCCTGGTGGTACTTACTGCCTTCCAGGAAGTTGCCGTAACCACGGACCCACGGGAAAGCTTCGGCACCGCAGTGCGGGCAGCGGGGAATCATTTCGGTGGGGATGGCTGTCCCATCACCCATTGCCTTGACCATCTCTTCAACCGGCTTAACGGCATCCCAAATGTCATCGGTACATTGACGTGAACACTGGAAGTAACGGTGGTCACCCTGAATCTCTGCGACCAGGTTTTCGGGGAAGGCCTTGATGGCCTGGGTGTCCTGATTAGTCGTTAGGATGAAGTAATCCTTATCCTTGAGGAGCCGTTGCAGGGAACGGTAGGGACTACGGAGTGGTGCATGCTGGGTAGTGTGCAGGAAGGTTGCTAAAAAGCCTCAAAACTCTTCGCGACTCTGCCAGTGGTATTGCATCCCTGCAAAGGCACCCTTAAAACCATACTTTTTGGCAAACTTTCCAAAGTACTGCTTGAACGATGGTGAATCGGTGTAGTAAAAGTCGCCACCACCAGCGGCCGATAAGCCGGATGCCCCACCAACAATGATGTGGTCAGCTTCCTTGATTTTCGTGGCGAACAACTTCACCTGTTCGTCGTACGACATTGGTGGCTGTTCGCTTAACGGTTCAGCAGTGCCGCCCTGGGCGTAAACGCCATAGTAATTGCTGTAATTCATCTGGGTTTTCATAACCAGTTTCTCGTAGTCAAACTCGTTTTGGCGCTTGGCTAGTTGCTTAATGAAATCCTCATTGGGGGTTGCCTTGACGAGCTGGGAGAGACTAGCGGTAATGTCACCGCCAACCATTACCGACCGCTGCTTAATAGTGGGGTTGGCAGATAATTCTGCTGGCAGGTTAAGGGTGACGTATGTCCATGAAGGTAACTGGCCAATGATCTGCATCAAGGGTGCCTTAATTAACTGGTTTTGTTTGCCGATCCCTAATTCGAGTTGAACCACCTTTTTAGCTGCGTACTTATTCAGGAATTTTTCGAAATTAGCCTGCTGGTGCTTCCAATCAGGGGAGTTTTGCTGGTTATCGAAGAAGTTGCCTTCTACCTCCCAGATCTTCTCAGCGGAAAAACCGTTAAGCTGGAAGTGGGTATCGGCGTTGGAAGTGATGACAAAGTAGTTACGGTTGCCGATGAGTTCCTTTAGAGCGGCAAAGGCTGCCGTTGGCGAATAGTCTTCGACCAGGTACTTTTGCAGTTGTTCAATGAACTCGTCATGCGCTTTCTGCGGTAGTTTACCGAGTGCTCCCTGGATAATACTGTGGACGCCGTATAATTTGGTAAACCGACTAAAGTATTTTTTAAAGGCCTCGTTATCGGCAAAAATGTTGTAACCTTCGCTGATTGACAGGCCGTTGCTGGCACTAATTAGAAGTGCATCGGCATCATTAATTAGGGCTTTGGCATTATTAAAATCACTCATTTCGTAGTTGCTTCCTTTCTGACAGATTGTATAATTAAAGACACATGTAATGAACTTTTAAAAACAGTGTACCGAATTATCACCGCGAACTTAAGTACAAAAAAAAGCTAGCTGTGTAGTTGTGGACAGCTAGCGAAATGTGTCGTGGATTTTCAAAGGAGGACGTTACAATGAGTGGGGAAAGAAAGACGGATCGACGGACCATTTATACGCTGAACGTTATTCAAACAGCTTTTTTGGAATTAATTGACCAGCAGCCGTTCGCTAAGATTACTGTTGCGCAACTATGCCGGCAAGCGGAAATTACCCGGTCGACATTTTACTTACATTACGCCAACCTCAACGAGGTCTTAAACGCAGTCCTCGACCAGGCGTTGATGTTTAACCAACCACTGCGGCTAGACGATGAGGAAGGGTCAATGCTGCCGGCCTGCCAACGCATTGCTGGTTCAGCAAAGTACCGGCGACTCTTAATGGACCCGGATTTAAGTGAATACGTCGTTGCCCGGATTGCTCGCCATGAACAGGGACGGGCAGTTCCACAAATTATGCTGCGAACGGGGCTGAGCAAGGAAGAAGCTAGCAGCCTGTTTACGTACATCCTTCATGGCTCCCTAGCGATTAATAAGCGCCACCATTTTACTCGCTCGCCGGAGTGGTTCCGGGATGTGAAAATGATCCAAAAATTTGTTAACGGTGGCTACCAGGCATTACGCCAAAAAGAAAACCACTAACGGCGGTCGTTAGTGGTTTGTTTAATGTTATCCCTGGTGCCCTTCTGACTGGGCAATGCCCTCCCGGAGAGAATCCAGGTCAACATCGGATTGTCGGAATTCATCGTCACTAACCGGGAAGTGCTGGTTAAGCTGGTCGAACACTTCGTAATTACCACTCATTTGTGGGGCGTTAAAGCTCAACAAGTGCCCCTCAAACTGGTGGTCATCACTCATAAAGTGCAGGTGCCAGCCAGCGGCGGTAATGCTACCGAAAGCTGCGGGGGCATAGTAACCAAAGACGGTTCCAGTAATATTTTGGCGGGTAAAGGTTGGTTGCCCCTTGGCAACTTCTAGTAGACTGGGGTACGGTCGCTCTTGTTTCGGGGCAATGCGGATGAGGACGTCGGCTAAGGTTCCGTGCAGGCGGAGCGCCGCAAAGACGTTTTGCAACTGGTGGTCGTGGACAAAGTCACCATTAAGGAGGTCAAAGTTAACGTCCTTTAAGTCAACATCATGGGTGTCCTGGGGGAAGTGCACCGAGGCAAAGGGCAGGGTGGTTGACATGTCCGTGATGTGGTGGACCTTGCCAGTCGAATCAGCCTGGTAAACCTCGTTGTCGAGGATCATTACTTCGCCGTCCAAGCCCTCGAAAGTGCCGAGCCCACAGCTGCCATGTTTTAACAACTCTTTGAGGGTAATAGTGCCGGCCAGGTTCTTGGCCATCAGCATGGCCAGGGTTCCATGTTCGTATAAGGTGTTCATGAAAAGGCCTCCTTCTAGCCCAGAGCCGAGTCAACCAGGCTGGCTGCTAATTCCTTATTGTGACTGTAGTCCACAGGAACGTCGACGACGACCGGTCCATCGGTGGCAAAGGCCTTCTTTAAGACCTTCCCCAGATCGTCAGGCTGGTTGACCCGCAAGCCAGTGGCGCCGAAGGATTCAGCGTACTTCACAATGTCGACTTCACCGAACTTGATCCCGGCTGGTTTGTCGTATTTGAGTTCTTCTTGGAAACGAACCATGTCGTAGTGGCCCCCATCGTTCCAGACCACCATCACCAGGTTCAGGTGGTGAGCCACGGCGGTAGCTAATTCAGCACCCGAGTAGAGGAACCCACCGTCACCACAAACAGCCAGGGTTTTCTTCTCCGGATGGAGTAGCGCCGCAACCATCGCCCACGGGAGGGCAACCCCCAGTGTCTGCATCCCGTTGGACATCAGCAGGTGACGCGGTTTGTAGCAGCGGAAGTGACGGGCCATCCAGATATAGTGTGAACCGACATCAACCGTCACGATGGTGTCGTCGTTCACTTGCTTTTGCAGCGCTTCGACGACTGCGAGCGGGTGACTGGTCTTACCATTAGCAGACGGCTTGTCAATCTTGTCCTCCTGGACGAGTTCAGAGCGGAACTGTGCGAAACGCTTCGTGGCATCAGCTGGTAACTGGTAGCCGCTGAGTAATTTGTCGAGGTTGTCCAGACTTTCGGCCAGGTCACCGACCAGCTGCATTTCCGGCTGGAAGTTATTGTCAATTTGCGCGGCGGTTGTGTCGAGGTCAACAATCCGCAGGTGGCCTTCCTTGTTCCAGTTCCGTGGTTCATATTCAATTGGGTCGTAGCCAACGGTGACGACTAGGTCACTGGCTGACAGCAAGCGGTCACCGACCTGGTTGCGGAAGAGGCCCACCCGGCCGAAGTAGGACACGTGTTCTAGTTCCCGCGGAACCAGACCGGCCGCTTGGTAGGTTTCAACGACTGGCAGGTGGTAGTTCTTCATCAGGTTTCGCAAGGCGGCAGCGGTCCGGTCATCGGCACCGCGGAGACCAACGAGCAGGACTGGTAATTTGGCTTGTGAAATCAACGTTGCCAAATGGCAGAGGGCCTGCTGCGCTGCCGGGCCCTGCTGGGCACCATTGTAGTACGGGAGCGGTTCTTGTTTAACGACTGCATCATCCACGTCTTGTGGCAGGCTGACAAAGGCGCCGCCGTGCCGCGGACCCTGGCTGGCCTCAAAAGCGTTGGCCATGATTTCAGAGATGTTTTCTGGGTCCTGGATTTCGGCCGCATAGTTAG
The DNA here is from genome assembly GCF_934202235.1 of uncultured Limosilactobacillus sp. Classification (GTDB taxonomy): domain Bacteria; phylum Bacillota; class Bacilli; order Lactobacillales; family Lactobacillaceae; genus Limosilactobacillus. Next base: position 7,203 of record NZ_CAKPXS010000050.1, on the reverse strand, counting down.
TGATTGGCGACATGATCATTGTCGACGGGGCTGACTGGTGAGTTGCCCGGTGCAGGTCTTTTCGCTGAACCTGGCCACCAATTGCCAAAACGGCATCGCCTTCTGCACTGGCGGTCATCAGGCCGGTTGTTAAGTTGCCAACGCCGGGGCCAGAAGTCGAAATGGTGACCCCGGTTTTGCCGGTGAGGCGGGCGTAGGCCTGTGCCATGAAGATTGCGTTTTGTTCATGGCGGGTAACGATTAATTTAGGATTATTGACGGTTCCGTCTTCCAGCGATTCAAACAGCCGGTCGATCTTAGCCCCCGGAATCCCAAAGACCAGTCCCACATGATGTTTACGGAGACTGTCGACAACGACGTCGGCACCATACATTTTCTTTGCCATTATAGCCAACCCTTTCTCTATCCATAGTGTTATTGATGATATTTTAAGGGATAAATTAAAGCGCTTCAATATTGCACGTTTTTTCACAACGCTGGTTTCCGCAACTCGTAGGCGTGACGACAATTATTAGTCAATCAGAAACCAAAGAAAAAAAGTCGGCACTGCCGACTTTGTGAAGTGATTTTCTAAAAGTAAGGTTAGCGGTCAATTTTCGGCCAGGTCCGGGTTTGATTAAAGTGGACCTTCTCCTTAATCGCCTCGCCAGGGTCAATCCCCAATTTGTCACACATGTAAATTAGGTAGATCATTGTGTCAGCCAGTTCTTCTGTCAGGTGCTGCTTTTGCTGATCCGTCAGTGGTTGGTCACTGGGCTGCCACTGAAAAATTTCCAGGACTTCGCTGGCTTCCAGGTTCAGCGAAATGGCCAGGTCCTTCAGGTTGTGGTACTTAGCCCAGCCACGCTGGTCCCGAAAGTTACGGAGAAGATTAACAGTTTCCTTGTAGTCCATGAATAATGCCCCTCAGTTATTTTTATTAACCATTATAGCCCCTTCCGTCTATTTAAGCGGCAACCGTCTTACGATACAATAAGAACGAAGAAGTAGGAATTAAGATTAGCCAGATTCATGATGATTAGTTTTTGCTCAACAACATGAAGGCTGTTGAATACAATCGTCATGATAGTTGAGAATATCCTGGTGATCCTGAAATGAATTCTTCTTTCCTGGTGTAACAGTATAATGCTATCGCACAAAGGTAAATGCTATTTTCAACCCCGCAATAGTCATGTCCGTGCCGATCACAGCCAGAATTAAGCCCATTAACCGGGTAATGACTGTAATGAAATTCTTACCTAGTTTGGCAACGATTAATTTGCCATAGACGAAGAGGAAGTACGTAATGACACAGAGGACAACAAAAGAAAGAATGACGACCAACTGATTATCCTTAGTCGCTAGGTTCATCGCGGTTGCGATTGTTCCCGGCCCGGCCAGAATTGGCATTGCTAAAGGAGAAACTGCCACGGACTTTTCCTGCTCTACTGGTGACATTGTTGGGTCAACATTATGTTGTAAGCTGGAAATTTTACCATGCAACATGTCATAGCCGATGATGATAATAATGATACCGCCAATAATTCGTAAGGCAGCCAGGTTAATTCCAAATAAACGAAAGATGGCTTTGCCGAATAAGGTCACTACCGCGATGATGATTGCTGACAAAATTAACGCCTGTCGCGCAACAACTTTCGCAATTTTCTCATCATCGGCAGACGTCAGTGAAATAAAGACTGGCAAGTTCCCAATGGGATTAAGAATGGCAAAAAAGGCCATGAAAGAAACTGCAAAGGAACTAAAAGTAGTCATCGTCAGCCCCCCCTAACGGGATTGATACGAATTCAGATTACAGTTCCATTTTAACATAGCAGATTACAAGAAATGATTTGAACATAATTTCACAACACATGGACACAAAACGCTGTCAATTGATGAGTGTCAAGCAAGGAGCCGCAGGTAGTGGGCAAGAGACGAGGGTTATCCATTTGATCAAGCTAAAGAAGTGAAGGGAGTGGTTCTTTTTTACAAACCAAAGAGGAGGGAGACTACATCTTCCTGCAGAAGCAGCAAATCAACGTTAGCTGACTTTACTAGTGAGATTAGTTATTTACCACTGATCAGTATAAAATAGGAATATTGATGATTTAGCAAGGAGAAGAACACATTGATTGATTATTCAACACTGAAGCAAACGGCCGAGGGGCTGCCCACGTGGGATTCCCTGCTGCCAGTGATGCTGCAGCAGGCGACCACGCAGAAGCTTTGGAAGGCTAAGGAATTAAAGCAGGCCACGTTAGATCAAATTAAAATGCCTGCCGATTTACGAAACTTGACCTATGATAACGGGCGGAACGTGGCGCTGAACCGGGCAAGTTTTGCCTTGAGTGACCTGCGAGTAGCAGGACTACTGTCATCGCCAAAACGGTCAGTGTACGAAATTACCGCGCTTGGCAAAAAAATGGTGGCGACTTACGGGTTAGACCTTAACAAAATGGTCGTTCATCAGTTACCTCAATATACCCAGCACCGGGCGAAGGTGACTGGCAAGGTTGAACAGCTTGATTCTAAACAAGCAGTGCCTGCACTCAGTGCTGCCTTGACGAAAGGTAATATTAATGACTGGTTTGATGAACAGCGTGAGCAAACCAAGGATGAATTACTGGCCCGCATGGCGAAGATCAACCATTACCGTTTTGAAGAGCTGATGGTGCGCCTCTTTGCGCTGATGGGCTATAAGGGTGATAACGGCCTGATTCAAGTAACGAAACGTTCCAAAGATGGTGGAATTGACGGTGTCTTGAGCCAGGATCCGCTCGGTGTGCAGAAAGTTTACATTCAGGTTAAACATTACCGGGCTAGTGATATTGTTCAGCAACACGCGATTATGGAGTTTGGCACGGCAATGAAGATTAAACATGCTAGCCAGGGCGTGTTCATTACCACTTCATCCTTTACCCGCGGTGCCAAGGAGATGGCGGAACGGCTCGGGATTATCCTAGTCGATGGCGACCAGCTGACGGACTTGATGATTGAATACCGGGCTGGGGTTAACGTTAAACAGAGCTACGAGTTGTACAGTCTCGATGCAGATTTCTTTTCCGAATATGAAGGAGACCAGGATCAGTAAGCTAGTCTGAACTTAAACCACGGCTAGTTACAAAGGAGGTTCGCCCGTGATAATCTTTCTGGTACTGCTGGCAATCAAATTTATCAAGGGAACCTTTGAGTATGAGCGAGTGACCCGCTTGCGGCTGGTGGTCGTGCCTTTTTATTCGATCTTGATGATGGTTGCGCTTTTACACCACCACTATTCCCGACAAACGCTGGCATTAGCGACAGCCCTGCTGGCAATTGGGTTAGCGGTCGGTGTTTTCCAGGCCAAGCGAGTTCAATTACGAGATACCGGGGAAGTTGACCAATACCAGCGGCCAATTGTCGAGGTGAAGCGAAACTGGCCCTATTTAGTAGGCTGGATCGTGATTTTTGCCCTGCAATTGGCACTGGAGATTTACTTTGGGATGGAACTGACTGGCCACGAGTTTTCACAAGCGTTGTTGAAGGAAATTCTCCGCGACTTATCTGTCGTGGCCTTCTTCGGCGCACCGAGTGCCTGGTTTGTCTGGGTCCTCAACGTTGCCACTAGCTGGGCCTATGCTATTTGTCTACTAATTTTTTATCCGCAGTGTCGGGCAGCGGTGCGGCGTCGCAAACAATAACAAGGGGAGTGAGTAAGGATGAGTGCAATTCAATTAATTAAATCACCATTTCAGTTGAAGAAGATTGACCAGCAGCAAGTGGCGCGTCAAGTGGCGGAAGTAACCCGCTTCTACCAGACGGTGCCGTTTTACCAACCAACACCGCTGGTGAGTCTCGATCACTATGCGAAGGGACACAGAGTTGGCCAGGTCTTCGTTAAAGATGAGGGGCAGCGGTTTGATGACCGCCTAAAGTCATTTAAGGTTACCGGCGGCCTGTACGCGATGGCCTGCCAAATCGCCAAGCGGGCCGGATTACCAATTGATGGGCTGACCTATGACCAGTTGCAGGACCCAGCAGTGAAGCAAGTTGCTGGCCAGATGACTTTTTATACTGCTACCGACGGCAACCACGGCCGGGGGATTGCCTGGGCGGCCGCAAAGCTGGGGACCCACGCGGTGGTGAAGATGCCAGCCCCGTCCACTCAGGTGCGGGCCGACCATATCCGGCAGTTTGCTAATTGCGATGTGGAGATTACGCCGGACAATTACGATGACACTGTTCAACTGGCCAGTCGCCTCGCGGACAAGGACCCGCAAGGGGTGTTAGTCCAGGATATGGCCTGGGATGGTTACCATGAAATTCCGGCCGAAATTTCAGCTGGTTACTCGGTGGTCGCCACGGAAGTACTGAAACAATTAGCAGGGCAGCCCTTGCCAACCCACGTTTTCCTCCAAGCAGGAGTGGGTCAAATGTCATCAGGATTGATTAACGCGCTGTTAAGCCAGTGGCCGACGGCACAGACGCCCACCATCACGATCGTTGAACCAGCAACGGTCGACTGCTACTTTGAGTCGGCCACGGTTGGTGATGGTCAGCCGCACACCATCCCGGGATCACCAGCCACCATTATGGCCGGGTTGAATTGTCAGACGCCGAGTGCCATTTCCTGGCCGGTGATTAAGCAAACGGCGGCTTTTTATGGGACGTTGACTGATGGAGCAGTCAAGGAGGGGATGAAGCAATTGGCACGACCGACAGGCAACGATCCGCTGGTCATCGCTGGCGAATCCGGCGTGGCCGGTTTTGCCTTCGTCCACCAGTTGTTGACCAATCCAGCGTACCGTCCCCAACGGAATGAGTTGGGCTTAGATCAACAGTCGCGCATCCTGGTCATCAATACCGAGGGTGACACAGATGAGCCACTGTACCAGCGTATTATTGAAGAATAATCAATAAAAAAATCGTCCCTGGATAATTCCAAGGGCGATTTTGACTATTCAATCGCTTCTTTTAGGGCCTGTTGCAGTGCCGGATCAACGGCATGAAGGTAGAGTCCGTGAACGCCGCGGGTCATCAGGACGTTAAACTCGTTTTTGATTAGTTGTTCACCAAACGCCTTCTTTGAGCCATCGTGCATTGTTCGACGTTGAACGGCTTTTGCATCTTTGCTCGCAGACGGGTCGAAGACAATCTGGTGATGACGGTACTTAACAGAGGGGCCGATAATAACACCGGCATAGTTTAAGTCTGAACCTTGGATGGTATAAGTAGAACCAATCTCGTTGACAGTATGTGGTTGTTCTGACCATGAAAGGTCAGAATATTTGACCCCGGCGATTTTATGTTTATCGCTTTTTCTTGGTTTTAATTGGAGGTTCCACGGCATATGCCACTGCTCTTCTGAAACTTCCCACAGTTGGTCGCCATTAGTTGACATTCCTGAGTATGGCCAGTCAAAGGTGGCCAGCATCCGGCTAATACCGTTATCACCATCTTGGGATGCTTTGTCTTGAATCGCTTGCTGCATTTTGGCGGGATCATCAAACAAACGAAGATCGTACTTTGGATCACGAGGGGCTTTGCCGATGACTTGATGATCAACGAGTTGGTGAAGCCATTCCACCATTTGCGGCGAGGCATCAATCCTCATTTGATGTTTCAGCGTTACTTTGTAGTTTACCCGCTGTTCGATTGCTTGGCGGTCACGATCTTCAATTACTTGGGTACTACTGAGGACTTGATTCTCATCATAAACGGCAATGGTGACCCGTGCTCGTTTAATAATATCTAGGAGTTCATTTGTTCCGTGACCATAATATGCCTGGCTTCGCTTGGTTAGGAGTAAGTGTGCTTCGTCAACAAAGGCAATGTCTACCGGGTGTTCTGGAGAATGTCTGTTAATGAAAGTTGGCACTTTTTGAACTTGAGCATTGTCAGCCATGCTTAATTTGCTGACAATCTGTTCGTAAACCTTTTGTTGTTGCGGGTGGTTAACCATCATCGTGACTGAGAGTTGCTGGTTATTTTCATTAGCGAGGTCGTAAAAAATATTGCTCATCAAAACGGTTTTACCAGCACCAGCTTCACCTTTTACCAGGATTAATTGACCTGTTTGGTTGCTGCGTAATGCCTGTTCTACCACCTTGAGAATTTCTTTTTTAGCAACTAGTTGTGCCTGGGTTAATTTATGAAATGGAGATGCTTTAAAGAGGGCGGACTCTTCAATAATTCGTTGAATGGGGAACAAGTCTGGCTTTAGCCGGTGCAGTTTGGTCCAAATTTTATTAAAGATCGGAATCATTTCATCCGACTTATAGTAATCACTTTGGGCGTTATCCCGTCGGTTATTGAGGTGGTTGACGGTGCTAACGCCAGACAAGTAATGCATCATCCGGTTTTCAATGTCGAGAGTTAAAGATTTATTAAAGTACTGATGACCAATGACGTACATCAAGGCATTAGGAGTTTGGCGCAGTTGACGCCAATCTGACCTTGAAGTGGGGTCTGTATCCAGGTGCTGGATCGTTCGTCGCTGGATATCATTAGTTTCACCAACGTAGACCGTGTACTTAGCTTTTTGGTGGGTTCCCGCTTCGTTGATGATATACACTGTTGGATAATTGACCAGGTATTTAGTATTTTGCGGATCATGAACAGATTCTTGAATTTGTTGATCAAGATTCAGTGCAGTTTCTCGATTATATTTAGTATGATAAATGATGGGAGAAGGAATATTTTTACTCATTTTATAATCCTTAATAGTTGTTATTACTAGTAATTAAATCGTACTCTCCTTAAGAAGTAAGAGCAAATTGAACTTCACTGATAAAACTGTCTTCTGATTATCGATTCTTTTGCAAAAGGAGAACTATTATGAAAAAACTGTCAACACCAACAATTGGCGAAATCCTCAAAGAAGAATTTATTGAGCCACTAGGTCTTTCTACTGACAGCGTTGCGAAAGAAAGTGGATTATCGAGATTAATGATTCAAGAGATTTTACACGATCAACGTTCAATTACCGATGAGGTATCAACTCAATTAGGGAGGCTATTTGGTGTGTCAGATCATTACTTTCTAAATCTGCAAGACGATATTGATGCACGTGATACTGAAGAATAAAATAGCAATATTATTGCATCCGTTGGCTGTTTGATCTTGCTTTCCGTATTTGATACGGTAGAACTATTGATTTCAATCATCATAAATAAAACATACTAACCTGTAGATGGATTGTAGTTCGACGGAACTACAATTCGTCTTTTTCATTTATTATGGAGA
>NZ_CAKPXS010000049.1 GCF_934202235.1 uncultured Limosilactobacillus sp. | reverse complement strand
CGTCATCTGACAACTGCTTAGGCAGGTACTTCTCAACGACCTTCATTTCAGCCGTCGTCTTTTTGATCAAGTCGTCACGGCCGGCCTTCTTGAACTCTGCCAGTGATTCCTTCCGTTGCTTGTATTCACGGTTCAAAACACTGATTTCTTCATCTGGAGTCAGGTCATGGCCCAGTTCAATTTGTTCGTTTTGAACGGCAGCCTTCAGCATCCGGACAACGCTGAGCGTGTCCTTGTCACGGGCCTTCATTGCCTTAATCATATCTGACTTTAACGTATCAAGTAAACTCACGATATTTCCTCCTTCAAAAAAGCTCCTGTCGAATGCGAAACATTCGTCCAGGAGCTATCCGACTAAAGCTTAGTAACGACGGCGACGCTTATTCTTGCGCTTGCGAGCCGCCTCTGATTTCAACTTACGTTTGACACTTGGCTTTTCGTAGAATTCACGTTTGCGGTATTCGCGGAGCGTCCCGTTGCGTGAAACCGAGCGTTTAAAGCGTCGAAGAGCGTCGTCTAAGGATTCATTCTTCCGAACGACAGTTTTTGACATCAGTGATTCCCTCCCTCCGAGCTAAAAATGCGTATTGCCGTGGCCAGGAAAAATACCCAGCCTTACCACTACGAGAATAATTATAACTACTGATTTTTCAAGCGTCAACTACCGAACAGCTTTTTTTCCTTTTTTTACCGCTTTGGCTCATAAAAGTTGCCGACAACCGCCGTTGCTTCCGTCATTGAGACAAAGGCGTGAGGATCTGCGCGAAAAATTGATTCACGAACCGAGTAAAGTTCATAAACGGTGACGACCGTAAAGAGGATGTCTTCATGCCGGTGACGGTAAGCACCTTCCGCGTTGCGGATAACGGTGATCCCCCGCCGCAGATTATGTTGAATCTCGCTTGCCACCTCATCCGGCTTGTCGGTCACAATCATCACTTGGCGCAGTTGCTGACGAGTATAAACTAGGTCGATCATCTTGGCATTGATGACCAGGCCGATCGTCGTGTCAAGGGCGTTGGGCCAGCCGAAGACGAACCCTGCTGCCATCACGATAAAGATATTAAAAATGACGTTGATGGTCCCAATTTTCATCTTGGTCTTCCGTTGCATCAAAATACCGATAATATCGAGACCACCAGTCGAGATCCCGTACCGTAAGCACAACCCGGTTCCGCAGCCGTTGAGAACCGCCCCAAAGATTGAACAGATCAGTGGGTCGTTAGTAATGGCTACCGGGTGAAAGAGGTGGATCATGATACTGGAAAAGCCAACCGCCATCACCGTAAAGATCGTAAAGCGGTGACTAATCTTAAACCAGGCCACGATAAAAAGCGGCGAATTGATAACAAACAACATAATCCCGGTCCCCAGATGAACGGGGGCGTGCAGGGTCAGAGTCGAAATTAACTGCGCTAGTCCGGTGATTCCTGAAGAATAGATCCGACCAGGAGTCCAAAAAAGGTTCACGGCCGTCGCAACCAGGACAGCGTAGACAATCGCCGTCCCGAAACGACCAATGTACCGGTGACGTTCGACAATTCGCTGGATTTCTTCCATTTCAGTTGTTTTCCTCCACTGTCAGTAAAACTTTCAAGCAGCGCCTACTTGTCGGACTTATCATCATCAACTGTCAGGTGCAGTTCTGCTAACTGCTCATCCGTCACTGTCCCTGGAGCAGCCGTCAGTGGTTCAACAGCCTTGGAGTTCTTTGGGAACGGGATGACGTCACGGATGTTATCAGCGTGGGCCAGCAGCATCACGTAACGGTCAAGTCCAAAGGCCAACCCACCTTCTGGCGGCATCCCCATCTGCAGGGCATGGATCAGGAAGCCAAAGTTCTGTTCTGCCCGTTCCTTGGTGAAGCCAAGGGCGCGGAGAACCTTTTCCTGAACATCTGGACGGTGAATACGAATCGAACCACCACCAATTTCGTTCCCGTTCAAGATGATATCGTAACTCTGGGCGTGGGCCTTATGCGGGTCTTCACCCTCTTCTAAGTAGTGCAGGTCTTCTTCGTTGAGCATCGTAAACGGGTGGTGGGCAGCAATCCAGCGCCCACGGCCTTCGTCATATTCAAACATTGGCCAGTTAACAACCCACAGGTAGTTCCACTGACTGTCGTCAACCATCCCCATTTCGTTAGCGATGGTTTCACGCAGCCAGCCCAAGGAGTCACAGACGACGTGGAAACTGTCAGCAACAAACAAGAGCAAGTCGCCGGCTTTGGCCCCCAGCCGGTCGTTGAGGGCTGGGGCATCGTCGCCGATGAACTTCGCAATTGGACCGGAATAACCGTCTTCGGTAACCTTGACCCAGGCCAGCCCCTTTGCGTGGAAACGTTTGATATAGTCTTCAAACTTGCTGATTTGTTTCCGTGAATAATGGTCGGCCCCACCAGGAACACAGATGGCCCGGACCAGCTTACCGTCCTTCACCGTCCCGGAAAACACCTTAAATGGTGAATCCTTCACGATGTCGGAAATATCAGTAATCAGCATCCCAAAGCGGGTGTCAGGTTTGTCAGAACCGTAGCGGTCCATTGCTTCTTGCCATTCCATCCGTGGGAACGGTGTCTTGACGTCGACACCTAAGACATCCTTCATGATCTTCTTGATCAAGCCCTCGGTAACGTCTTGGATATCCTTGGCAGAGGCAAAGGACATTTCAGTATCAATCTGGGTAAATTCAGGTTGACGGTCACCACGGAGGTCTTCGTCACGAAAACAACGTGCCAGTTGGTAGTACTTGTCAACCCCCGCAGCCATTAACAACTGCTTAAATAGCTGTGGCGACTGAGGCAATGCGTAAAAGTGACCTGGGTAAACCCGTGATGGCACAATGTAGTCCCGTGCACCTTCTGGAGTCGAACGGGTCAGGTCGGGCGTTTCAACGTCCATGAAGCCCTGTTGGTCATAGTAGTGGTGAACCACCGAGGTCACCTTACTGCGAATTTTAAGGTAACGCATCATTTCTGGACGCCGTAAGTCCAGGTAACGGTATTTCATCCGCAAGTCTTCACTCGCATCCACCCCGTCAGTAATCGCAAACGGTGGTGTCTGTGACTTAGCCAGGATATTAATGGTGTCGACAACTACTTCGACCTTCCCCGTCTTCATCTCCGGGTTAGGGTCCTTTCGCAGGCGAACTTTCCCAGAAACCTCAATGACATATTCACTCCGGCACTGGTCCGCAGTTTCAAAGGCCTCTTTGTTCTCGCTTTCGTTAAAGACTAACTGGACAATTCCTTCCCGGTCGCGCAAGTCAATAAAGACCAGTCCACCGAGATTTCGTTGCTTAGCAACCCAGCCCTTTAAGACGACGGTCGAACCGACCATCTCCTCGTTCGTGTTGCCAGCATAGTTTGTTCGTTTCATCAACAGTGCTCCTTTCAATTGATCGTCTGGTTGCGTTTTGCCATTAAAAAAGGCACCCCTGCATCTGCAAGGGTGCTTTTTTGCACGGTACCACCTTGGTTTTACTCATTGATAACGTCAGCAACAATGCTGGCGGGGAAAACTCCCAGCCTCCAAAGTGTCAACACCAGCATTTCGACCACAGGCTTTCATCAATCCCTGCTCGCTGTAATTGCGTCCTGCTGGTGCCCTCTTTTTCAACGGCACAAACGATTCATTTCGCCCTTAACAGTAACCAAGTTTACTGCAGAAGTCAAGGCTCTTTTCACAACTTAAAAACCGGCCAGAATATTGTCAACCGCCCCACCATACATCTCGCCAAACAATACCAGGTGCATGCAAAGATAATAAAAACGGTACCAGGAAAGCCGGTCATTAAGGCCGTCGTCAAGTGGCAAAATACTGGCGTAGCCCTGGTAAAAAGCTGGTTCAAAGCCGCCAAAGACCGTCGTCATTGCCAGGTCAAATTCGGGGTCACCATAGATGGCGTCCGGGTCAATTAACGCTGGCGTTCCGTCCGCCAGAAACAGATAGTTGCCGGCCCACAAGTCGCCATGGAGAAGGCTGGGCACTACTGAATGAACAGCGTAATACTGACCAAACTGGTCGCACATCGCACGAAAGTGTTCCTGACGCCAGCGGCTCCACCGTCCTGCCTCACTGGCAGCGGCGACTTCCGGCTCCAGTCGCTGGTGGAGGTAGAAGTCTACCCAGCTGTCATTCCAGGAGTTGTCTTTCTTAATCTTACCGGTTTCGTGATTATCAACAAAGCCAAAACGTTGCTGGTGTTGTGAATGCATCATGGCTACCGCCTGCCCGAGGACGTACTGGGAACCACTGCCGCTATCAAGCCAGTTCAAGACCAGGTAGGCATCGCCATCAATTTGTCCCTGGTATTGCGGTTTCGGTGTCGTAATCACCGCACCAATGGCTTTCAAGCCCGAAACCTCATGGTCGAAATAGGTGGCTGAATGGTTCGGCTGCACCTTCATGAAGTAACGGCGACCAGCGGCGGTCAGCTGGTAGGCCTCATTAATGTCGCCCCCGCTAACGGCATGCCACGCCGTCACACCCGTTAACGGGAGCTGCTGAATCCACTGCTTTGATAACTTCATCATTTGCGTCATTCCTTTTATTGAGCAAAATAGTTTTCCAATCCCTTTGAAACGTCGTGAGCAACCTTCAGCTGATAACTCAAGCGGCGGATTTGGTGAAAGTCCTTCGTTGTATTGATGTACCCCATTTCACATAAAACCGCCGGGCGCGTATTATCACGAATGACCAGGAAATCGCCAAAATCAATCCCCTTGTTTTTAAGCGGCAAGTTATTGTACTGGTGTGCAAGACAACGCGCTAGTTTCTTTGACGCACCATCATGGTAATAGTAGGTGGTGATCCCACTGGCCTGGTTACGCTCCGGTGATGAGTCGTAGTGGAAACTAATAAAAGCGTCAGCATGAACACTTTCGGCTAGTGCCGGGCGCGGCCTTAAACCGACGTAGCGGTCATTATCGCGGGTCATTATGACGTGCGCGCCGTGCAGTCGTAATTCATCAGCGACCCGGTTAGCCATTTGCAAGGTGTAGGTTTTTTCCATGTACTTGGCCTTTTTGCTGTCACGATGGTATTCTGCACCGGAGTCGGAGCCACCGTGGCCAGCGTCAATGACGATTGTCGCCTCAGATAGGCGGGTGACCTTGTTCAACGGCTTCTTGCGGTTCACTAGCCAGCTCGCGACCCAGCCAAACTGGTTGTCGGCGAGGCGAATCTTATACCAGTCATTGCGCTCCGCAATCACGTGGTAGCGTTTCTTGGCCTTGGTTTGCGCAATGGCATCATAGTCCAACCCCGGCCCCTTCCGGACATTAATGCCACCGGTGCGGATAACCACCGTCTTCTGCCTGCTGATCCCCCATACCAGGCCCAGCGTGACCAGGACGATAATTGCCGTCAGCCAAACCGACCGGGGCGGCTTTTGATTAAACACGATTCACTTTCCTCCTCAAGTAAAAAAACTGCTTAACCTCTTCTGGTCAGCAGTCCTCTTCCCTACTTCTCGTAAATGATAGTGGTGGGGCCGTCGTTTTCCAAGTCAACCTTCATGTCAGCGCCAAAATGCCCGGTTTCAACATGGACCCCGTGTGCCGCCAGCTTGGCATTAAATTGCTTGTACAGTGGCTCGGCGATTTCCGGCTTGGCTGCTTTGCTGAAACCTGGCCGGTTACCGTGCTTGGTGTCAGCGTAGAGGGTAAATTGGGAAATGGAGAGGATACTCCCATCAACATCTGACAGTCCCCTATTCATCTTGCCGTCTTCATCCTCAAAGACCCGCAGGTTACAGATTTTACGCGCAAGGTAATCGAGTTTTGCTTCGTCATCATCGGGAGCAAAACCAACTAGCAAGAGGTAACCCTTTTTAATCTGACCAACGACTTCACCATCAATCGAGACGGCGGCATGGTTTACTTTTTGCAGTACAACTCTCATGACATCCTCCTATGAAATGACCCGTTTGACAACGTAAACGTCGGGAATGTTTTTTAAAGCATCCATGATTAGTTGCAGGTGCTGCTTATTGCGGACACCCACAGAAGCATGGATGACTGCCATCTTGTTATGATCGACTTTCCCGTTAACCGACGTCAGGTAGCGGGTATTGTTGTTAATTGACCGCAAAACGTCGTTCAGTAGTCCGTTCCGGTTATACCCTTCCACTTCGATGTCGGCATTGTAGTTCGTCTTATCGCCAGCCGGGTTATCCCAGTACACATTGACAATTCGCTGACCACTTTCGGCGGCGTGCTTGATGTTTGGACAGTCAGCACGGTGAACGGAGACGCCGCGGCCCTTGGTAATATACCCCACAATCTCGTCACCGGGAACTGGGTTACAGCAATGGCTTAACCGCGTCAGCAGGTTGTCGACCCCTTCGACAACGACGCCGCCGTTGCCCTTTGAAATATGATCACTGTCGTGAGGGCCTCTGGTATCCACCGTCTGGTGTTCTTCCATGACGGCTTTTTCCTCGGCCTTCTGCTGATCATCACGCCGTTGCTGACGGATATCAGAGGTTAGCCGGTTGGCAACCCCCTTGGCGGACAGGTCACCAAACCCCACGGAGGCAAACATGTCTTCGGCGGTCCGGTAGTTAAGCTTAGCTGCTACTTTGGCCGTGTCATCAGCCGCCATCAAGCTGGTCGGGTCAAAGCCGGTTTCAGAAAGCTCACGTTCCACCAGCCGGATTCCTTCCTCAATGTTTTGCTTGCGGTCATGGCTACGGAAAAATTGGCGAATCTTGTTCCGGGCCCGCCGGGTAGAAACTAACTCCAGCCAATCCCGGCTGGGGCCAGCGGATGACGAAGAAGTCATAATGTCGACAATATCACCGTTTTTAATTTCATAGTCCAGTGGGACAATTCGCCCGTTAACCTTGGCACCGGTGGCGTGGTTGCCCACCTCGGTATGAATTTGGTAAGCCATGTCCAACGGTCCCGAGCCCTTTGGCATTTCGATAACGTCGCCCTTCGGCGTAAAGGCGTACACCTTATCGGAGAAGACATCACTCTGGACGCCCTGCATAAAGTCATCGTTATCTTTCGTTTCTGAACGCAGCTCCAGGATTTCCTTGACGACATTCAGCTTACGAGCATCTTCGCTCTGCTTGACGCCGTTGAAGTTGCCTTCCTTGTAAGCCCAGTGAGCAGCAACCCCGTATTCAGCCACTTCGTGCATATGGTGCGTCCGAATCTGGATTTCTAGTGGCCGGCCACCGGGACCGATAACCGTCGTGTGCAACGATTGGTAACCATTGCTCTTTGGCATGGCAATGTAGTCCTTGAAGCGGCCCGGCATCGGTTTCCAATTGGTGTGAATGGCACCGAGGACGGCATAGCAATCCCGAATTGAATCCACCACGACCCGCACGGCTAGCAGGTCATAAATTTCGCTAAATTGTTTATGCTTGGTAACCATCTTGTGGTAGATGGAATAGATGTGTTTCGGCCGCCCGTAAATTTCCACGTTCGAACCGAGTTCGAGGTCGCTAATGGCGTCTTTGATCATCTTGATCGCATTGTTAATGTATTCAACCCGCTGGTCCCGCCGGGAGTTCATCAGGTGAACAATCCGGTAGTACTGCTGGGGGTTAAGGTAGCGAAGGGAGAGATCTTCCAGTTCCCACTTGATCGTGCTAATTCCCAGCCGGTCAGCAATCGGCGCGTAAATTTCGAGCGTTTCGTTGGCAATTCGTCGTTGCTTATCAGGTCGGAGGTGCTGGAGGGTGCGCATGTTATGCAGCCGGTCTGCTAACTTCACAATCATCACACGGATATCTTTACTCATCGCCAATAAGAGCTTGCGGTGAGTAGCCGCCATCTGTTCCTTATTAGACTTATAGTGAATCTTGCCTAACTTAGTATCACCATCAACGATCAGCGCAATGGTCGGCCCAAAGAGCTCCTGGATATCCTCCAGAGTGGCCCCCGTATCTTCGACAATATCGTGTAAGTAGCCCGCACAAACGGAGTCCGGATCCATGTGCAACTTGGCAAGAATGCCAGCAACCTGGATCGGGTGGATAATGTATGGTTCGCCCGATTTACGACGCTGGTCATGGTGGGCAACAGCTGCAAAGTGGTACGCCTGTTCCACCTTGGCAACGTGCTCCTCATTCATATAGGTCCGGCAAATATTAGCGACATCTTCGTGGCTTAATTCACGTGCTTCTTCCTCTTGACTAACTGCCATTTCTATTCCTCCCTCCTGGTCATCCTAGCGTAAGTAATGGTTGGTCATCGACCAGCTAAGGTAACTGACCCCCAGGTAAAATAGAGCAAAGTAACGGGTGTACTTGGGCAAAAACTGAAAATCGATGATCAAGAACAAGATTGGCATCAAAAAGATCCACAGGCCCGACAGTTGGTGTTTGGCCAGTGACCTTCCCAGCCACCAACTGATCAGCCCGTTGATAATAAATAGAACCCACCCCACCAGCTTCGCCTTGTTCATAAAAGGTAAAAAGCGGCCGAGAAGTGGCAGGACTACTGCACCCATCATTACGGCTAGCCACCAGCTCCAGCCCAGTTCGATTATCCGTTGTTTAACCCGCTTTAACATCCCAATTCTGTGCTCCTTTGCTCTTGTTAATGGTGAATATTTTACCACAACCAACCAGTTTAGCCATTTAATTCCGTCTGGTAAGAGACCGCACTCAAGAAGTAAAGTGGTGCCGTTTCTGTCCGTAGAATTCGTGGTCCCAGGCCGACTGAGACAACCCCCTGGTCATTCATTGCGTTAATCTCCGCGCTCGTTAACCCGCCTTCGGGGCCAAAGAAGGCCGTCAACCGTTCGCCAGCCTTTAACTTTCCAAGTGTCGCTTGCAAACGACTTACCTCACCCTGCTTGGCAGATTCCTCCCAGGCAACCACGGCAGTGTCAGTCGGAAAATCGGTCAAAACGTCCTGCCAACTATCACGGTAAACTACCCGTGGCTGAACCGTACGGTGCGATTGTTCAGCCGCACCGTTAGCAATTTTTTGCAGACGTGCCAATTTTTTCTCCCGTCGCGGTGAAGTCCAATGGCTAATGGACCGCTGGCAATCAAAAAAGACGATCCGCGTTGCGCCTAGTTCGGTTCCTTTTTGAACAATGAGCTGCGGCTTTTCCTTGGTTTTCGGCAAACCACAGGCAATTGTCACGGTCACCGGCATTTCGACACTCTTGTTTAATGGCTGGTCAACCCTGACCATGGCTGGCTGAAGACTAATGACGGTTGCCAGGTAAGCTTGGTGGTCAGCACAGACAATTTCAATTTTTGCACCGACTTTGGCTCGCATTACGTCCACGAGGTGGTGGCTGATATCAGCTGGCAGTTCAACTGTGTCAGCCGGCTGCTGGTTGGTGACAAAGTAGCGTTGCACTAGTAGTCTTCCTCCTTTGTTGGCCGGTGGGCGATAATGCCAAACCAGTCGTCAATCCTCATCGTCTCATCAATAATGAAGTCGTTCTTTTTCAGTGTGTCAGCAATCAACGGCTCCTTATCGGCAATGATACCAGAGAGAAGCAGCTTACCGCCGGCCTTCAGATTTTTTCTGGCTTGAGGAACCAGGGGGACAATAATCTCGGCTAAGATGTTAGCGATGACCAGATCTACTTGTGTGTCGATCCCGTCCAGCAGGCTATTGACCCCCAGCTCAACCTCGCCGGCAGCAGGGTTCAACGCCAGGTTTTCGCGGGCAGACCGCAGCGCTACTTCGTCAATATCATAAGCAGCCACGTGGCCCACTCCCAGGAGCTTGGCAGCAATACTCAAAACGCCAGAACCAGTCCCCACGTCAATCATTGATTCACCACCGCGAACCACCATTGTCAGTGCCTGAAGCATCAACTTAGTGGTCGGGTGGGTCCCGGTCCCAAAGGCCATCCCCGGATCCAGAGTAATTAATTTCTCACCACGTTGTTGGGGTTGGTAATCTTCCCACCGCGGGACCACCGTGAGCTGGTTGGTAACCCGCACCGGGTGGTAATACTTTTGCCAAACCGTTGCCCACTGTTCATCCTTAATTTCGTCCGCTGCGACCTTCGCCGGTGAAGGATCAAGGCCAAATTCATTCAGCTGATCGACCCGCTGCTTAATTTCTGGCAGCAATTCTGGGGCAAAGGTCTGGGGTGGAAAATAACCGGTTAAGACCGCGCCGTGCTGGCGGTGCGGCAGCGTCGCCGGGTCAACAATTTCACCATGTTTGCCAAAGCGACCCGCAGTCAGTTGCTGATAGTCGGCAGCGTTGTCGATTTGGACACCATTGGCCCCCGCCGCCGTCAAAATACTACTAACAGCTTCCACCGCTTCGTTACTCGTTTCCACCTTAATTGCTGTCCATTCCATTGTTTCTCCTCATTTCTTCCTTTTGAAAGAAAAAGGGCCCATGACGTCAGCGTCGTGTGCCCCTTTTCGTTAATTGTCAGCGCTCTTTTTTTCTTCTTGCTTGCGCAAACGCTTTGCCCGTTTCTTTTCCATATGGTGCTGAAGGTAGTCAATCATTTCCGTTTCCGTCTTAAAAATACGGGGATGCTGCTGGTGATGCAGACGAACATCAATTTCGTTGATCTTCAGCCTTCCGGTCCAGGTGTGGGAGTAGCGAATGATTACCCGGTTGTTAAGCCGGTGCTTACCAAAGCGGAAGACGTAGATATGTTGCGGCGTCATCATTGGCCGAATGTATTCCTTATGGTAGGTCAAGTCATTCTCCCGCATAAACCGTTTTGTCCGATTAAGCATGTAATCATCTCCTCCTTTCCTATCTTGAAGTTGCCGGTCGTTAATTTCGACAGGTCTTTAATATCTGTCATATTGTATCATAATTCATGGTCTTTGCCAAAGTAAGTGTCCCCCGGTGGTCCACCGTGAATTTGGTGTTTTAACCTTATTAAATAATGATATAATTGTGACGTTAGTAATTGACAAAGCTAACCATTTGGTTAAAAGAAAGGGAGAGTAACACATGTCTAAGAATCACCAAAAAGTTGTCTTAGTCGGTGACGGTGCCGTTGGTTCAAGCTACGCCTTCGCCATGGCTCAACAAGGACTGGCAGAAGAATTTGCCATTGTTGATATTGTTAAAAAGCGGACTGAGGGTGACGCCCTCGACCTCGAAGACGCTACTGCCTTCACCGCCCCAAAGAACTTCTACTCCGCAGATTACGACACCTGCAAGGATGCCGACCTGGTAGTAATTACTGCCGGTGCACCACAGAAGCCTGGTGAAACTCGTCTGCAACTGGTTGACAAGAACCTGAAGATCATCAAGTCCGTTGTTGAACCAATCATGAAGAGCGGCTTTAACGGTATCTTCCTGGTTGCTGCTAACCCGGTTGACATTTTGACTTACGCTGTTCAAAAGATTTCTGGCTTCCCACGGAACAAGGTTGTCGGTTCTGGTACCTCACTGGACTCCGCTCGTCTCCGTGTTGCCCTGGCCAAGAAGTTCAACGTTTCCCCAGTTGATGTTTCAGCTAACATCATGGGTGAACACGGTGACTCCGAATTTGCTGCTTACAGCAGTGCAACGATCGGTGGCAAGCCGGTACTTGACCTGGCTAAGGAACAAGGCGTTTCAATGGATGAGCTGCTGAAGATCGAAGACGATGTTCGGAACAAGGCTTACGAAATCATTAACCGTAAGGGCGCCACTTTCTATGGTGTTGCCACTGCCCTGATGCGGATTTCACGGGCAATCCTGCGTGACGAAAATGCTGTTTTGCCAATCGGTGCACCAGTTAACGGTGAATACGACCTGAAGGGTCTCTACATTGGTTCACCGGCCGTTGTCAACGCCTCAGGTGTTGCATCCGTGCTGGAAGTCCCAATGGATGACCGTGAAAAGAAGGCCATGGCTGATTCAGCAGCAACGCTGGAAAAGGTTGCGAAGGACGGAATGGCTAAGTTAGGTTACTAATCTTAATTCCATCAAAAAAGCAGCGAGGATTTTTGATCCCCGCTGCTTTTTGCGTTTATTGATTACTTAGGCTCTACACTAAATCCTGTTGATGGATTATCCAAGTGGTAATCTATTAATGGGATTTTTGCATACAAAAAGGG
>NZ_CAKPXS010000048.1 GCF_934202235.1 uncultured Limosilactobacillus sp. | reverse complement strand
GTCGAAAGAAGGGTGGTAACGGCCTTGGGCTGGCAATTGCCAAGCGGCTGGTCGAAGGCTACCATGGGACGATTAGCTTGGAGAGTTCGCTCGGTTATGGGTCGATTTTCCGGGTAACCTTACCGATTGTTGAAGCAGAATAAATAATTTTAACAGCAAAAAAGACCGTCACTTCAATGACGGTCCTTTTTTGTCTTGTTTATTCGTTTTCATCAGGAACTGCTGATAAGCGGTTATGGGTAACAATTGCTCCAATAATTGTAGTCAGTAGTTCGGTTACTGGTACTGCAGCCCAGACACCCTTAATGCCCAGGGTAAAGCCGAGCAAGACGATCATTGGTAAGAGAATAATGTAACCCCGCAAGAGTGATAGGGAAAATGATGTGCTAGCGGCGTTAATCGCTGTGAGAAAAAGAATTAGCAAGAGGTTGATAGCGGTAAAAATAGTACTACTGAAGTAAATTGGCAACCCCGCAGTGGCATATCTCATCATAATGGCTTGATGATGGCTATTAAAAATTGAAGCTACCGGCGTCCGAAAAACAGTTAGAACAATAAAAGCAGCAATAGCGATAATGACGGTAATTTTTAACCCATACTTCAGTGCACGCCGGACATTATGAAAATGATGGATACCATACTCGCGGCTGGCAATAGGTTGCACGCCTAATGCTACCCCGTTGGCAATGGCAACAGTTACGATGGCAATATTAGAAATGACACCGTAGGCCGCAATTGCGTAGTTGCCGCCTAGCTTGAGGAGGACAATATTGAAAACGTAAATGCTGACACCAGTACTTAGTTCGTTCAAAAAAGCGGCAGTGCCCAAGCGAGCGGCGTGACCAATGGTCGATAACCGTGGC
This sequence comes from uncultured Limosilactobacillus sp., assembly GCF_934202235.1. Lineage (GTDB taxonomy): Bacteria > Bacillota > Bacilli > Lactobacillales > Lactobacillaceae > Limosilactobacillus. The sequence continues at coordinate 11,555 of NZ_CAKPXS010000048.1, read as the reverse complement.
AAAACCCAGTGCCAGTGGAGGTGGCGATTTGCAAAATGACGGTGACGGGTTAGGACGCATAGCGAACATAACGGTGAAAAAATACCAGCTAGTGCTGCCCCCTCCATGTGAAGACCAAGACCAAAAATCAGCAACCAGTCAACAACCACTACGCTACTGGTATCGATAAGGGTAGCCATCATTGTTAATGTGGGGTTACCATCATTGCGGATGAAGTTAATTGAGACGTAATTGCAAATGGTAAAAGGAGCACCAAAGGCAAGAATCCGCACATAAGGAATTGCCATTGGAATCGTCTGGGCATCGGCACCGAGAATTGCTAGCAAGGGGTGGATGAAAATATTGATCCCCAGGGCAATTAGGAAGCCAATCGTGACAGCAAAGATAATGATTTCGCTGTATAGTGATTCAACCCGTTCCGGATGGCTAATCTTATTGAGCGAGTAGTAGGCGGCCCCACCAACTCCCAGCAGCATCCCCAGACAGTTGAATAAGCTGAAGAGGGGTAAGGAGAGGTTAAGGACTGCCATCCCGATTGACCCACCAGTCATCGAAATAAAAATCGTGTCAATCAGGATATAAATGGATAGGCCAACGGAAGCTGCAATATTCCGTTTAATGTAGTGGTTGAGCTCTTTAGTCAGGTTCATTCTGTCACCGCCATAAAATAAACATATTCAGATAATTTTACCAGCGGGATTGGTCGACCGTCAATCACTGTTTAAAGGCTCAATTTTCAACTTGAAAAACCTTTTTGCTGTAATTATCGCAAATTCTTTTTGGGTTAATAGCTAAGTAATACTGATGGAAGCTTTTTCTAGAAAATCGTCGTATTGAACTTTTAAAGGTGATTGCTTATTTGGTGACTGAATAAATTCTTTCAATAAAGCTGTTCGCGGATGGTTCGAAGATAGAATTTCATCTATTAGAGTATGGTTACTGTTAGTTAGTACCACGTTGATCAATCACCAACGGCTAAAGTCAGTAGTTTGTGAACGGAACCCTCTTCTTATGAACACTTTAGGTAACATGAGTAAAGACGTAGTAGAAAAATATATCAAAGATCAAAAAATAACGGGGAGCAAAAGAAAAAGTGTCTTAATGAAAGCGTTGAGGGACATATCCATCCCATGACTAAAGTCGCATGATTTCTGGCTGTGTATCATTAAAGTATGTTATAATGTTTAAAACAATTTAAAAGAATTTAAAAATAAATAGACTATTTAAAAGAATTTAAAAGAGGGTGTTAACATTGACTAATCCTTTTAACCCAACATTTGGGGATGTTCCAAAGATTTATTTTGATACTGAAAATAAAGTTAAAAAATTAGTACAAACTATCCAACAAAGTGAATTTGCTCGTTCCTTTTTTATCACTGGTGTTCGTGGCTCAGGAAAAACATCCTTTATGACTCAGGTAGAGCATTTATTGCAACAGGATGAGCGTTGTATTTGTATTGATTTAATTAATGATGAAAGTTTATTAACAAGTTTTATTCAGCAACTTAGTGCTGCGAGTCAAACGACAACGCAACGTTTATTTAAAAAAGTGGGTTTAAGTTCAGTTAATATTGGTCAAGTTGGGGTTGAGTTTAACTTTTCGGCTAACCAAGGAAATCAAACCGCTAATGTTGCCCGAGAATTAATGATCAAGATCCAAGAACATAAAAGATATGTAGTTGTAGCAATTGATGAAATCGATAATAGCAAATTAGTACGTAGTTTTGCTCAAGTCTTTAATGAACTAAAACGCCAAGGACTGCCTATAATTGTTTTAATGACTGGTCTGCCCGATTTAGTGTTAGATATTCAGAATGATAAAAAACTAACTTTCTTACTTCGTTCAGAAAAGATAAATATGGCTCCTCTACAGCAAGGAAATATGTTATTGGCTTACAAACAAACCTTTAACACGACTACAGCTATTGCCTCAAAGATGGTTCGGCTTGTGCAGGGGTATTCTTATGCTTTTCAATTATTGGGATATTTAGCGTATAATCAATGGGATCAGTCTCAATCTTTTGGTTTGTTAACTTTAAAAGAAATAGTACTAGAATATCAACTAGAACTATTTGATAATGCGTATCAAAAGATTTTTATGGACTTATCGCAAGTTGATAAGCAATATTTGGTGGCGGTGCGCAATGGACAGAGTTTATCTAAAGTGGCTCAATTGATGGGAGTAACCCCACAATACACCGCTCAGTACAGACGACGTGCATTAGCTCGACATTTAATTGTACCAGCAGGGAGAGGAATAGTTAGGTATACGCTACCGCTATTTGATAAGTTCCTTGACGCAACTCAATCACCAGATTCAATTTATTACGATGAAGTTTAATTGATAGGTTAAGTGTAAGAAAAAAGCGTAGCCGCTGTTAGTGGCTTTGACATAAGCCCCTTTATCTATACTAAAAGTTAACAGGCGGTACAACAATGGTTCCTAACGTTCTGGTAAGCCGAACGCTAGGGGCCTATTGTTGCTTCCTTGACCTAATAACCGAAGTGAACGTGAAGAAGAATACTATTTAAGAACAGCTCTATATAAGGATTCCATCGCAGTGGTCAATTTCGTGCTGGACAATTTCGGCCACCCACCCACTCAGCGGCAGGGTCACCTGTTGCCAATCCTGGTTGAGAAAGCGGACGGTAATGTTCTTGAAGCGGCGGGTTGGCCGTTGTCCCGTCAAGGAGAGACAGCCCTCCATAGTCTGGTAGGGATTGCTTTTGGCAATCATTTGCGGGTTGATCATCACCACGTTAGTCATGCCCATTGTTACAACAATGATTCGCTTCCGCTGGCCAATCATGTTAGCGGCCATTCCTACACAGTTCTGACGGTGAGCGACAAGGGTATCAAGGAGGTCCTGGGCAATCGGGAGGTCCTGGCGAGTTGCAGTCTGGGAAGGTTGGCTTAATTGTTTTTGGTCATGGGTAATTGGTTTAATCATATTATTTACTCCTCAAATAAAGAAGGACCCGGTGGTAACGGGTCCTGATAATTATTATTTTTGATGATGGTGGTGCTGTTTACCAGCGTTTAACGAACGCAGGTCGGGATGTGGCTGGTCGTTTTTGAGCTGGTCAACATTTTGTTGGTGGGCAGACGGCTGAGTTGGCTCGCTTGTGACGACCTTTTTAACGGGGTGTGCCGCTGCTTCTTTTTTCACCCGTTCCTTTAACCGTGGCCGGTAGGCGTTAATGAAGATGGTTTGGATGATAGCGAAGATTCCACCAATCAGGAAGTAAAAGCCCAACCCGGCAGAAGCCGAAATAGAGATAAATAAGATCATGATGGGACTGAGCATCATTGCAAAGCCCATCTGCTTACGCTGAGCTTTCGGGGTTCCCATCATCATCAGCCATGATTGGGCCAGGTAGACCACAAAGGCCAGGATGGCAACAATCATACTTGGCTTGCCCAGTGCCACGCCAAAGAAGGTGGCTTTTGCTAGGTCTGGCGAGTAGCGAATGGCATCATAGAGCCCGGTAAACACAGGGATTTGGATCAACAATGGTAAGATCCCGATGCCACCGGTTAAACTAATGTTGTTATCCCGGTAGAGCTGCATCATTTGGGCACTGATGGCAGCTTGCTCTTCCTGGCTCTTAGCGGCCTTCATTTTCCGCTGAATTTCCCGCATTTGTGGTTGAATCATGCTCAACCGTTCCTGACTGAGCGTACTCTTCTTCATTTGGTCAATCATCAGTGGCAGCAGGATTAAACGGACAATCACCACGATGGCCACCAGGGCCCAACCATAATTGCCGTTAAACATTTTGGCAAACCATTCCATCAGGTGCATCATTGGCAACCCAAAGTAGTGGTAGATAAAACCGTGCGGGTGACCATTACTCTGCTTGCCGCATCCTGCTAGCAGCAGTGGCAAGACTAACAACAGTCCAAAAATGGACAGGTGACGTTTATTTTTCACAATGAATTCCTCTTTTATTGTCAATAGTAGCTAATATCATACCTTATTCAGCGCCTGATTGCTACCATCGTGTTAGAAACGGACAGTAAAGTCTGAAAAGTGTTCTAATGGTGCGGGCTGAACATCAACGTGGTCCACCCGGGCGTAAGGGGTCGGTCCGTCACACATCTTTTGGATAAAGGACTTGACGACTGCCGGGTCGCCCTGGACGGCGACAAAGACGCTCCCGTCGACGCGGTTGGCAACGTAACCGGTGAGTCCCATGTCACGAGCAACCATCAAGGTCGATCCGCGGAAGCCCACGCCCTGAACCCGGCCAGTAATAACTAAGTGGTAATTAACCATGGCTTAAATCCTCTCTATTGATTGGTCTGAAAATGGTATAATGAGCGACTGAGGTGAAGATCATGCAAGAACAGCTAACATCAATTCATAACCAGCACGTAAAGAACTGGAAAAAATTACAAAATAAGCGATTTCGTCGGCAAACCGGCTTATACCTATTAGATGGCTGGCACCTGGTGCAAGAAGCACTAAAAGCACATGTCCACGTCAGTCAGCTAATCGGAACTGCAGACGAACTGCAGCAACACAGTGATATTGTATCACTGGTCGACGAGGTTTATGAAGTAATACCGGCAATTATGCGCCACATTACGCCGACGGTGACTCCCCAGGGAATTGCGGCGGTGGCAGACCTGCCGCAGACCCATTACCGGCCGCAAGAAATCCGTGGGGCTTGGCTGATGTTGGATGGGGTGCAAGACCCTGGTAACGTTGGAACGATGGTCAGAACTGCTGATGCTGCTGGCTTTACTGGCGTGGTCGTTAACGAGAAAACGGCCGACCTGTATAGCCCGAAGGTTGTCCGTTCCATGCAGGGCAGTCAGTTCCACTTATTGCTGGTCAACGGGGACCTGCGCAAGTGGGTTGCGGACTTCCAGCAGGCCGGTGCACCGGTTTATGGTACCCAACTAAACCCGCAGGCGAAGAACTACCGTGATGTCCATCCGGGTGAAACCTTTGCTTTGATCATGGGTAACGAAGGCAACGGGATGTCGGCCGATTTACTGAAGAGGACCGATGAGAACCTCTACATCCCCATGAAGGGCGCGGCCGAATCATTGAACGTGGCTGTCTCAGCGGGAATTTTAATGTTTACCCTGAAACAATAACGAAGTGATTACTAGCATTTCGTTATGCGAACTTGTGGCATAATGCTATAATAAAGTAAGTAAAACCATTCAACAACGTAGCAGGTCGACGTGATTAAAGGAGGTCGGCACTTTAAATGAAGAGTAAAGACGAATGGCGTCATGATCCTGAGTATTTGTCGATTGTCGAAGACTTATTAGCGCAACCGGCGGTCAAGAAGCTGGCCAATTATACCCAGCACCACCATTCTAACCGGTTGCAGCACTCAATTGCGGTGTCGTATGACAGTTACCGGATTGCTCGCAAACTTCATTTGGATTACCGGAGTACTGCCCGCGCCGGGCTCTTACACGATATGTTTTATTATGACTGGCGGACAACCAAGTTTGACCTGGGGACCCATGCCTTTATCCATCCCCGGGTTGCCTTGCGCAATGCGGAGAAGATCACCGTGTTGAATAAGAAAGAAAAGGACATCATCTTAAAGCACATGTTTGGGGCAACGATGGCGGTGCCGCGTTATCCAGAAAGTCTGATTGTGTCCTTAGTTGATGACTACGAAGCAGAACACGAGTTTTTCGGCCCGTTACGGCGGATGGTTGAAGTTCAAATGAGCAAGTTAAAGCATAAGCGTCACCAGAGGGGGAGATTAAATGGCAGGCACAGTAATGAATGATGATAATTTTTCGCTCTGTCCGCGTTTTGCCCACACCTTTACCATTCTGGGTAAGAAGTGGAACGGGCTGATTATCGAAGTCCTGTTAAACGAAAATACGCAGCGTTTTAAGGACTTGGCGGCCCACGTCAGCGAATGCAGTGACCGGGTCCTCTGCGAACGGCTGAAGGAGCTGGAAGCGGACGGAATTGTCTCTCGTAACACCTACCCGGGCGAAAGCCGGGTTGACTACTCGTTGACGGCTGAGGGACGGGACTTAGCACCAGTAATGCAGGCCGTCCACCAGTGGAGTGATAAGTATTGCCAAGCCAATTAATTTTAGGGCTTGACCGCCAACTTCGCCAAGCCTAAAATGGACTTATCAAGAAAAACGTTGATGAAAGCTAGTAATTTTCTCGTTTTGGCAGGGAAGGACAATCACTGACTGCAAGTTGTCCGCTTAACGAGGACGTGAATTTCACTTTCGGAGTGGGAATTAATAATTCTCCGGTAAATGGCCGTTATCCATTTTGAGCGTGCGGAAAAGATCCGCAAACTAGGGTGGTACCGCGAACACTTCGTCCCTTTCGGACGGGGTGTTTTTTTATTACCCGTAACTGTAAGGAGGAATTGCCATGGGCATGAAAGAAAAGTTAGCCGAACTGCGTCAGCAGGGGCTAGAAGCAATTGAAAACAGCCAAGACCTGGATAAGATTAACCAGGCCCGGGTAAAGTGGCTAGGAAAAAAGGGACCATTGACCCAGATTCTGCGGGGAATGCGCGACCTGTCGCCAGAGGAACGGCCGGCAGTTGGTAAGTATGCTAACGACGTGCGTCAGGACCTTCAACAGGCGCTCCAACAACGTAAGCTGGAAATGGAAAAAGAACTGCTGAACGCCAAGCTAATGGCCGAAACCGTCGATGTTACCCTGCCAGGTACGCCGGTTGCCCAGGGCCAACCCCACGTTATCCAGCAGATCATTGACCAGTTAACCCGCTTGTTTGTCGGGATGGGCTATGAAGTGGCTACTGGTCCGGAAGTCGAAGAAGAAGAATATAACTTTGAAAAACTGAACCTGCCAAAGGATCACCCGGCCCGCGATATGCAGGATACCTTCTACATCACTCCCCAAATCCTGATGCGGACGCAAACCTCGCCAATGCAGGCCCGGATGATGGAAAAGCACGACTTTAGCAAGGGCCCGCTGAAGATGATTTCACCGGGGAAGGTTTACCGCCGTGATACCGACGATGCCACCCACAGCCACCAGTTCCATCAGCTAGAAGGGTTAGTAGTAGGGGAACACGTGACAATGGCCGACTTGCGGGGAACCCTGCAGGCGGTTGGTCGTAACCTCTTCGGTGACCAGCTCAATGTTCGTCTGCGGCCAAGTTACTTTCCCTTTACCGAACCATCAGTAGAAGCGGACGTCACCTGCTTTAACTGTCTCGGTAAGGGTTGTGAGATTTGTAAGGGTACCGGCTGGATTGAATGTTTAGGTGCCGGCATGGTTCACCCCAACGTCCTCAAGATGTCTGGCGTGGATCCGGAGAAGTACGGTGGCTTTGCCTTTGGCTTGGGCCCTGACCGGTTTGCGATGCTGAAGTATGGGGTCACTGATATTCGTGACTTCTACCTCAACGATATGCGTTTCTTAACTCAGTTTGACGAGAAAGGATAGGGTACGATGAAAGTTTCATACAATTGGCTTGACCAATATCTTGATTTAAGAGCAAATAAGGTTGACCCGCACGAACTGGCCAACAAGATCGTCCTGCAGTCAGTGGACCTTAACGGTACCTACTCGCCAGCTGACGGCTTAAAGAAGCTGGTGGTCGGTTACGTGGCAGATGTTCAACCACACCCGAACTCCGACCACTTGCACATCTGTCAGGTCCAAGTGGGAGCAGACCAGACCGTCCAAATCGTCTGCGGGGCGCCAAATGTTGTTGCCGGCAAGAAGGTTATCGTTGCCTTGCACGGGGCACGAATTGCCGATAACGTGAAGATTAAGCGCGGCAAAATCCGCGGTGAAGAGTCCGACGGGATGCTGTGTGCTCTCCAGGAAATCGGCTTCTCCGATAAGGTGGCCCCCAAGGATTACGACGAGGGAATCTGGTTTTTGCCGGATGACGCCAAGGTTGGTGAACCAGTCTACTCCTACCTCGGCATGGACGACTTCATTATCGATACCGACCTGACGCCCAACCGGGGCGATATGCTGAGCATTTACGGCAACGTTAATGACGTTGCTGCCATTCTTCATTTGAAGAAGCACTTTACGACCCACGACTGTTCAGAAGACCTGGATCAGCAAACCAGCGACCTGGTCAACGTCAAGATTGATGATTCCAAGATGGTTCCGGCTTACGAGATGCGGGTCATCAAAGACGTCAAGGTGGCCGACAGTCCGCTCTGGATGCAGATCAAGCTGTGGAATGCCGGTGTGCGGCCAGTGAACAACGTGGTCGACGTGACGAACTACATTATGCTCAAGTACGGGCAGCCGCTGCACAGTTTCGACTACGATAAGCTGCCAAGCACGGACATCAGCGTCCAACACCCGGCGGATGGCGCTAAGTTTACTACTCTGGATGGCGAAGAACGTGAGTTGAAGGCCAGCGATATCATGGTGATGGCTGGTCAGACACCAATTGCCTTGGCCGGGACCATGGGAGGGCAGGAGACCGCCGTTGACGATCACACGACCACTGTTGCCCTTGAATCAGCGATTTTTGATCCGGTGATGGTAAGAAAGCAGGCCCACCGTCTCAACCTCCATAGTGAAGCTTCGATGCGCTTTGAACGGGGCGTAAACCCGGAGACGGTACAAACGGCACTCAACGAAGCGGCTTACTGGCTCCAACAATTAGCTGGCGGCAAGGTTGCCTCCGGCGTCGTTGTTGGTCAGCAACCGGACGTTTCGACCACCCCTGTAACGATTTCGATTAAGAAGACCAACGAGGTACTCGGACTGCAACTCACCATGGACGAAGTCGTTGCCATCATGGAGCGGTTGGACTTTGCCGTAACACAATTGTCTGACGACCAGCTGAAAGTCGACGTCCCGGCCCGGCGGTGGGACATTTCCATTCCGGCTGACCTCTACGAGGAAATTGCCCGGCTGTACGGTTACGAAAAAATTCCGGCAACCCTGCCGACGATGACGCGGACGAGTGGCGGCTTGACGAAGAAGCAGCGCTTTGAAGCGGCCAGCCGGCTGGTTATGCAGGCGTGCGGCCTCAACCAGGCGATCAGTTATTCGCTGACAACCAAGGAACGGGCAACGCAGTTCACGATTGAACAGCCAGTTGACCCCCTGATGCTGGACTACCCGATGAGCACTGACCACGTTGCCGGTCGGGAAAGCATTGTTAGTGGACTGCTGAACGACGTGGCCTACAATACCGCCCGTAAGGTGGCTAACGTGGCGCTCTACGAAACCGGGCGGGTCTTTATCCCGGCTGGCAAGCCGCAACCACGAGAAGAGACCCACTTGGCAGGGGTTCTCTGTGGCCAATTGCGGGCTGACAACTGGCACGACAAGAACAAGGCCGTCGACTTCTTTACGATGAAGGGGATTGTCGCCCAATACCTGAAGAACGCTGCCTTGGCTGGCAAGGTGACCTACGTTGCTAACCATCACCGCGACGGGATGCACCCGGGACGGACTGCCGATATTTATCTGGATGATCAACGGATTGGCTATGTTGGCCAGGTTCACCCGACAGCGGCAGCGCAGTATAAGATTCCCGAAACATTCGTTTTTGAACTGAATGAGGACCTGATCTTTGCCGCGAAGAAGCGTGACCGTCATTACCGGGTAATTAGCCGTTACCCATCAATTACCCGTGATATTGCCCTCCTGCTACCAAATGACGTGACTAACCAGCAGGTGGTTGACGTTATTAATCAAAAGGGTGGTGCCTTCCTGCGTCAAGTTCACCTCTTTGACGTCTACGAAGGCCTTCACTTGCCGAAGGGGATGCGGTCACTGGCTTATACCTTAACCTTCCTGGACAACGATGGCACCCTGAAGGAAGACCAGGTCAACCAAGCGATGGCAAAGGTTGAAAAGGCGTTGACCACGCAGTTTAACGCCAAGGTGCGGTAGTGAAACTAAAGCACTTTTCACCGACCCAGCTACGTAGACAAAACCGAATTGTACTGGTGGTGATCGTCATCATGGTGGCGGCCGCCTTAACGGTTCGCCAGGTTTTTGACCACAGTTTGCACCCGGTGGATCCCACAGACCACCAGCGAGTGGAGGTCGTGATCCCGCGGGGCGCGACTGACAAGCAGGTTGCGACCAGGTTGAAGGACAAAGGATTAATCAGAAGCGCACTGGTTTTCGACTATTATCTGCAAACCCATAAGTCAGATGGGGTGAAAGCGGGACGGTTTGTGCTGCGGCGTTCCATGTCAACGCCACAGCTCGTCTCACGACTGCAAAAGACGCACTACGCACATCATCGATAAAGAAGAGGGATAACAATGACAAACGAAAAAAAGCGTCCGGTAATCATCGGGGTTACTGGTGGTTCCGGAAGCGGGAAGACGACCGTTGCTAAGGCCATCTACGACCGTCTTCATGGTAATTCAATTATGATTATCAACCAGGACACTTACTACAATGACCAGTCAGAGATGACGATGGCCGAGCGGAAGGCGGTTAACTATGACCACCCACTGGCCTTTGATAATGACTTAATGTACAAGCAGCTCCACGACCTGCGAAACGGTAAGTCCATTGAAATGCCGGTTTACAATTATGCTGAGTTTAATCGAACTAAGGAAACCATTCACACCGAACCGCAAGATGTGATCATCATTGAAGGGATTTTAATCCTCTATGACCAGCGACTGCGCGACTTGATGGACATTAAGGTCTACGTTGATACAGATGATGACATCCGGATTATCCGGCGCATTCAGCGGGACATGCAGGAACGTGGCCGGTCACTCGATTCAATTATTACCCAGTACCAGAAAACGGTGAAGCCAATGTACCACCAGTTCGTTGAACCGACCAAGCGTTACGCTGACATCATTGTGCCGGAAGGTGGGCAAAACAAGGTGGCCATTGATCTCTTATCAACCAAGGTCAAGGACATTCTGGTTCAACGGGGACACAGCGAACTGAACAACTAAGCAGTCCGCCTATTTACTTTCTGACCAGTTAATGTTAATGTTGCAACTGTTGAACTAACTATGAAGGAGTGTTAACCAATGGCTGAGGAAAAAAGTTTTCCGATGACGGCGGAAGGGAAACAGAAGCTCGAACAAGAGCTGGAAGACCTTCAACTAAAGCGTCGTCCAGAGGTCATCAAACGGATTAAAATTGCGCGGAGTTACGGGGACTTATCTGAAAATTCCGAGTACGAATCCGCAAAGGACGAGCAAGCATTTGTCGAAGGCCGGATTTCCCAAATCCAAAACATGCTGCAGTATGCGGTAATTATTGATAACGAAGACGTCGACAAGGATGAAGTCACGATGGGGCGGACCATTACTTTCCAGGAACTGCCTGATGAAGACCCTGAGACTTACCAAATTGTCGGCGAATCCGAGTCGGATCCGCTCAACGGCAAGATTTCTAACGATTCACCAATGGCCAAGGGACTGATTGGCCACAAGGTTGGTGAAGAGGTTGAGATTGATATTCCAAGCGGCAAGATGAAAGTTAAAATTTTGAAGGTTGAATAAGCCGAATACACAAAAAGGCCGGATGCGTGAAGTGCCCTACAATTGTTAGACAAAATTGTCTAATGATTGTGGGGTATTTTTTATGACCAAATATAGCTCAGCA
>NZ_CAKPXS010000047.1 GCF_934202235.1 uncultured Limosilactobacillus sp. | reverse complement strand
ATGGGCAGTTAGCTCAGCTGGCAGAGCAACGGACTCTTAATCCGTGGGTCCAGGGTTCGATCCCCTGACTGCCCATTACTTACCGTCACTGGAAAGTGGCGGTTTTTTTGTACCAAAAAACAGCGGCCGACTAACCGCTGTTTTTCTTTCTTAATGGTTGGCGATAATTAACGCTAGGAGTGCGAGCAGGGCTGGCAACCCCTGGGTCAGCAAGATTTTCTTGTTGGCAGTCAGGGCACCAAAGACCGCTGCCACCAGGACAAAGCCGACAAATAAATACAGGACGATGACCTGTGGAACACCGCTTAACATCAATTCTGCGACCACAATCCCGACGCCGAGAAAGCCGTTATAGAGCCCTTGGTTAGCCATGCTGACCCTGGTTTCTTTTTGTGCTAGGTACTCAGCCGACAGATCAAAGGCGTCACGGGCTAATTTGGTCTGGGTTAAAAACATCTCCAAGACCATGATAAAAAAGGCCTCAGCTGCAACTAGATTCACCAGGATAAGACTCAGTACTTTCATCCAACTACTCCTTTCACTAGAACCGGGTTGTCTTCTTCCGGGTCGCGTGACTAATAAAGACCACCGCTACTTCGACCGCCATTGCCAGGACTAGGCAGACAATGAAGAGAATCCGGTAAGAAGCAGCACCAATTACCAGTCCACCAAAGAGAGGTCCCACTGCCTTGCCGGCTGACGACCAGCCGTTAAAGAGCCCCTGGTACTTTCCCTTTTCCGCCAAGGGGGTCAGTTCATTAATAATCGATGGAATCGTCGGAAAGGCCGTCGCTTCCCCGAGGGTTAAGACCACCATGGCGACCACGAACCAGAAGTAGGTCCGGGCAAACAAGAGAATTGAGAACGAAAGGGCGAAGGTCAGCAACCCAAAATAAACCAGATGGTACGGGTTGCGGAAGATCCGGTTCAACCAGCTTAATGCCAGCTGGAAGGTCACAATCAAGAGACCATTAATCGTCCACAACAAACTGTAGAGACTTAGTGAAATACCCTTGCCCGTCATGTAAACAGACATGTTACTGGACCACTGGTTGTAAACTACCCAGATAATCGCAATCCCAATGAAGAACGTCCAAATAATTGCCAAATTCGGTGATGGTAGCTTCTCCCCCTTCGCCTTGTGCAGTTTCTGCCGCTTGGGGCCAGCAAACTTGGTCCGGTAACAACGCCAGACGACAAATAAAAAGAAAAGATACATGACGCCAGTGACCGCGAAAAGCGGCGCTACCTGGTTATGGGTCGCTTGATACATCGGCCCAACAACTGCCGTCCCAATCATCATCCCAAAGTTATTAGCAAAGTAGAGCATATTGAAGACAAAGCGGCCATCGTGGGCGTGAATCCGCGTCCCGTAGGAGTTAAGCATCGTCATCAGCCAGCCGTTGAGAAAGCCAACAAGCGGTAATAACAGCGGGTATGCTGGCCACCCGTTCTGCCACATTAATAAGCCCATCATCACAATTTCTGCGATCACGCTAAACATGGTCAATTTTTGCGGGTCATGCTTGTCAAAAAGGCGACCGCCAATATAGCTGCCGACAACGTTCGTCCCGGAATAAAAGAGCAGGACGATCCCCGACATCGTCAGTGACTGGTGCAACTGGGTATGGACGTAGACCGTGGTTAACGGCCAGACAAAACTATTGCCAACGCTGGCCAAAAATGTGCCGAGTAATAGCCAGCGCAATTTAAGTTCGTTTTTCATTCGTTCGCTCCTTTCCGTTAGTTTGTTCCCACCAAAAAACAGCACTGGGAAAATTCCCCGCACTGTAATTCAAGAAACCTTGTTATTGTTCTTCTTCCTGACTACGACCGTAATCGATCCCCATGAATTTGTTGCAACTCTTGTTAAAGAGAAGCTTGACGGTTCCCCGGGGACCGCTCCGGTTTTTATCGATAATGACTTCCATCTCACTGGTGCTTGGCTGGTCATCACCTTCGACTGGACCATCATCCTCGTCATTGCTTTCTTCCCGCTCGTAGTAGTCGTCACGGTAAAGAAAACTGACGATATCGGCATCCTGTTCAATTGATCCAGATTCACGCAGGTCAGACATCATTGGGCGCTTATCTTGCCGCTGCTCAACTCCCCGTGAAAGCTGGGAGAGGGCGATCACTGGGACGTTGAGTTCCTTGGCTAATTTCTTTAACGACCGCGAAATCATCGACACTTCCTGCTGACGGTTTTCGGCACTGCCACCGCCATCAATCAGCTGCAGGTAGTCGACGATGATCAAACTCAAGCCGCTCCGTTCAGCAAGCCGCCGACTCTTAGCCCGGATTTCACTAATCTTGATCCCGGCGGTATCGTCAATAAAGATATTGGCCCGTGACAAGGTGTCCATTGAACTAAACAGGCTTTTAGTTTCATCCTTGGACAGTTTCCCTGTCCGCAGGTGTTGGGCATCAATACTGCCCTCTGCACAGATCATCCGGTTAACCAGTGATTCTGCACTCATTTCTAGACTAAAGATTGCGACAGTGGAATTAGCTACTCGCACAGCAACGTTTTGCGCGATGTTCAGCGCAAAGGCCGTCTTCCCCATCGCTGGTCGTGCCGCGATGATTACTAGTTCGCCAGCGTGGAGTCCCGTCGTAATTTGGTCGAGGTAACGATAACCTGTTGCTAACCCTGGCACCTTGGTTTCGTTCTTGGAAAGGGCCATGATGTTATTGAACGACTCTTCCAGCACGTCTTCAATCTTGTGGAAGCCGTTATTACTGCCCCCGGCCGAGATATTCATGACCTGCTGTTCGGCATCATCTACAAGGTCGTCAACCGCCGTATTGCCGGCATAACTCTTATCGATAATGCTCTGGCTAACGTCGATCAGCCGCCGAATAATGGCCTTGTCATGAACAATTTTGGCATAGTTCTCAACGTTGGCCGCTGTTGGGACGGAACCAGCGAGTTCGGCGATGTACTGAACCCCACCGGCATTGGCGAGTTCGTTTTCCCGGTTCAGCTCGTCTCTCATCGTGACCGCATCGATCCGCTGCTCCCCACGGTCATTGATCTCCACCATGGCATGATAGATCAGCTGGTGTGAGCGAACGTAGAAGTCTTCAGCATCGATTATCGCGTCAACCGTGACAAAAGCTTCCTTTGACAAGAAAATCGCCCCGAGAACGGCTTTCTCAGCTTCTGTATCGTGCGGTAACTGCTGCATCGTTGGTGCATTATCCACGCTGGTTCCCTCCTTTCCTTAAGAAGTTAAATATTGTGGTTATTTTTCAGCGATGTGGACCCGGATGTTAGCAGAAACATCACGGTGGAGTCGAATTGGCACGCTGACGTAGCCCGTGGCCTTAATTGGCGCAGCCAGTTCAATCTTCCGCTTATCAATCTTCAGGCCAAATTGCTTTTCAAGGGCCGTCTTGATCTGCTTGCTGGAAATCGAACCAAAGATCCGCCCATCATCGCCGGCCTTGGCGCTCATCTCGACAACCGTATTATCGTCTTCTAGGCGTTTCTTCATCGCCTTGGCTGCCGCTAACTCTTCGGCCGCGTGTTTTTCTTCGGCCCGTTGCTGACCACGGAGCTGGCCGAGCGCTGCCTTGGTTGCCCGCTTGGCCATTCCCCGCTTAATGAGGAAGTTTTCAGCGTAACCATCAGAAACTTCTTTAATTTCGCCCCGCTTACCACGGCCACGAACGTCTTTAATAAAAATAACTTTCATTACTTTCACTCCTCAGTAGTTTTTGCTTCCTTGCTGCTTGACTCACCATCACCCTTATCATTGAGCAGGTCAATCAGTTCCTTTTTCACTTCACTGACCTTTTTACCCTTGATCTGGGTCGCGGCATTGGCAAGGTGACCCCCGCCGCCCATCTTTTCCATGACCAGCTGGACATTATAATCACCCATTGACCGGGCAGAAATACCAACAACCCCGTCAGCACGCTGGGTAATAACAAATGAAGCGTCGACACCAGACATCTGCAAGAGCATATCAGCCGCTTGCGCTGCCGTTACCGGGTCATAAGTTTGGTCATCTTCGCCGGCACACAAGGCCATTTTATCATTAATAAATTGGACGGTAGAGATCAAATGGTTCCTATCAAGGAAACTATCGGGGTTTTCTTTCATAAACCGTTGAATCATCAGCCCGTCCGCTCCAGCTGACCGGAGATAGCTAGCAGCATCAAACGTCCGCGTCCCCGCCTGCTGGGTAAAGGACTTAGTATCAACCTGGATCCCCGTCAGCATGGTGGTCGCTTCCAGCCGGTTTAATGACTCACTCTCCCGTGGCTGGTACTCAAACATTTCAGTAATTAACTCACAGGTCGAACTAGCATATGGTTCGATATAAACCAGCAGCGGGTTTTCCGGAAATTCTTCGCCCCGCCGGTGGTGGTCAATGATCATAATCCGGTTGGCCAGCTGTTCACATAGTTCCGGTGAAATCGAAATACTTGGTTTCGAGTGGTCAACCATCACCAACAAACTCTTGCTCGTGGCCTTCTTTGCGGCCTCCTCAGGAGTAATAATGTGGTCACTAATATCCTGATACTTGTTGATTTCCAACATCAATCGGGCAATATCAGAGTGGACCTGTTCCTGATCCAGGACAATCCAGCATTCGTGGTTGTTCATTTCCGCAATCCGGTGAACCCCCAGACAGGCACCCATCGCATCCATATCGGGGTTCTTATGGCCAATTACAAAGACTTGGTCGGCCTGGGCCATCAACTCCTGCATCGCCTGGCTAATCATCCGGGCACGAACCCGTGTCCGTTTCTCCATCGGGTTAGTCTTCCCACCGTAGAAACGGGCCTGGCCATTTTCAGACCGGACAACCACCTGGTCACCACCACGCCCGAGGGCGAGGTCCAAGTTATGCTGGGCGGTGTTAGCTAACTTTGTCAGGTCATTTTCGCCATAGGAAATCCCGACACTGAGTGTCACAGGCGAATTCTGCTTAGAGGTGTTGTTGCGGATAACGTCAAGAACCTTAAACTTTTTCTTTTCCAAACTATCCAGCGAATACTGATAACCAACGAGTAGATAGTTATCATCGTCGATTACCTTGAGCATCAAGTGGTTAACCTTAGCCCACTTACTAAGTTCAGAAGTAACGTAGTTGTGGAGGTTGGAAGCATCCGAATCGCTCATCCCTTGCACTAGCTCCACGTAGTTATCCAGGTAGACTTCACCAATAAAGACCCGTTCATTGCGATAACGAGCCTTAATGTTGTCAAATTCCGTCACATCCATCAGATAAATAACGTGGTAACGGTCCTGAATAAGGAACTGAAAACGACGGTGTTTCCAGGAAACAATCGTACTGTCATTATCGTGACGGTGCTCGTCAACCAACTTAGCAAGCTTACTATCAACCTTTGCCAGCGGCCGCCCGACCACTAATTCCATCTTAAAATAATGCGACATGTAAGGGTTGATCCACTTAATGGTATCGTGATCATCCATCATGATCATCCCAATCGGCATTTCCAGGAGTGCTTCCTGCTGACCCCGTTCAACCTGGTAAGTCAGGTCATTAATATATGCTTCGGTATCATTTTGCAACCGGTATAGTTGGTGTAAGGCGATCCAACAGCCAACCAGTGCAAAGATAACCATTATCAAGCCAACTACCCAGTCAACCCAAAAGCCGACCACGATACTGATCAGTGACAGGGACAAGATAAAAATGGCATTAGCCCGGATTGAGCTATCTTTCATGAAGAAAAGCCAATCATTGTGGCCGAAAAGTTTTTTCACTATTCTCCCTCCCCCAGATAGATAGTCATAGTCTTTTTTATCATATCACATCTTTCCACAACACACCTACCCATTAAAAAAGCGGGCAAGAAAAGATATCCTCAAAAGAACACCTATCCTTGCCCTCATTAAAAAAGAAGCCGTGGTTTAAGCCACGGCTTCTTTGGTTATTCACCAAGTATTGATTACATTGCCTTGTAGTCGAACTTGTATGAAATAAGACCGTAAATCGTCCAGCCAGCAAAGGCAACTAATGAACCCATAGCCAGGGCTAAGTTACCACAAGCGTACATGGAGTACAGACTGTAGATACCAGCGATAACAGTAATAACGTTAGTCATCGTGTAACCACGGTCACCTGCCTTGACACCAGCGTCAATTTGGATGGTCTTAGCAACGGCCATACAAAGAACGTAAGGTACCAAGTTAGTAACAACGGCCAAGTTAACCAGGTTGTTGAACTGTTCGTTCAGGTTTGGACTAATCGTCATCAGTGAAAGCAGGCACTGAACAACCATCAGGATGATCATCCCAACAACTGGGGCTTCCCGCTTAGTAACCTTGTTAAATACCTTCGGGAAGTAACCAGCAACGGCTGATGAACGGAATACTTCGGCAACAGTAAACTGCCAGCCAAGGAGTGAACCGATACATGCGATAGTCATCAAAGCCATACAAATCTTACCCCAAACCGGGCCAAGCATCGTTGCGTATGCCAGACCGAATGGTGCGTTTGACTTTGCAATAGCGGCGTTAGGAACAATCCCCTGCATAACGTTAGTTGACAGGATGTAGATAACACCGGCAGCAATAGTACCAACTAAAACGGCAATTGGCACGTTCTTCTGTGGGTTTTCAACGGCATCAGAGTTAGCAGATGCTGATTCCAGACCCAGGAATGACCAGAGAGTAATCGGAATGGATGCGGAAACACCCTTGAACAGTGAAACGTCGTGAACGTTCCAAGCTGAAGCGTAAAGGTGACCGTGGAACCAGAACCAACCGAAAACGGAAATAAACAGAACTGGGAGGATAACACCCCAAACAGTGATGGAACCAATCTTCCCGGTGACAGAAGCACCCCAGAAGTTAGCAACCGTGGTAATGATAATTAGTGCAATTGTCCACAGCGCAGTTGAAACTGGTGACAGCTTGATGTCCAGCAATACTGAACCGTAACCAACGGCGGAAACACCGATAGCAACGTTAGCGATAACCAGTGACAGGGCGTAAGTGAAGTTAGCCATGAAGTTCCCGTCCTTACCGAACGAGTATTCAGCATAGCCACCCATACCTTCCTTAGTGTTCTTACTAAACATACCACAACGGGCGAAACCGTAGGCCAAGCAAAGAGCACCAGTCAGAGTAACTAACCATGACAAAATTGACATGGTACCAACTGAGGCCAGCTTACTTGGCAGCATAACGATACCGGAACCCATCATGTTAACAGCAGTGATGATCGTCAGCTGGGTGACACTCATCTTTTTTGAATTTTCAGCCATATAACATCGATCTCCAATAACTATGTATAGATTATTTGTAGACGTTTACTTGTTAAGAACTGATTCGTCCTTAAGTACGTAACCGTAAGCCTTAACCTTTCCATCAGGTTGAGGTTCATTGTAGACACCCTGAATTTCAGGAGTAAATCCTGGGAAGTTGTTAATACCGTCTTGAAGAATCAAGAAGTACTTCTGAGCTTCTGCAGACCAACGTTCACCTGGGGCGATAACCAGAATGCCAGGGGGGTATGGAAGACCACCTTCAAGGGCAACACGACCAACAATGTCTTCCAGCGGAACTAATTCAGCATTGTTGCGAATTAATTCCTTGTCAGCGGCATATGGCGTCATTGCCTGTTCTGGCATGTGAGCTTCCTGGAAGAGGTGCTTTTGGTAAAGCTTTGCGTTGCTCTTCTTGTAGAAGTCATGCATTTCTTGGCAAAGTTGACGAATAGTGTATCCACGGTAACGGTCAATGTTTTCATTGTAGATTACCGGCAGTACATCCTGCAGGTCAACATCGTTTTCAACCATCTTTTCGAAGCGAAGAATTTGGTTTACTAAGTTGTCAACCTTCGTCTTCGTTTCAGCAGGAGTGAGCAGGAATTCAATTGAGTTCAAGTCACTCTTTTCCGGAACGATCCCGTGTTCACGAAGGAAGTTAGCCAAAATGTTGGCAGGAACACCGAAGTCTTCGTAGTCACCAGTTTCCATGTTAATCCCTGGAGTTTCAATTAAGATCTTCAGTGGGTCAACGTAGTACTGGTTGTCTGCGTAGCCATCAAAGTGGTGCCACTTTTCACCCTTGCGGAACTTGAAGTAGTCAATGTTGTTGGCCATTTCATCAGTGTCGCCGTCTTCCCACTTCTTGCCGTTAACAATCGGTGGAACGAATGGAGTGAACAGCTTGGATTCCTTGAACAGGCGCTTACGTGCTTCAATACCTAATTTAACAGTATTGATCCACATACGTTCACCGGCCTTGCCTTCCATAATGTAGGAGTTAGCATCCAGGGATGCGTACATTGGGTAGAATGGCGAGGTCGAAGTGAACTTCATGTAGGCGTTGTTAAAGCGCTTGTGCGTAATGTAACGCTTTTGTCCCTTAATGTGGTGGTCCTTCTTGTGAATTTGAGAACCTTGTGACAAAGCGCCCATCTGCTTGTGAACAGACTGGGTAACAAAGATACCTGGGTCATCTGGACCTAAGTCATCGAGTAGTAATGGTGAACCACCCTTCATCATTGGGATGAATTGTTCGTAACCAACCCAAGCAGAGTCGAATTGGATGTAGTCACAAAGGTGACCGATCCGGTCGATGACCTGACGAGCATTGTAAATGCTACCGTCATAGGTACCAAGTTCAATAATAGCCAGACGAATTGGGCGTTCTTCCTTAGCCTTTTCTGGGTCAACCTTCGCAATCAGCTTGCGAATGTGTTCTTCAGTCATGGCCTTGTCGGTAATCCCGCCGATAAACCCGAATGGGTTCCGTTCAGTTTCAAGGTAGATCGGAATACCACCAGCATCTTCCAGTGCGTGAATGTAACTGGATTTGTGGTTGTTCCGGTCGAACAGAACCAGATCACCTGGTGCAATAGCAGCAGAAGTAACAATAGCGTTGGCAGTTGACGTCCCGTTCATTACGAAGTAAGTCTTGTCAGCGTTGTAAACCTTTGCGGCATGGCGTTCAGCAGCCAGTGCAGCACCACCGTGAGTCAGCAGGTCCCCAACTTCAGGGTCTGAAGAACTAAGGTCAGCACGGAAGAGGTTTTCGCCAAAGAAATTGTAAAGCCAACGACCAGCTGGGTGACGTAAGAACAGCTTACCAGCGTGGTGACCTGGCGTAGTAAAGCTCAGGTGACCTTCTGAAGCGTAGTTCATTAAAGTTCCCAGGAATGGTGGCATCATCTTTGCCTCGTATTCCTTGGCAGCTGCTTCAATTTCCCCAGTGTACATGTTAGCGTACTTCGGGTCTCCATCCATAAAGTGGAAGACCTTTTCACGCAGTTCCTGTGGGAACTTGTCAGCATCATCAGTGATTAAGAAGATTGGCAGACCCAGGCAGGTCTCATCAACCTTATCAATCAAATCAACGGCGTCTTCAGTTAAAACGACAGCCGCAACATCCGTGAAGTCTTGGTCTTTACGAGCATCAACGATTTCACGAGAAGTCTTAAAATACTTTTGTGCTTCCTCACCTGAACACGCAATACTTAATAACTTCATGTAAAAAATCCTTTCTATTAAACAACAACTCATTGCGAGCTGAGAAATTACCAACCGGATCGTCACCGACTAACGAAGTAGAAAAATAATTGCTTAAATAAAAAAACTCTGCAAAATTTATTCGTTAGTATGTTGATACTTTGATAATTTCCTCTGCTCACAAATCAGAAACGTGTAGTTTGCAGAAAACTGCAATAACTTACACCCAGGATGTAAACGTCTACAGCACCAGAATACCATTTAATTATGGAGATTTCAAACCCATAATTGTCATTAGAATAGGTAAAGTTAGACCTTTTTAATAATTATGCTTTTATGCTGAATGAACATTTTTATCGTTTTCATTCCAATCGGAATTTATGCGCTTTCGCTTGTTGATCAATTGTTAACAATCGTATACTGATAACTTTTTCTCATAATTACGGGTGGGGGCACTTACTCTCTAATTAGAAATAGGCCGGAGCCGCTGGCTTACCATTATTTCCTCACACTAATCATATTTAAAAACTTTTTCTCATTTTCTTCTTCGTTGTCCAATAAAGAAGAAAAAATAAAGCGTTTTTCTATTCGCCATCATCTCCTCATTTCTCCCGCCAGCTAGATAAATAACGAACTTTTGCCTTCTGTTTACAGATAATATTAGGAAATTGGTTAGTCCAGCTGTCCGAAAAAACCAGAAAAATGGCTAAGTAAACCCTTTTTATTAGAATTTAATTAAAAAAGCCCTTTCAAAGGGTTGCTATTCCTAATGTTATCGTGCTATGATTTTGGCAACTTAAGCAAAGGGGGTGAATATGGAATGACAATTACCAATGTCTTATTTCCTGTTAGAGTCGGTGTCACGCCAATGGCGGGGGCTAATAACTCCACGTTACGCCGCGACTCAGCAGTGTCGGCTGCTGATGAGCACGGAACGTTAAACCGGGAAGACGGAAATCAAGTTGTCCAGCGACGAAGAATTTTTAATCATTATGAGAATATTCTTCATCCACGACGGACGCTAGTTGCTAATTATCTCCTCACCATTAGCAATAACTTAACGTTCTCTTCCTCCGTGACCTCGGCGTTTGCTAAACCGCTGCGTAGTTGTTGTAACCAATTAATGTTAGAAGAACAAAATGCAGCGAAGCATTCTCGTCAAGAAGTTAAGACGTTCACCATTCCATATTTCGGTTGTGAACTATCAGCTTCCCCTTGTTTAGTGGAAGCTGCTTGATGCGACGAAATGACAACGTTATCGTAGTCGGGCTGTCGAGCTTCGAACTGCTGCATTGTCAAAATAGGAGGAATTTTATAAATGGCTAATGAAGAACATATGAATGATCAAATGCGTGTCCGTCGTCAAAAGATGGACGATCTGCGGGCACAAGGTATCGACCCATTTGGTCAACGTTTCCCACGGACTCACATTTCTAGTCAAATTCGCGAAGAATTCGGTGAATTGGATGAAGCAACCCTGGAAGACGAACACAATACAGTTACAATTGCCGGCCGGATGGTTGGTAAGCGTGGCAGTGGTAAGGCAGGGTTTGCGGACATCCAAGACCGCGGTGGTCAGATTCAAATCTATGTTCGCCAAGATATTGTCGGAGACGACACTTACAAGTTATTTGAAGATTCAGACCTTGGTGACTTCTGGGGAATTACCGGTGATGTTATCAAGACTAACGTTGGTGAATTGACTGTCCGTGCTCGTCAGATGACCTTCTTAACGAAGGCGCTACGCCCACTGCCAGACAAGTACCACGGTCTGCAAGACCCTGAACTGGTTTACCGTCAACGTTACCTGGACCTGATTACTAATCCTGAAAGCTTCAAGCGTTTCCACGACCGGACCCGAATTATTAAGGCTATCCGCCGTTACATGGACGACAACGACTTTACTGAAGTTGAAACGCCAATTCTGGAAAACGTTGCTTCTGGTGCCGATGCTCGTCCATTCACTACCCACCACAACGCCTTGAACATTGAAATGTTCCTGCGGATCGCTACTGAACTGCGGCTCAAGCGTCTGATTGTCGGTGGTTTCGAACGGGTTTACGAACTGGGCCGTGTCTTCCGTAACGAAGGGATGGACACACGTCACAACCCTGAATTTGACACGATGGAAACTTATGCTGCTTACTTCGACTTCAACGACGTTATGCGTGAAACCGAAGGGATCTTCAAGGCAGCTGCCCGCGTAATGAACCCTGACATGAAGATCAACTACCAGGGAACTGAACTGGACTTCAGCAAGCCATTCGCCCGGATGCACATGGTTGACGCTGTTAAGAAGTACACCGGTGTTGACTTCTGGAAGCCAATGAGTGACGAACAAGCTCGTCAACTGGCCGATGAACACGGTGTCAAGTACGAGAGTTGGTGGAAGGTTGGTCACATTATCAACGCCTTCTTCGAAGACAAGGTTCAAGACCAACTGACTCAACCAGTCTTTATCTACGGTCACCCAGTTGAAATTTCACCACTGGCTCACATCAACCGTCAGGACCACCGCTTCACTGACCGGTTTGAACTTTACATTGTTGGTTCCGAATTTGCTAACGCCTTCACTGAACTGAACGACCCAATTGACCAACGTCAACGGTTTGAAGCTCAGGCCAAGGAACACGAACAAGGTAACGACGAATACGAACCAATTGACGAAGACTTCGTTGAAGCCCTCGAATACGGGATGCCGCCTACAGGTGGTCTGGGTGTCGGCATTGACCGTCTGGTTATGCTGATGACCAACGCTCGTTCAATTCGTGACGTTCTTCTCTTCCCAACGATGCGTCCACTGAATAATAACAACGCTCAACACTAAACTTTCGCTTTTTAAAACTAAGCCCTGGCAATGGATTGCTGGGGCTTTTTTATTTCTGGGAAATTATCATCAATCCGCGTGAGGTGTTGTATGATTAAACCAAATAACTTTGGGAGGAGGACGCTCTTTGGCAAAAATCTTTGTTGTTGAGGATAACCAATCAATTATGGCTCTTTGTCAAATCCTGTTGATGGGTAAGAATCAGGCTTAAGCGGCCTGGTTCTTTTTTTGTGCCATTTGGCG
>NZ_CAKPXS010000046.1 GCF_934202235.1 uncultured Limosilactobacillus sp. | reverse complement strand
GGGTTTCAACCTGGGAACGAACCGTTGATTCCTTTTGACCAATGGCAACGTAGATACAAATCATCCCGTTACCCTTTTGGTTAATAATCGTATCGATGGCAATTGACGTCTTCCCGGTCTTCCGGTCACCGATGATCAATTCACGTTGACCACGGCCAATCGGTACCAGCGCGTCAATAACCTTGATCCCGGTCTGCAGTGGGACAGAAACACTCTTCCGCTGCATAACACCAGGAGCCTTCTTTTCAATTGGACGGGACTTAGTTGTCTTAATATCGCCCAGACCGTCAATTGGCCGGCCCAGGGAGTCAACAACCCGTCCTAGTAATTCATCGCCAACCGGAACTTCCAAAATTCGACCCGTCCGTTTGACGGTGTCGCCTTCACGAATCCCGGTGAAATCACCCAATACGACGATACCAACGTCACTGGTTTCGAGGTTTTGGGCCATTCCGTAGACGCCATTGCTAAATTCGAGCAACTCACCAGCCATGGCATTTTCCAAGCCATCAGCACGGGCAACCCCGTCACCAACGTAAGTTACCGTCCCAGTTTCGGCAACGGCAATCTCGTCCTGGTAACCAGCGAGCTGCTTCTTGATGAGTGAACTGATTTCCTCAGTTTTGATGCTCATACGGATTTCACCTCTTCATTATCAAACATCTTTATTAACCAGCAACCGACGAATTTGTTCAATCTTGGTGCGAACGCTCCCGTCAAGGGTTTGGCTCGCCGTTTTAACAATCACTCCACCAAGAATCGAAGGGTCAACGCTTTCGCTTAACACCACTTCGGAAGCGCCAAGGCGTTGCGCCAGGGCGTTTGATAATTCTTTTTTCCGGGAGTCATCAAGTTGAACCGCAGTAACCACGTCGGCGTGTACCCGCTGGTAGTGGGCATCGTACCGCCGTTCAAACTCATCAATAATTGCGACCAAGTCATTCATACGCCCATAGTCAAACACCATCTGTACAAGATTGGTAACCGGCTGAGAAGCACCATTTTTAAGCGCCTCAACCAGCGGCTTTTTTTGGGCGGCAGTTAGCTGAACCCCCATCAATGAAGGAATCAGCTGTGGATTGGCAGTGATCACCTGGCGAAGCGCCAGTAGTTCTTGATAAGTCGGGTCGAGTTGACCGGCCTCGTCGACGAGCTCGAAGAGAGCCCGGGCGTAACGGCGGGCGACCGTTTTCTTATCAAGCTTCATGTTTTACCAGCCCTTCAATGTATGAATCAATCAATGCTTGTTGATCATTAGCATTCAACTGCTTTTGAATCAGCTTGGAAGCAATCTCAACAGATAAGTTTGCTACGTCGTCCTTGGCACTGAGCAGCGCATCTTGACGAGCCTGTTCAGCGTCGGTTGCTGCCTGTGCTTTGATGCTGGCAGCGTCATTTTGGGCCGCCTCGACAATCTTGGTGCGTTGATTTTCACCAGACTTCTTGGCGTCACTAACAATCTGTGCCGCTTCCTGCTTAGAACCCTTTAATTCAGCTTGCCGTTGGGCGGCTAATGCTGCGGCTTCCTTGCGGTTCTTCTGGGCACTGTCAATATCGTTAGCGACCCGCTTTGCCCGCTTTTCCATCATCTGGGTCACCGGCTTCCAAGCAAAATGCCAGACCAACGCCGCCAAAATCAGAAACGAAATCAGGTAAAACAGCATATCGCCCACGTATAACTGATTGGACTCAGCTAAGACAAACATCTATTGACACCTCCTCCTGTTCAACGATTTGTCTTGAATTGAGAAATCCAAGATTACTTGTTCATGACCAGGAAGCTGACAACGATGGCCAGGATCGGGACGGCTTCAATCAGGCCGACACCGATGAACATAGTCGTCCGAAGGTCACCAACGATTTCTGGTTGGCGAGCCATAGCGTCAACCGTGTGACTAATAACAATACTGTTACCGAAACCAGCGGCAATAGCAGCGAGGGCTGCCGCGATACCTGCAGAAATTGCACCCATAATAAATATCCTCCTAAAAATATGTGGTAAAGGTGTTGACCATCGATTATTCGCCAACGACCTTCCGAGAAATATAAACCGATGTTAATGTTACAAAGACATAAGCTTGAATGGCACCAATGAAGACCGAGAAGCCTTGCCAAACCATTTCAATTGGCAGACTGACCAGGATGGTCGGTACCCCGTGAGAAAAGGCTAACTGACCAAGCAGTTTCAAGAGCAATTCACCAGAATAGATGTTACCAAAGATCCGGAGACCCAGTGTTAAGAAGTTACTAAACTCCTCAATAAAATTAATCGGCATCATAATTGCATTTGGTTGGACATAGCCCTTGAAGTACTCTTTCAGACCCCGGTGAGTCATCCCCGCGAAGTGTGACAACAGGATCGCACTCATGGAGAAGGTTAACGTGATCACGGGGTCAGCAGTTGGACTCCTGACCAAGTCGTGACCATCCCAACCAATCTGGACAAACAGTCCTAACTGGTTAGAGACAAACAGGAAGACAAACAGGATAAAGACAAAGAACTCGAAGAATCCTGCAGTATCAGCCGTGAATTGCCCCCGGACAATAGAGTTAGTGAAGTCAATCAGCCACTCCAATGCATTTTGCCCGCCCTTCGGCTTCATCGTGACGTGCCGCGAGAGCGCGAACATCAAGAAAAAGACGACTACGCAGACAACAATACAAGAAATGACGTTTGTCCAATTAAAGGTGAGGCCAAAAAGCTTAAAGGTATAAGCATCACCGCCCATTTACATTCCACCTCTTTTCTTCATAACAATAATAGTTGGTTTGTAATTTGGGACCAGCCAAGACCTGTTTTCCCAGTTACGCATAATAATATAACATAGAACTGGCGCCCGATAAAGCGCTGATCCAAAATTATTTAAGCGTTTACAAATGGGACATTTACTAATATTTATACATCTGTTGGACACTTTATTGTGAGGGACGCTGATGTCCTGAAACCAGCCATGCAGTGACCGGAACAGTTAATAAAACACCCACAAAGGACACCAAAACGATGATTATTTCGTTGACGAAAACCTTATCATTGATCACCGTCAAAAAGGAATAACCTAGTCCTGCAAACCAGATGAATAAAGCTAGGAAACCACCAAAAAAGCCAAAAAATAATGTGTTAAGGGCCGTCCCAATTATTTGCCGGCCAATTTGCATCCCAGCATGAAACAGTGACTGACCCGCTGTTAACTTGCCATCATCCAAGAGTGTTGCCATCCCCGCGGCCACCGAGATGGCAGCCTCGGCAATCGCCCCCAGCGAGCAGAGAGCAGCAACCATCACCGCAATTTGCGGGTAAGACACCCCGATTGACAATGACATCCCTTCCAACGCGTCAGTATCTTCCACGCCAAAGCCGGGTACTTTTGCTACGTATTCCACGAAAGTGACCAGGGCAAACAAGACAATAAAGACAATCAGCGACGACCAAAACGCCTGCTTAGCAATAAACCCGTCGCTAACGCCCAGCCAGATAGTCTGGGCCAAGATCAATATGCCAGCTAAGAGGGTGATCCACAACGGCGAAAGTCCCCAGGAAACGAGGACGATGGCAAAAAAGAGACAGCAGAAATTAAGCAGGAGACTCCAAAAGGCGCTCCAGCCCTGCCGCCCGCCAACAATCACCATTAGTGCCAGCAGCACGACTGTCAGTAAACTAATTGTGCTCATTCGACCACCCTCCTTTCCCAATCATCGAGGCCATTAACCAGCTGGTCAGGGGAATGGCAAGAATAATCCCAATCCCGCACACCAGGCTCTGGGTAATTCCCAGGCTCATGGTCATGGAAAACGTGTACCCCCAGGAGTTGCCATTGCGCAGAAAAAGAACACTGCTGGTCAACATCTCTGCAGCAAAAATTAACATCAAGACGTTGGTCAACGGTCCCATCACTTGCTGACCCACCCGTCGGCCAGCCACCAGTAGCTGGTGACGAGTTGCCGTTGGTTGGAGCCGTTTTACTTCAAAGAGGGTTGCCACAATATCACTGCTAACATCCATCACCGCCCCGAGTGAGCCGAGAAGGGTTTCCGCAATAAAGAGCGGTCGCTGTACCTGGGTCACATACATCATCGATTCAAAGTACAAGCCGCGCTCGTGGGTCAGCACAATCAGCAGCCAGGACAGGGTCACCGCGACGGTCGTGGCGACAACTGTTGCTAACAATGCCGCCAGCATCTTGCGGGTCGGTCCCATAATTAACAGCAGACTAATCACCGTAAAGGCCACCGCTAACAAGCTGAAGAGCAGGAGGACGCCGCGTCCTTGCCACTTCAAATCAAGATTAATGGCCAGAATAAACAGCGCCGTATTGGCAACTAAACTAGCCAGGGCCCGTAACCCGGCATGTCCCATCATCAGTACCAGCATGACGACCACTAGCCAGACCAGCATCACCATCACTACGTCACGTTTCAGCCCGCTCACCATGGCGGAAAGGCGGCCGTGCTTTGCCTGCAGCTGGTTTAAAAAGACCTGGTCACCCCGTTGATAGTGCAACGACATGGTTTTTGAAACGGTGTAGTGATTACGTACGACTAACGTTTGCCCACGGTAACGGGTATTTAGTAGTCGCACTTTCAGTCGTTGGTCAACCAGGTAGTCGGTATTCTTGAACTGGTCGCTTTGCCGTTGACGGCTCGTCGTGTCAGCCTGGGTGACAACTGCTACCGGTCGCGAATACAGCCAGGCATCATGTTTAGTCAACAGGAAGAGCCCCCCGCCGACCAGCAACATGATTATTAGCCACAACCACCATTGGCGCCCCTTGAATTTCACCTTTTGCTCGCCTCACTTGCTTAAAAGAAAAAACCGTGACAGCTGTCACGGTCTGTTGCTTATTTTCAACTTACTTGGTACCGAAAAGCCGGTCACCAGCATCGCCCAGCCCGGGAACAATGTAACCATCCTCGTTCAGGTGGTCATCAAGGGCACAGGTGTAAAGATCAACATCCGGGTAAGCGTCACGGAAGGCTTTCACACCTTCTGGGGCGGAAACCAGGCAGGCAAACTTCATGTTTTTTGGTTCGCAACCACGCTTAACAAGGGCGCCGACTGCGTCAATCGCGGAACCACCGGTTGCCAGCATCGGGTCAACGATGAAAATCTGCCGTTCAGTAATGTCGTTAGGCAGCTTGACAAAGTATTCATGCGGCTGCAACGTGTCCTCGTCACGGTACATCCCAATGAACCCGATCTTGGCCGCTGGAATCAGGTCGGTGATGCCGTCGACCATCCCCAACCCGGCACGCAGGATCGGCACAATGGCGACTTTCTTGCCGGCCAGTTCCTTTTGGGTGGTCTTTCCCATTGGCGTTTCAATTTCAACATCCTTCACCGGCATATCACGCGAAACTTCGTAGGCCATCAAAGTGGCAATTTCCCGGACAGTTTCCCGGAAAAACTTGGTACCAACGTGCTTATCACGGATCATTGTCAACTTGTGCTGGATCAACGGGTGATCCAAAACTTCAAACTTACCCATCGCAATCTTCGTCCTTCCCTATTTAAATCGTTCTTATTATAGCCATTAACCACCCTGCCGTGCAACTAGTCCAGCGGATGTTTTCTCGTTAGTTGATGAACCTCACACCTTAACTCGTCAAGCAGCTCATCATCAAGCGGGTGGCGCAGCGCCTGGCAGATAATTTGGGCAACCTGGCGGCTATCCTCTTCGTCAAAGCCGCGACTAGTAATTGCCGGGGTCCCTAGGCGCAACCCACTGGTCACAAAGGGACTCCGGGGATCATTCGGGATCCCCTCTTTATTGGTCGTAATGTTAATCGAATCCAGTAACGACTGGGCATCCTTGCCGGTGAGCCCCGTCGCCGTCAAGTCCAAAACGAGCAGGTGGTTAACCGTCCCACCAGCAACGACCCGGAGCTGGTCATCAGCAGTAAAGATATCGGCCATTGTCGCAGCATTGGCGACCACCTGACCAATGTAGTCGTGAAAGGCTGGCTGAAGGTCTTCATACAATGCCTGCGCTTTGGCCGCAATCACGTGTTCCAGTGGTCCACCCTGTATTCCGGGGAACACCGCTGAATTGATCTTTTGGCCTAGCTGGGAATCACGGGAAAGAATCATCCCGCCACGCGGCCCGCGAAGGGTCTTGTGGGTAGTGGTAGTGACCACATCTGCGATCGGAACCGGGTTGGGATGATAACCGGTAGCAACCAGTCCTGCAATGTGGGCCATATCAACCATCAAATAGGCACCAACTTCATCGGCAACCTGGCGGAATTGTTGCCAGTTAATCTCCTGGCTATAAGCAGAGGCGCCGGCCACAATCAGCTGTGGTTTCACCCGCAAAGCCAATTCGCGAATCGCCTGGTAATTCAGCCGCTCAGTCGCTGGGTCAACGTCGTAGCCAACTGCCCGGTACAATTTGCCGCTAAAGTTAACCGTTGACCCGTGTGACAGGTGTCCGCCGGCAGACATGCCCATGCCCATGATCGTCTCGCCTGGTTTAAGCAAAGCGGCATAAACAGCCATGTTAGCCTGGGAGCCGGAGTGCGGCTGGACGTTGACGTAGGCCGCCCCGAAGAGTTTTTTGGCGTGGTCGATCGCTAATTGCTCCACCTGGTCAACTTCCCGGCAGCCGCCATAGTAACGGTGACCCGGATAGCCTTCAGCGTACTTATTAGTCAAAACGGACCCCTGAGCTTCGCGGACAGCCGTAGAAGCAATATTTTCGGACGCAATCAACTCAATGGTTTCTTGCTGCCGCTCTTCTTCACCCGCAATTGCCCGCCAAAGCTGCGGATCTTTACCACCATAATCCATCGGAAAAGCCTCCTTTTATTGACCAACTGTTAGTCATATTTTATCACAGAAGAAAAGACAGGCGGTGAGTCACCCCACTACCTGTCTTTATTAACTATTAACCATTTATTTATCAGGACTTGTCCGCCGGTGTGAAGTGGACCCCACCAGCCGACTTATTTAGCCGGTTCATGTAGGCCTCTCCTAGTCCCTTGGCCGGGAAAGCTTGACAGACAATTGCCTTCACGTTTTGCTCATCATCAAATTCCCGCAAACCGTCAAAGAGGCGGGCACTGGCGTCTTGGACCCCACTGCCCAGCGAAAACTGGCTAGCGTTCATCGGTAAGCTGGCCTGTTGCAGCACCTTCTCTTCCGCCATCATCCCAACATCGAAGGGCTGTTGCTTAATCCAGTCAACCACCTGGTCCCAGTCCGTCCCCGGGTCGACAATGTAAACCTGGGCCGCCGGAGCGTAATGCTTGTACTTCATCCCCGGAGCCTTTGGGGTCTCGTTTTTACCGACGTGGTGGTGGTTCAGGTCAATTGAGCCGATGACCGCCTCAATTTGTTCCTTCGTTACCGCTCCGGGCCGGAGAATCACGGGATGGTCACCCGACATATCCAATACCGTGGATTCTACTCCCACCCGCGTGGGGCCGTTATCCAAAATGCCGGCAATCTTACCGTGAAGGTCGTGATAAACGTGCTGGGCAGTCGTTGGGCTGGGCTTACCAGAGGTGTTAGCGGACGGCCCGACTAACGGAACCCCCGCTTGCTTGATCAAGTCCAGCGTCGGCTGGCAATCAGGAAAACGAAAGGCCGCCGTCTTCAAACCACCAGTGACCGTCTTCGAAAGTGAATGCGGCTTGATTTTAAAGATCATCGTCAGCGAGCCAGGCCAGAAGTGGTCCATCAGCTTGTATGCCTTATCCGGAATATGGGCCGCGTACTTTTCGGCCATCTCCCGGGAGGCAATATGAACGATCAACGGGTTGTCACTTGGCCGTCCCTTGGCCAGGTAAACTTGCTTAACCGCCTGCTCATTCGTGGCGTCAGCCCCCAGACCGTAAACGGTCTCGGTCGGAAACGATACCAGGTGACCCTGCTGGATTTCCCGTGCTGCCGCGTCGATTTCATCTAACTGGAAAATTCGGGTATCAAAGTGTTGCAATTTAGGTCTCCTCATTAACCACATATTCTAATCATCCTCATCCGGTCCGCAACATCATGCTTAGTAGTCAGCCGCTTGTCCGGCAGCTTATTTTCAGCCAGTCGCGTAATTGATTCTTCCTGGTCATAGCCGGTTTCACCGTAAAGCTTACCACCCGGTTTGAGGTGGACAGTCAGTTGGTCAAATAAACGGCGGTAAAAGGCAAGGCCATCACTACCAGCAAACAGCGCCAGCCCTGGTTCGTAATCACGGACTGCTTCATCGAGTTCATTGACAGCGGTAGTGGCGACGTAAGGCGGGTTGGTCACGATCAGGTCGAACCGTTGGTCACCTAAGCCGTCAAACAAATCACTGATGACCAGCTGACCACTAGCACCGTGAAGCACCTGGTTGGCCTTTGCCACCCGCAGGGCATCCGCCGAAATATCGCTCATCGTCAGCCGCCAGTTAGGGCGTTCATTGGCGAGGGTAATCCCAATCACGCCGCTGCCTGTCCCTAAGTCTAAGACTGACAGTGGCTGGTCAGCTGGGTTATCGTGCAGCACCCAGTCAACGAGTTCCTCCGTCTCGCTTTCCGGGATGAGGACACTCCGTGAAACAATAAAGGTCCGACCGTAAAAGGGCGCTCGACCAACCACGTACTGTGGCGGCTCATAACTAGCAACCCGGTCGATGGCCATCCGAAACCGCTTGAGCTCATCCTTGCTCATAATTTCGCGGTTATGGGACAAACGTTCCGCCGGCGTCCAATCATGCATCATCTCGAGGACGAAGTTAACCGCATCCGGGTCAATTCGCCGCTCTTCCAGCATTCTCTTGGCTCCCTGCTGAGCCTGGAAATAAGTCAGCTCGCTATTCATTGCGCAGCTGCTCTAATTTCTTCGTCTGGTCGGCAATAATCAGCGCGTCAATAATCTCGTCGAGTTCCCCGGCCATAATCCGGTCCAGTTTGTTCAAAGTCAACCCAATCCGGTGGTCGGTAACCCGGTTTTGCGGATAATTATAAGTCCGAATCCGTTCTGAACGGTCCCCGGTCCCAATTGCGTCCTTTCGCTGTTGGTTGTAGGCATTTTCTTCTTTTTGCTGGTAGTAGTCGTAAACCCGCGCCTTCAGGATCCGCATGGCCTTGGCCCGGTTCTGCTGCTGGGACCGTTCATCCTGCATTGCCACGACAATTCCCGTTGGCTCGTGAGTCATCCGCACCGCTGAACTGGTCTTGTTAACGTGCTGACCACCGGCACCAGATGACCGGTAGACGTCCACCCGGATATCCTTGGGGTCCAGAGTAATATCAACGTCTTCGGCTTCTGGCATCACCCCGACCGTCGCCGTCGACGTGTGAACCCGGCCGGCCGATTCAGTTACCGGCACCCGTTGAACCCGGTGAGCACCGTTTTCAAACTTCAGCTTGGAGTAAACCTTGTCACCGGTGATCATCAGGACAATTTCCTTAAAACCACCAACTTCAGTCGGGCTCTCGTCAACGACCGACACGTGCCAGCCCTGGCTTTCAGCGTAGTGTAGGTACATGTTGTAGAGGTCAGCAGCAAACAGTGACGCTTCGTCACCACCAGCAGCTCCCCGGATTTCCATAATGATGTTTTTATCATCATTCGGGTCCTTTGGCAAAACCAGAACCAGCAGTTCCTGCTCTAATTTTTCCTTTTTGGCCTGCGCATCAGCCAGCTCTTCCTTGGTCAGGTCGCGGAGGTCCTCGTCATCGGTTTCATTCAAGAGGTCGGTATCGTCCTTGATCGTCTTAACCGTCTTTTGATACTGCTTGTATTTTTCAACTGTTTCCCGCAGCTGGCCCTCTTCCTTGGACAGCTTCATAAACCGCGGGGTATCGGCAATGACTTCCGGGTCGGAAATCATTTCGTTCAGCTCATCATAACGGTCAACAACCGCCTGGAGCTTATCAAAAATCTTGTCCATTTCCATTTATTATTCCCGTCCTTTCAGCACTGGGTGGAAGTAGTGTTTCCGGCAAACCGGATAGTACGACTCGTTACCGCCGATCTGTACCTGTTCGCCTTCATAAACCGGTTGACCATCGTGAATCCGCAGGTTCATCGTCGCCTTGTGCGGGCAGAACCAGCAGATCGTCTTCATTTCTTCGATTTTATCTGCGTAGATTAAGAGGTACTTGGACCCTTCAAAAAGCTCGTTTTTAAAGTCATTTTTCAAGCCAAAGGTCATCACCGGAATGTTCAGCTCGTCAACGATTTTCGTTAACTGCAAAACATGCTCCTTGGTCAAAAACTGGGCCTCGTCAATCAGGACACAGTAAACCTTCTTGTCCAACTGTTTGACCATTCGGTAGATATTAGTATCGTGCATCACCGGAGTTACCTTCCGGGTTAAGCCAATCCGGCTGGCGATCACTCCCTGGCCTGAACGGGTATCCACCCCACTGGTTAGCAATTCTACTGGTTTACCTTGCTCCTCATAGTTGTGGGCAACTTTCAAGATGTCGATCGACTTACCGGAGTTCATCGCACCATACTTAAAAAACAGCTGGGCCACTCTACTCTCCCCCTCTTCATTGCATAGCAGATTAATTATAGTCGATTGCGGCGGTCTTGACCAGGGCGGCGATCAACTACTTTTCTTTTATCGGCAGAACGTTTAAAATTAACGCGACAAAACGATTTACGGAAGGAATTGAAAATGACTGTCAAAAGTTCATTCGCCACAGCTGTCGGCAAAAGCAGCTACTGGTTTCTCCATACCTTTTTCCACGGTGGCAGTTCGCTGCCAGGAAAACTAGCCTTACGGATTGACCCTGACGTGCTGACCGCCTTTGCTAAGAAATACGACCTAGTAATTGTAACCGGGACTAACGGTAAAACCCTGACGACCGCCCTGTCTGTCCGGGTGGCCCGGCAAAAATACAACCAGGTATTAACCAACCCGACAGGTTCAAACATGAAGCAGGGGATTGTGACCACCTTCTTGACTGCGCCCCGGATCAATAAGAAGGGGCTGGCCATCCTGGAGGTTGATGAAGCCAACGTCGCAATGGTTTGTTCCTATATCACGCCGCGGGCCTTTGTCCTCACCAACATTTTCCGTGACCAGATGGACCGCTATGGTGAAATCTACACGACCTATAAGAAAATTATCAAGGGCATTCGCATGGCGCCAGAGGCAACGATTATCGCCAACGGTGACGAGCAGCTCTTCAACAGTGTTGACCTGCCCAACCCAGTTATTTACTACGGCTTTGATAATGGTTATCAAGATGACCTGCGGGCGCCTGCAAACACGGATGGTTTGCTGTGTCCCAAGTGCCAGCACATCCTGCACTACCACCTGCGGACCTACAGCAACCTGGGGAACTACTTCTGTCCCCACTGCGGCTTCCACCGGCCACAGTTAACCCATGCGGTGACCGCTGTTACCGACCAGACGCCGAATAGTTCCGACTTTGCCATTGATGGCCACCCGGCTCACATTGCGATCGGGGGAACCTATAACATTTACAACGCCCTGGCTGCCTACTCGCTGGGCCGCTTCCTGGGCGTCGCCCCAGCGCAAATTAGTCGGGCCTTTAATGCCGACGAACGAGTTTTCGGCCGCCAGGAGGAATTCCAACTTGGTGACAAGACCGTCACCCTCATCCTGGTCAAAAACCCCGTCGGGCTTAACCAGGTGCTCGACATGATCACGACGGAGAAGCAACCATTCTCCTTCGTCTTCTTGTTAAACGCTAATTACGCCGACGGGATCGATACCAGCTGGATTTGGGATGGCAACTTTGAAAAGCTAAAAAACTACCACATTCCGCAATTTATGACCGGTGGTGAACGTTACCGCGACATCAGCACCCGCTTGATGATGGCCGGAATCGACAACGTTTGGCACGAAAAGGACCTCACCAAGGTCATTAACAAGATTAAGCAGCTGCCAACCAAGCAGGTCTACGTTCTTGCCACCTACACGGCTGTCCTGCAGTTACGAAAAGAACTCGCCGAAAAAGGCGTGGTCAAGGGAGGAATGGACTAATGGCTAAGTATCACTTACAACTCGCCCACCTTTACGGGGATTTGATGAATACTTATGGTGATATTGGTAACATTACGGCGCTGAAGTATTACGCTCAACAAATGGATACTGATATTGACGCCAAGGTCATCAGTATGGGTGATCGCTTTCTTGCCGATGATTTCGACCTGGCCCTCTTTGGTGGTGGCCAGGACTATGAGCAAATGGTCATTTCCAAGGATATCCAAGGTAAAAAAGCAGAATTGGTTAAATTTATCGAGGGTAACAAACCGCTGATCGCTATTTGCGGTGGTTACCAACTACTCGGCCACTATTATATCGGGGCTGACGGAGAAAAGATCCCTGGTATCGGTGCCCTGGACCACTACACCCTTTCCCAGGACCACCACCGTTTTATCGGCGATATCGTCATTGAAAACCCAGAGCTGGGTAAGCTCCACGGTTTTGAAAACCACAATGGTCGGACCTTTATTGGTAAGTCTGAACGCCCACTGGGCACCGTCCTTGCTGGTCACGGCAACAACGGCGAAGATAAGACGGAAGGCGCCATTTACAAGTCGACCTACTGTTCATATTTCCACGGGCCGATTTTAACGCGGAACGGTGAAATCGCTAAAAAAATGTTGCTTACCGCTCTCCACAACAAGTATCCAGATGAAGACTTCAGCCAACAGGAAGCCTTAGAAATCAAACCGACCTTTTAGGGGGATCCGATGATGAGCGTCAACGAAAACTTAACCTTATTTTCTGGGATTACCACCTTTTTGTTTATCGTGATCTCCTTCGTTGAGTTCCGGTTAAATAGTTACCTCCGTAGTCACTACCAGGAAATTAATGATGAAGACCTCCGCCAGCGCTGGCACAAGGTCATGAGGATGGAAAACCAATGGAACCTTTTCTCCTGGGTGTTAATCTTAGCCCTCTTCATCCTCCCCGATAACTACCTCTTACTGATCTCCTCCATCCTTTGTTTGCTAGAGACGGTCGTTACCCACCGAATGGATCAGCTCAAACGGCAAATGCAGCACCAATAAAACACCACTAACAAAAGGGGCTGTGACATAAGTCCCTAATAAAAAATGGATCTCGATGAAATCTTCTGACGTGTACCCCCAGAGTTGGAAATTCAACTCCGAGGGTATTTTTATGGCTAAAATTAGCATCAATACGAAGAT
>NZ_CAKPXS010000045.1 GCF_934202235.1 uncultured Limosilactobacillus sp. | reverse complement strand
ACCCGGACCTATGATCAGGCTGGTAAATTCCTTGTCGGCCTGGGTAAACTCCTGTCCATCATTAGCACCAGTGCTGACCGTCGGGGTCGGTTGCCACCCCAGCACCTGCTGCGCAGTCGCCTGCACTTGCTGGATTAACACCGAATCAGCATCGCCGTCCATTGGTTCTTCCGGAAAACTGTAACGAATACTGAGATGGTAGCCCGGCTGTTGGTTTAATTCCGCTACCGTGCTGTCAATGGCGTCATAAACAACCTTGTTCGGGTATTGCGGGATCGTCCGGATATTGCCAGCTAACACCGCACGGGATGGCACGCTATTAATCTGTTCCCCACCATTGAATTTTGAAACAATGTGGGTCAGTTTGCCCAGTGCTGGATCTGTCTGGTCAAATTGGTCGAGCTTGGCCTTTGCCAACTTCGCAAATTCAAACAGGTGGTCAATCGCATTGATCCCGTTTTCCGGACGTGAGCTGTGTGCAGCCCGGCCAACCGCCGTCACGTAATAGTCAACGACACCCTTGCAGGCATAAGTTACATCATGCAAATCATTGTTAGGTTCACACACAATGAGGGCATCTAAGTCATTAGCGTAGCCTTTCTTCGTTAGTTGCGCTGCTCCGTAATTACCAGTTTCTTCTCCAACAGTTGCCAGCAGCTTGATCGTCCCCGGCAAGTTGGCCCCCTGTTCTAGCAATTCCAATAAAGCGACCACCACGGCTGCTAACCCGCTCTTCATATCACAGGCCCCACGACCATAGAGTTTACCGTCTTTTACCGTGGCTTTAAACGGGTCAGTTGCCCATGCTGTTAGATCACCAGGATCAACCACGTCCATGTGACCAGTAAACCCAAGAACCTTTTCGCCGTGCCCAATTGTGACAACCACGTTATCGCGTCCCGGCGCATAATTAACTTTCTCCACCTTGACGCCCTGGTCAGCATAAGGTTCAAAGAGCCCCGCTAAATAGTCAGCCAAGGCTGCTTCGTTATTATTGACCGTTTTCGTATTAATAATATGTTTAAAAATCGCCAGCTGCTTTTCTTTATCCATTTTATCGCCCTCACGTTATTGGTTATTAGCAATCTGCAAATCAACCGCTTGCTGGTAAAGCTTTTCCAACGTCCCGTTCTTCTTATCCTTTTCAATGACCTTGTTGATCTGCTCTAATAGTTGCTTATCATCTTTCCGGGTAACAATCCGGACACCGGCAGCCTGCTTGCTGTATTTGAAGTTGATGTTGTCAGCAATGGCGTAGTCATTCGGGTGCTCCTTGACATAGGCCTTAGCGGTATCGCCGCCGCAAACAACGCCATCAAGAGTCCCGTTCTTCAGTTCCGTTGTCAGGCCAGCCAGCGAGCTTTCGGTGACGACCTTGGCCCCCTTCACCTTGTTAGCAATCTTTTCCTGTTCTGACGACTGCTGTGCACCAAGTGAAGCGCCACTTAAGTCAGCAATACTCTTGTACTTATCCTTATTCTTCGGTGAGACCAAGAGAACCTGGGCCCGCCCACTGTCATTGTGGTAAACCTTGGAGAAGCTAACCACCTTGGCCCGCTGCTTAGTGTAAGCCATCCCCGCCATCACCACGTCGACCTTCTTATTTTGAAGCTCAGTAATCAGCGATGGGAAAGACATATTCACGACCTTGACGTGTTTAATTCCCGTCTGCTTAGCAATTTCATGGGCCAACATGATATCGTAGCCGACAATTTCTTTTTTGCCGTTCTTTACAATCTGAAAGTCATAGGGCGCAAAGTCAGCGGACGTACCGACTACTAATTCATTCTTGTCCTTCACCTTTTGAAAACTATTATCCTTTTTTCCGCAACCACCGAGAAGTCCGCCAAGGGCGACCACAGTTGCAAATGCTAATAAAATCCCTTTTTTTAAATTAAATTTCATAATTATGCCTCCACGTAAATGTCGTTTAGTAACCACCATCAGTCATTCGTCGTCGCATCCCACTTACCTCGTTCCTTAATTATTTATGCACTTATTATACACTTTAAAAACCAATATGCAATATTTATTCAAAAAAAGCGTGAGCAAAGTCCCTTAGTGAACTTCACTCACGCTTGTCATCACTTATTAAGATGCTGGTTAATCTTGGTGGGGAACGAGAAACATTGTCGCGCCCATCACGTTTTTCGCACTGAGCTGACCATTTTGAACACGCAACTCCTTAAAGGGAAACTGTGCCTGGTAAACAGCCCGCTCTACTAGCCGGGGATGCTGCACAGCAACCTGCTGTTCGTCATCAAGGACATTGGTGGCAATTTGACTATATAATCCTGGAATATCAAGCGCCAGGGCCTTCGACAAAAAGGCCACGTCCGTCAGCGGTAATGGCAGTAGCCCTTCCCGTTTGATAGTGCCATCCTGGTGCACTGACATGACGAGCTGGTACAATCCTGGCTTACTCAGCGAAGGCCGACACTGGTCAACCAAGCGTTCAACCTGGTGCTTATCGATCGCTGTTAATTCTACCGGAAGGTACTGGTGAGTCGACTGGTAACTCAAATTCAGCGGCGACTGATAATCGGCAGTGATTGCCAACTGGTAAAGTTGGTTGCCGTCGAATAAGAGGTCGCAGTTATAAAGCGGAAAGTGACTACTAATGCTCCGGGTATTACGGTCGATCGGCATCACTAATAACTTGGTTTCATCGGCAACATTCAGTTCAGCCAATAAGTCAGACCGGCTAGACGGAACGAGGAGGTAGTCTGGGTGTTCAACGCCCACAATCGACTGAATGTTTTCCGCGATTAGTGGTTCTAAGTAACGTTTGTTAGCCAATAATGGTGATAACGTGACTGAGCTGGGATTATTGTTAACCACGATTGTATGGTAGCCATAGTGACGTAACTTTGCCAGCACGGCAGCGTAAAAGTAATCACCAGCACTGCCGATGCCTAGCTGAAGCGGACCCGCGCCCACCACCATCACACTAGGAGTGGCTGTAACCTGTGATTCATCCTCCATTTCAAAGGTACTGTAATAGGTCGCCACATCAGTCACAAATTCGCCCCCGGTTGGTTCGACCATCTTGTACGTCCGGTTAATGCCATTACCGTGCCGCATCGCAGCAATCCGGCCCTCGCT
This sequence comes from uncultured Limosilactobacillus sp., assembly GCF_934202235.1. Taxonomy (GTDB): domain Bacteria; phylum Bacillota; class Bacilli; order Lactobacillales; family Lactobacillaceae; genus Limosilactobacillus. Next base: position 10,518 of record NZ_CAKPXS010000045.1, on the reverse strand, counting down.
CAGGTCCCATAACTCGGCAATAAGCTGGTCAGGAATTCCCAGATACTTAGCCTTTCCCAGCAGTTCTTCATTGCCTGAATGATCTTTCAACTGCTTGACCAGCTCCAGCAGTTTGGCCAGTTCAACAAAGTAGTATTCATCAACCTTGGTCATCTCAGACAATTCTTCAGGCGAATAACCGCGCCGTAAAGCCTCCATCAATAAGTACAACCGACCAATCTGGGGGTGAATAAGTCCAGCAATGAGCTCATCTTCGCTCAGCTTTCGCTCTGCTTGTAAGCGGAGATCTTCGCCGTGATCAAATGAGATCGCCTTGCATAATGCTTCCTCCAGGCTGCGTCCGACTCCAATTACTGAACCCAGTGACTTTTTCTGGGTGGACAAAAGGCGGTTCTTACCGTGGAGGATACTTGAGGGCCAAACGGGAACACGAACTGCGACCCGGTCCATCGCCGGTTCGGTCACTGCCGCGTGCCGATAATAACCATGGTCAAGGTGAATATCCACCAGGTTCATCCCCGCATAGAGTTGCCCAACGACCATCCCTACCGGATAACCAGTGGCCTGGCTGACAAAGGTACTCATCCGATCCAAGTAAGGACTGTTCTTGATGACATAAAACTGTTCCTTTTCCTCATCGAGAGCAAATTGAACGTGGTTGATCCCCACTACCCGCAACTTCCGGGTAATTGCAAAAGCGATGTCTCGCATATCCTGAATTTCACGGTCAAGCAGGGTTTGCGCCGGCGTCACCGCAATGGAGTCCCCGGCGTGAGTCCCAATGGGGTCAATGTCTTCAACCATCGCCAACTGCATCATGGTGCCTGAAGCATCGCGGAGAACAATGACTTCAATTTCCTTGAGACCAGCCAGGCTCTGTTGAATCAGAATCTGTCCGGCCCGAGAACGTTGCAAGCCGATCGTCACCGCTTCATGCATCTCGTTATTGTCGTGGACAATCCGCCAAAAACTGCTGGTCCTCGGCATGATGGAACGGATAATTGCCGGGTAACCGATCTGGCTGACAGTATTGTCGGCCGCCTGGTAATTATCAACCGTCGCAATTTTCTTGGTCGGTGCATCCATCGTGTGGAGAGTACGGCTCAGCATCACTGGGTTGTTAATCTGGCGAATTGTTGACAGGGGACTGCCCAGCACTTCCACATTATTTTTCTGCAGAGTACCGCTCTCAGCAACTTCCTGGATAACTTCAAACGCGTGCCGTCCCCCTAACGTGGGCACAATGTAGCGGGGATGGTACTTGTCAATCAGGTTTTCAATATTCGTGCTCGTCACGGGAACGATTTCTGCATGATCGACCGCCACTTTAGCATCCAGCGAAAACGAAAAAGGGTTGGTACTAATCAAGATCGTCGACAACCCCTGCTTCTTCAGACTAGCCGCGATATCAAGCGTTAAAGCATCAAGTTCGTCACCATGCTGCAAGTTATCGGCTTCCGTTCCGATTAGCAAGACATAATTTTGCGCCATCTTATCGCCCTTCCCGGACGCGCATGGCGTCCATAAATTCATCAAATAAGCTGTTGGTTTCATCTGGACCCGGAGCCCCATCCGGGAAAAACTGCACTGAAAAAGCCGCGTAGTCACGATGACGCAACCCCTGAATTGAACCGTCAAGCAAGTCAACGTAGGTCACGTAAAGCTGCGTTCGATCAACAGCATCGTGGGTGAGAAGATAACCCTGGTTTTGCGTCGCATAAACAATATGGCCAGTGATCACTTCTTTGATCGGGTGGTTCATTCCGCTATGATCCGGGATAAGCGGTTTCAAATTACAGCCATTGGCAATGGCAAACAATTCATGCCCCAGCCCAATCCCGAACAGTGGCACGCGAGTTTCCACCTCCCGAATCATCTCCAGAACAGAAGTACGCAGACTCGCCGGGTTACCAGGACCACTTGACAAAACGATCCCATCCGGGTCTAACCGCAAAATTTCTTCAGCCGTGGCGTTATATGGTAAAACGGTGACGTTACACTTGCGCCGGCTGAGTTCCCGTAAAATGCCATTTTTCAGACCAAAATCAATCACAACGACGCTCATCCCCACATCAGGGTTTGGGTACGGCTTGGGAGCAGACACCTGGGCGACTTGCTGGTTGGTTAAAACGGTTGCTTGCAACTGGTCGAAGGCGTGTTCATCGGGTACCGGAACAATACTCCCCTTCAACACCTTACTGGCATCGCGCAGCCGGTGGGTCAAGGCCCGCGTATCAACGTTTGCAATTCCCGGAATGTTCATGGAGTTAAGGTAACGGTCAAGTGTCAGCCGCCGTTGCTTATTCGTCGACACGTTAGCGACGTTCCTAACGACCACACCCTTGATAGTAGGCACAATAGATTCATAGATATTCCGTTCAATCCCGTAGTTACCGATATTGGGCGTTGTAAAGACGACGATTTGGTTATGGAAAACCTGGTTAGTAATTATTTCTTGGTAGCCAGTCATCACCGTCGTGAAGACCATTTCTCCGAAAGTCACCGCCGGTGAACCAAAGCCAGTCCCCGGAAAAACGGAACCATCCTCTAGAATTAAATAACGATCAGCCATGTTAATCCTTCTCACTTTGCCGTAATTTTGCAATCATTTGCTGAAAATAAGCCGGTAGCGGGGCTGTAAAGACCATTTCTTTCCCGGTTGTTGGGTGGACAAACCCGAGTAACCGGGCATGAAGGTATTGTCCCTTCCCCGGCAACGTCTTTCGCGGACCATAAAGTGGGTCTCCAGCCAGGGGGTGCCCGACAGATGCCAGGTGCACTCGGATCTGGTGAGTACGACCCGTTTCTAGCCGGCATTTAATCAGGGTGTAATTGCGGTATCGCTCAATGACCTTAAAATGGGTTACCGCATGCCGCCCATCTTCCACAATGGCCTGCTTTTTACGATCCTTGCGTGAACGACCGAGAGGAGCATCAATCGTTCCCCGCTCTTCCTTAATCCGCCCGTGGACCAACGCTAGATATTCTCGCTTGGTAGTTTTGGCCTTGAGCTGGGCCGCCAGACTCTGGTGAGCCCGATCATTCTTGGCCACCATTAATAAACCCGAAGTATCCTTGTCAATCCGGTGAACGATCCCGGGACGAAATTCACCGTTAATCGTCGACAAGGGGCAATGGTACAGCAACGCATTTACCAGGGTATGGTCCGGGTGCCCCGGCGCTGGATGGACAACCATTCCTTGTGGTTTATTAACTACCAAGACATCGTCATCCTCATAGACGATATCTAGCGGAATATTTTCCGGTTCAAGATCAATTGGGTGCGGTTCTTCTGGTGTTACGACGACCTGGTCGCCAACTTTCACTTTGTATTTATCCGCAACTTGCTGCCCGTTCACTAGGACCATGCCCTTACTAATCCACCGTTGCAACTTGGAACGCGAAAACTGAGTTAGGCGGCCAGCAAGAACCTTATCTAGTCGACCACTGTCCTGCTGTTCAATTGTCAGTTGAATTGGCGCCATTTAATCATCCTCTTTAAGAATTTGGATTGCCAACAGTACCACTCCGACCGTCAGCAGTGCGTCGGCAACGTTAAAAACTGGAAAATTAACCGGTAACAGTTCAAACATATCCACGACGTAGCCAAACCGTAAACGGTCAATGAAGTTCCCCAGCGTTCCCGCTAAAATCAAGCAAAGGCTACACTCAGCCCACCGGTAACCACGGTAGTGTTTCATCAACAAACCAATCACTACCAATGCCACCACCGTCACTACCACCAAAAACCACTGTTGTCCTTCCAAAATACTCCAGGCAGCGCCCGGGTTGTGAAGGTTGGTCAGGTCAAACAATCCCGGAATAAACGGCCGGGACTGGTTGAGGGGGATATTAACAGTAACCAGCCACTTTACTAACTGGTCGAGGGCGAGACAAATCACCGTCAATAAGACGTAAATCATTACTGAACTCCTTGTTGAGCATTCTTCAATGTCCGCTGAAGGTCGACGATGGACCGGTGGGAAAAGGTATAGGTCATTACTTCACCGTTAACGGTCATCGTCATGGTGTGCTTGGTAAAACGCAGCTGCCGAATATCTTTTAACGGCACCACTAAAAAATCACGCTGCAGCAACCGGCTAAACGTCATCGACTGTGGATTCACCGTTACTGTCCGCCGTTGGATTGCAAAAAATGTTAAAATCAAGAAAATTAGAAACAGCAGTGCTGAAATCCACTGAAAATGCGTAATTTCCAACCAAACGACAATCCCAGCAATCAAAATCAGCAGAGTCCAACACCAGTCAATAATTGAACTGGTCAAATCAGGCTGATAAAAATACTTTTTTGTTTCCTGCATCTTAGCCCTCCAGAAAGAAGTAATGTCATGATCTCTATTTATACCGACGCGGCAACCAAGGGCAACCCTGGGCCAACAGGTCTGGGCATCTTAATCATCGTTAATAAACAACAGTTCCAGTTAACGAGTACCATTGACCTGGCTAATAACCATGAAGGCGAATTTCAAGCGGCCATTGCTGGTTTTCGTTACCTGACCGCTCATTTTACTGCGCAAGAAGTGGTGCTCTTTCACACGGACAGCCAACTCGTTAAGGACGCTGTCAGCAAGCGCTATGCCAAACACTATTCGCCAGAATTAGCTACCCTGCTCTCCCTCATGGACCAGTTTGAGACGGTGATTACCCGCTGGATCCCTGAAAAAGAGAACCACGGTGCCCACCACCTCGCCAACCAGGCTCTTCACCAGCTGGAATAACTTTGTTAATCTCCCCAAATTATAGCAAAAAAGCCCGTTAATTCGTAGAATGATGGGCACGCACTTTCTTGCCCCAGTACTGGAAAAGATCCGTTCGCAAAGCGCCATTATATAGTTTGCGCCGCTTGGTTGCTTGCTGACCGTAGTATTTTTCAAATTCCAAGTCGGCAGTCAGAATGTACTTACTCCAAGAAGTCAGTGGTCGGTAAAGCTCACCCATTTGGCGGTACAGCTGCCGTGCCTCTTCCCGGTCACCCAACCGTTCACCGTATGGCGGGTTCGCCACGATGACTCCGTTGAGTTCGTCAGTCCGCCAGTCTTTAACTGCCAGCTGCTTGAAAGTAATGTCATGAGTTAAGCCGGCTGATTGGCAGTTACGCTTGGCAATGTCAACCATTTGCTGGTCAATATCATAACCATGAATTTCCAACTGGACGTCGTAGTCGGCCAGGCTATCTGCCTCGTCTCGGACTTCGTCACTCACGGTTGGCCCCACCAGGTTGACCCACCGCTCACATAAGAAATCACGGTTACTTCCTGGGGCAATATTGTGACCGATCAACCCGGCTTCAATGGGGATGGTTCCTGAACCACAAACGGGATCTACAAATGGATTATCACTAAACCAGTGTGCCAACAGAACCAAGGCCGCCGCCATTGTTTCCTTCAGTGGGGCACCACCTTTTTCCTGACGATAGCCGCGCTTAAACAGACTATCACCGGTCGTATCCAAGGTCAGCATCACGTGGTCTTTCACAATCGCTACCTCTAACGGGTACAGCATCCCACTTTCTGGGAGGCGAGTCCGCCGGTGGTAACTATCTGCTAGTGACTTGGCCACCGCCTTTTTGACAATGGCCTGGACACTAGGAACATGATGCAACTGTGAGCGATGACTTTTCCCTTCAACCGGAAACTGGGCATCTACTGGTAAGTACTGATCCCAGGGCAACGCACGCGTCTGTTCAAACAGCTCGTCAAAGGTCGTCGCTTTAAACTCACCGACAACAATTTTAACCCGGTCAGCCGTTCTTAACCAAAGATTCGTTTTAATAACGTCCTTCATCGTACCCTGATAGCGGACGCGGCCGTTTTCCACCCGTGTTTGGTATCCTAAACGGCGTAACTCCTTGCCGACTAACGCCTCGACCCCGGATGCTGCGGTTGCAATTAGCTGGTATTGTTGCATCTGTGCCCCTTCTTTCACTAACTTATAATCATTATCAATTCCACAAAAAAACCCGGGAGAATCCCGGGTGCCTGTTTGCAAACCTCTGTAGGCCATGTTTTGTCGTAATCCAGTTGTCAGGCACAACTGAACCGAGGTTATCATCTGTCTCAGGGCATTTGCCCTCCCCTGGAATCGCTTCAATTCGCTATCCAAAGCTCCCCGACCAAAGTTTGGGTTTACCGCTTGAGGGGTTTACCGCGTTCCACCCTTGCTGTTTCCAGCAAGGATCGTCACTGTGGCACTTTTCAGAACTACTCGGGCATAGCCGAAGCCTTAGCCGTTTCATTCGCCGTCACCTAAAAGGTGCCCCGCCTTATTTTTTCAGCGAGCACAAACACTACGGACATCGCAGCCCGTGCGAGCATGGACCTTCCTAACGCAATGCAAGATTGCGCTCAATAACCCAAGGTTTGCAAAGTCATTCTTATAGTAAATGCGAGTCAGAATCGTCGCTTTCGCCGTTACCCATTTGGGTGCCGAAGACGCGCCGTTCCAGATTTGACAACCGCTTCAAGATATCGATGTTGGTAGCACTCGAAACAGGTTGCGACCCTTCATTTGCACTGCGGCCCATATTAGAGCCTACTGCAACTTGACGGTTTAATTCATCAACTTTGGATTTGAGCCGTTCATTTTCGTTTTGCAGCTGGGTCAACTTAGAATGAAAAGTATCGTAATCCTTGATCACGATGTCTAAGTAGGCATCGACGTCGGCCTCATCATAGCCTTTTCCAATACTCTTTTCTTTAAACTGCTTATGCAGGATATCCTGAGCAGTCAGTTTGATCTCACTCAACTTTTTCACACCTCATTCGCTGATTTATCCGTCAACAAGTTTTATGTTACCAAAAAATTGCTTTGTTGCAAAGGAGAAAAAAGGAAAATACTACTTTAATCAGTAATCTTTGATAAATCTTATCTTTTAACTATTGAAGCGACCATCTTCTTCGGCCTTTTCCCGTTGGTGCTCGCCCCATTCTTCGGCTGCCGTTTGTAATTCATCAAAGTCCACTAACCGTAGCGGGTAGTCATGCATTTCCCCGGCCTGTTTGATCGCAGCATAGTCCCACTGCGGCTTCCCCTTATGGTCCGGATCATAAATCATCACCGCCTCATCGCTATAATCTACCATAAAGTCGGTGTAAGCCCGTAACTGTGCTGGTGTCTGGTAAGGGCCCTTCGTGACCGTCGATGCAAAATCAACTTGTTGACGCAGCTGTGCCAACTTCGCCTGATTATTTTCATTCCACCGTTGACCAAACTGTTCATAAGGAGTCATCATCGCAATTTTAAGTTGCTGATAATCCTTTTTGAGTGCCAGTCCTGCCTGAACCGCCCACTGGTCGACACCAAGGTTGGCCCCAGTCAGCAACCAACAGCTGTCCGTCGTTTCGTTCAGCTTTTCCGCTAGGATTTTACTAATTACTTCCTTTATTACCGTCACTTTAGGGTCGTTATCCTGAAAAACGTTCAACTCAAACGCCCGGTAGCCAGTCACCCAGATTCGCCTCATTTTGCTACCTCCTTATTAATATCTCCGCCGTATTCTGCTTTCTCTGGTATAATAGCACCTAGTCAAGGGAGGGAGTACCCATTTCTATTCATTATCCGAACGGTCAGCGGCCTCACGTTGGCAATAACTTTCATGATGAGATTCCAGCGCCGCACCAATCAAGTTTTGCGCGGCGGGGAATGACGCTAGAAAAAGCCGTCAATGACAGCAATGAATTCTACCGCACTCATCACCTCGCTGTTGTCCACAAGAAACCGACACCGATTCAATTAGTGAAAGTTGATTACCCCCAACGTAGTCAAGCAGTTATTCGAGAAGCATACTTTCGTCGCCCGTCAACTACCGACTACAACGGTGTCTATCATGGTTACTACCTCGATTTCGATGCTAAGGAGACTAGGAATAAGCGTTCGTTTCCACTCAAGAACTTTCACCAGCACCAAGTGACCCACCTCAAAGAATGCATGCTGCAAGACGGGATTTGTTTCGCCCTGATCCGCTTTACTACTCTCGAGCGAATCTTTGTTTACCCCGCTTCCAGCCTGCTAATTGACTGGGATCATTACTGCAATGGTCAAAAGAAGTCGATTCCCTTAACCAAAATTATTTCTGACGGCTATGAGGTCTATAGCGGTCTCAACCCCCGGGTTGACTACCTCGCCGGGGTTGACCAGCTAATCGCCGCCAGTCAGCAATAAAGGAGTAAAACATGGCAGATAATAATCAACCATCAAGAGAAGATTACTTGATGGACAAACGACCACCCCGTGGTGGAAAAAACAATCACGGTTTCTCGGTCAAACGGATCCTGCTGTGGATCTTAGGTATTATCGTTCTCTTAGTCCTTGCCGGCGCCTGCCTCTTTTTCTACTACGCGTCAAGCGCCCCGAAGATTAGCCGTAACGAGTTGGCTAGTCAAACGACGACAACAATTTACGACAGAGACGATAAGGTTATTTCTCGTTTAGGTGCCCAAAAGCGTGATTATGCCAAGAATGACCAAATTCCTGATAACTTAAAGCACGCTGTTGTTTCTATTGAAGACCGTCGCTTCTATCGTCACCACGGGGTGGACCCCGTTCGGATCGTTGGTGCGGCCGTCAATAACGTCTTTGGCCGCTCTAGTGGTGAAATGCAGGGGGGCAGTACCCTGACGCAGCAACTGGTTAAGCTGTCCGTCTTCTCGACGGCTGCCTCTGACCGCACCTTCAAGCGAAAGGCTCAGGAAGCGTGGTTGGCGATTAACGTTGAACACCATTTCTCCAAGAACCAGATTTTAGACTTCTACATCAATAAGGTTTACATGGGCAATGGGGTTTACGGAATGAAAACTGCGGCTCAGTACTATTATGGAAAAGACCTTGACCAACTGTCTCTTTCCCAGTTAGCACTGTTAGCCGGGATCCCCCAATCGCCAACTTATTACAATCCGCTGGCTAGTGACACTACCAACGCAACTAAGCGGCGTAACGAAGTCTTGAATGCCATGGTTCGTAGCAAGTACATTAGCCAGGCAGATGCCGATAGTGCCAAAAAAGAAAGCGTCACTAGCGGCTTAGACCCTGACCATGGGGATACTTCAAGTGGTGACGCCAACGTCGATGAAAAAGTCATCGATCCCTACGTCAAGGAAGTAATGTCCCAGCTATATGCCAAGGGTTACAACCCTTATACTGACGGGTTACAGGTTCACACCAACATGGACCTTGGTGCTCAAAAGCACCTTTACAACGCCGCTAATAATTCTATTCCTTTCCAGAGCAACCAGATGCAAGCTGGTGTTGCCGTTACTGACCCGCATAACGGACAAATTGTTGCCATGTTGGGTGGTCGTCACTTAGGCAAGACCGTCTTCGGCCTCAACCGGGCAGTCCAAACCGACCGTTCATCTGGTTCTACTGCTAAGCCAATTATGGATTACGGTCCAGCAATCGAATACTTGCAGTGGCCAACCTACAAGAGCGTGAAGGACACCAAGTTTACCTACCCGGGAACGAACATTGTCCTCCACGACTTTGACCACCAGTACAAAGGGACCATGACCATGCGCGAAGCACTGATTCAGTCCCGAAATGTGCCAGCAATTCGGACCCTGCAGACCGTGGGAATTTCACGAGCAACTGATTTCTTGAAGGGGCTTGGCATTTCTCAAAAGAAGCCATACACCCTGCAAAACGGGATTGGCCTCTATATCTCCCCACTTCAACTGTCTGCGGCTTACGCGGCCTTTGCAAATGGTGGGATTTACTACCGCCCATATTACATTTCGTCAATTACGACTCAGGATGGGAACACCAAGACTTACCATAAGCATGGTCAGCGCGCGATGAACCGTGCTACTGCGTACATGATGACCTTCATGTTGAAGGGCGTCATTAACAGCTCGCAGGGTAGCGGGACTGCTGCCCGGCTTAGCGGTGTTCACCAAGCAGCCAAAACTGGGACAACCGAGTTCCCTACTAGTGGGCACAGTGGGGTGATGGATTCCTGGATGGCCGGTTACACCAAGAACTATTCCATCGCTGTTTGGACCGGTTATGACCACCCGATGGCAGCTGGCGGCGGTATTTCCGACACTTACGTCAACTCCGCCCAACTGTTGTACAAGTCGGTCATGGCCTACCTTGATAACCGCAACCATGCTAGCAACTGGCGGATGCCTTCCTCCGTGGAAGCTGTCCGCTACCATGGCCATCGCGAACTGGTAATTAAGGATTCGAAGTGGGCAATCGGTATGATTGCCGATAGTGAACGTGAAGAATCAAGCGAAAGCTCATCGTCTTCCTCGTCCTCTTCTTCATCCGCCAGTTCATCGAGTAGCAGTTCAGAAAGTTCCAGTTCAAGCTCTGAAAGTTCCAGCAATAGTTCTGCAGAATCGTCATCTCCATCTACACAACCTACACAGCCTGGACCAACCAAGCCAAGTAACACTGGACACTAGCAAAAAACGATTGGGAAAAATTGAAGTGCTTCATAATTGTTAGACAAAGTGATCTAACAATTGTGAGGTGCTTTTTTGACTAAATATTCACCAAC
>NZ_CAKPXS010000044.1 GCF_934202235.1 uncultured Limosilactobacillus sp. | reverse complement strand
GAACATAATAATCTAAAAAAGCCAAGTCAATACAGTCGCTAAGTACTGATATAACTTGACTTTAAGTAGAAAAAGAGTGCACTGAGCCATAATGGCTGGAAGTGCGCTCTTTTTCTTATGGACTAAAAAGCGAACGATAGAGGCAACTGACAATGAAGACAAGTGTCAATGGCGATATATCAGAATGATAAGGCTAAAAATCACTAAATAGTTCGTATTTGATGTTGACGGCCAGCTAGTGGTCTGCTATCCTTAACCTAGTTTTACGAACAGTAGTTACTTTATTCGTCATAAAGTTCGTATTTTACAAAAGGAGCTAGGTGAAGATGGACAAGCTAATTTATACCGGCAAAGCAAAACAAATGTGGCAAACCGCTGACCCCAACGTGTTAAAAGTGGTTTATACCAACCAGGCAACAGCCCTCAACGGGAAGAAGAAGGATCAGATTAAGGATAAGGGCGAACTAAACAACCAGATTTCCACCCTGGTCTTTGATTACCTGATTGCTAACGGGATCCCCACCCACTTCATCAAAAAGCTGAACGATACTGAAGAACTTGTCAAAAAGTGTCAGATGATCCGCCTGGAATTTGTGACGCGTAACGTCTGTGCCGGTCACTTTGCTTCCCGCTTTGGCATGGAAGAAGGCCAGGTCTTTGACCAACCGGTTGAAGAACTATTTTACAAGAGTGACGAGTTGGGTGACCCCTTCCTCAACAACAGTGGGGCGCAGGGCTTGGGCTTTGCCACGGCTGATGACCTGCAGGCTTGCTGGAACCTGTCTGAACGCGTCAATACCCTGCTGACAATCCTCTTCCACCGGGCCGGGATGCAGCTGGTCGACTTCAAACTCGAATTTGGTAAATTGCCGGATGGACACATTGTCCTGGCGGATGAATTTTCACCAGATAATTGCCGACTGTGGGACCTCAAGACCCACCAGCACATGGATAAGGATGTCTTTCGACGCGACCTCGGCGACTTGACGGTGACCTATGAAGAAGTCCTTCACCGTCTGCAAAAGGCCCTGGGAAAGGAGAACTAAGATGACGACTGTGCGGATTTTTGTCACCTACAAACCATCAGTTTTTGACCCGCAGGGCGCCGCAATTACCGACGCGATCCATACCCTCGGCCACAGCGAAGTGGAGAGTGTAGCGGCCGGACGGTTCTTCGACCTGCAACTGGCTGATTCAGTCACTGACCTGGACGCGGCGATTAAGGATGTTGCCACCAAGTTATTAGTGAACTTCAACATGGAAACTTACCACTATCAAGTACTGGAGGCGGCGGAATGAAGATTGCGGTAATCGTCTTTCCTGGTTCTAACGGTGATGTTGACCTCTACGAAGCCTTGCACAGCGTACTGGGTGCAGACGTGGAATATGTTTCTCACCGGGAGAAAAGTTTGGCCGGTTTTGACGCAGTAATGCTGCCAGGCGGCTTTTCTTATGGTGACTACCTGCGTTGTGGTGCCATCGCCCGTTTTGCCAACATTATTCCCGCCGTCCGCCAAATGGCAGAAGAAGGTAAATTCGTTTTTGGGACCTGCAATGGTTTTCAAATCCTTACCGAAATGGGCTTGCTGCCGGGAGCGCTCAAACAAAACGACAGTCTGCAGTTCGTTTGCAAGACTGTGGACCTAACGGTGGTCAATGACCGGACGGCATTTACGAGTCGCTATCAGGAAGGGCAGACGATTCAGTTGCCGATCGCTCACGGCGACGGTAGTTACTACGCGGACCCGCAAACCATTCAACAACTGGAGGACAACCACCAGGTGGTCTTCCGCTACGCCGGTGAAAACCCGAACGGTAGTCTGCATGATATTGCCGGCATTTGCAACCGTGATGGCAATGTTGTGGGGATGATGCCCCACCCGGAACGGGCGGTAGAAGCACTGCTAGGTAGCACTGACGGTTTGCCACTCTTTCAATCATTATTAGACCAGCAGACAGTAAGGACGGAGGTAAAGTAATGAAGCAGGCAATGACCCCGGAAGAAATTAAGGAGCAACAGCCATATCTCGACTGGAGTTTGACTGAGCACGAGTATAACTACATCGCCGACTCGCTGCTCCACCGCTTGCCAAACTATACCGAAACCGGGCTGTTTGCGGCGATGTGGAGTGAACACTGTTCCTACAAAAAATCTAAACCAGTACTGCGGCTTTTCCCTAATTCTGGTCCGCGGGTTCTCCAGGGCCCCGGTGAAGGGGCAGGGGTCGTCGACATCGATGACGGGCAGGCAGTCGTTTTCAAGGCCGAAAGCCATAACCACCCGACGACGGTTGAACCTTACCAGGGAGCCGCCACGGGGGTTGGCGGGATTCTCCGCGACATTTTCAGCATGGGTGCCCGGCCGATTGCCTCCCTTGATTCGCTGCACTTCGGCGAAATCAAGGATGATGCCACGATGCGTTACAAGGCGGAGCAAACGGTCAAGGGTGTCGGTGACTATGGTAACTGTATGGGAATCCCAACGATTGGTGGTGAAACCACCTTTGACCCTTGCTATGCTGGCAATCTCCTTCTCAACGCCTTCGCCCTGGGAATCATGGACCAGGCCGACATGGAACGGGGCAACGCGAGCGGTGTCGGGAACGCGGTGATGTACGTCGGCGCGAAGACTGGCCGTGATGGCATTCATGGGGCCACCTTTGCTTCGAAAGACTTTTCGGCCGAACACGCTACCCAGCGCTCCGCGGTCCAGGTTGGCGACCCCTTCATGGAAAAACTACTAATGGAAGCCTGCTTAGAAGTGATCCGTCAGCACCCGGATTGGTTAGTCGGTATCCAGGACATGGGCGCGGCTGGCATCGTCTCATCCAGTGCTGAAATGGCGTCGGAAGGCAAGAGTGGGATGGACCTCAACCTTGACCTGGTGCCGCAACGCGAACCGGGGATGTCCGCCTACGAAATTATGCTTTCTGAATCCCAGGAACGGATGCTGCTCTGTGTTCAAAAGGGGCACGAAAAAGACGTCCAGGAAGTCTTTGCCAAACACGAACTGGAGGCGGTGGTGATCGGCCGGATTACCGCGGATGGCCAGTACGTCTTGCACCATGATGGGCAGGTTGTCTGTGACATCCCAGTACACACCCTGGTAGACGACGTCCTCGAAGAACCAAGCGCCGAAAAGCAACCGGCACGGCTCCGTCGGGCGACCGCTGCACCAGCGCCGGTGGTGACTGATGCGTTGGCAACGCTGAAACAAATTCTCCAGCAGCCGACAGTGGCCTCAGCGCGCTACTTTACCCAGCAGTACGACTCGCAGGTTCGCACCAGCACCGTTGTTGGTCCGGGGAGTGATGCCGGTGTTCTTCGGGTTCGAGGGACCAAGAAAGGCTTGGCGATGACAACTGATGGCAACGGTCGGTTCGTCTACCTGGACCCTTATATTGGGGGAATTAGGGCGGTCGCCGAAGCGGCAGCAAACATCGTTGCTGCCGGGGCCGAACCCCTCGCCATCACCGACTGTCTCAACTACGGCGACCCCACTGATCCGGAAATCTTCTGGGAACTCCACCATTCAGTGATGGGAATGGCTGATGCCTGTCGCGAACTCGCGACGCCGGTTGTTTCCGGTAATGTTTCCCTCTATAACGAAAACGATGGGCAGGCGATTCAGCCAACGCCGATGGTTGGCATGGTCGGCCTCGTTCACGACATCCAACGCGTGGTAACCATTAAAGCGGCTCACGCTGGCGACAGGGTCTACCTGCTAGGGCAGATTGGTAACGACTTTGCTGGCAGCGAACTGCAAAAGATGCTTGATGGTCGGATCAGTGGAACGCTTAACCCGGTGGACATTAAAGAAGTTCACGCCCACTTGGATGACCTGCTGGCAGCCGAACAAGCTGGCCTGGTTAATAGTGCTCACGACCTGAGCGAAGGAGGGTTGGGAACCTGCCTCAGTGAGGTACTCTTCGGGACCGGCTTGGGGATGGACCTTAACTTGACGACTCTCAGTCCGGCCCGCTTCTTTGCCGAACCAGCCAATTGCTTTGTTATTACCGTTTCTCCTCAGCACCAACGAGCAGTTGAAGAACGGCTGGGTGCCTGGGCACAACTAGTGGGGACGGTCACCGCTGATAACCAGTTAACGGTAACCCTTGCTGGGCAGAACCTGGTAGCTGACGTTAATGAATTAGAAACGCTTTATGAGGAGGCGATCCCGTGCCTAATGAAGTCAAAAGCTTAAACGAGGAGTGTGGTGTCTTCGGTGTTTTTGGCACGAAAAACGCTAGCCAACTGGTTTACCTGGGGCTCCACAACCTCCAGCACCGGGGACAGGAAGGGGCCGGAATTGTCTCAACGGATGGCCAGCAGATGTATCAGCACCGTGACCGCGGCCTCCTTTCCAAGGCTTTTGCCCACCGCGAGGACTTAGTTAAGTTGGTCGGCGATGCGGCGATCGGTCATGTTCGCTACAGTACAACCGGGCAGAATTCGATTCAAAACGTCCAGCCCTTCCTTTTTCATTTTCACGATGGTGATATTGCCCTGGCCCATAACGGGAACCTAGTTAATGGCACCTCACTCCGGGAACGGTTGGAGGTCAATGGGGCGGTCTTTCAAACCACTACCGATACGGAAGTGTTGATCCATCTCTTACGAGAAAAGATGAATCAGCAGGCCTTTTTGCCCGCCCTCAAGGCCTCCCTCAATGAAGTTCACGGCGGTTTTGCTTTCCTGATGCTGCAAAAGGATCGAATGATCGCTGCCCTTGACTCACACGGGATCCGGCCATTGTGTATCGGTCAACTAGCCGACGGGGCCTACGTGATCGCAAGCGAATCCTGTGCGTTAGACATCGTTCGGGCCCGGTTTGTCCGCGATGTTCAACCTGGCGAACTGGTGATTGTTGACCGCGATGGCTTGCACATCGACCACTTCACGACTAATACCCAGTTGGCAATTTGTTCGATGGAGTTTATTTACTTTGCCCGCCCGGATTCGGTGATCCACGGGGTGACAGTTCACAATGCCCGCAAACGGATGGGGCGGCTGCTGGCCCGAGAACAGCCAGCTGACGTGGACATGGTCGTTCCGGTCCCGAACTCAGCCCTTTCGGCAGCGGCTGGTTATGCCGAAGAACTTGGCGTCCCCAACGAGATGGGGCTGGTGAAGAACCAGTATGTTGCCCGGACCTTTATCCAACCGGAACAGGCGCTGCGGGTAGAAGGGGTGCGACGAAAGCTGTCGGCCGTCCGCGGGGTGGTTGCTGGCAAGAGGGTTGCCGTTGTTGATGACTCGATTGTCCGCGGAACCACTTCCAAGCAGATCGTCCAGATGCTCTATGATGCTGGCGCGGCGGAGGTCCACCTGCGAATTGCTAGCCCGACTTTCCGTTTTCCGTGTTTTTACGGCATCGACGTTTCCACGCGGGCGGAACTCATTGCTGCACACTACTCGGTTAGCGCAATGCGAGAGATTATCGGCTGTGACAGCCTTGGTTTTCTCAGTGTGGACTCGCTGATCAAGGCGATTAATATTCCGGATGCTGGCAAAGCACCCTTTGGTGGGTTGACCGTCGCGTACTTTAACGGCCAGTACCCGACACCGCTGGAAGACTATGAGGCCGGTTACTTGGCCTCGTTAAACCGCCAAGAGCAACTCGCGAGAAAGGAGCGGTTGAAGAAACAATGAATCGTTACCAAGAAGCAGGTGTTGACGTTAATGTCGGCTACCAGTTAGTGAAGAAAATCCGTGCGGACGTGAACGCCACCCGGCGGCCAGGAATGGTTGGCGGGATCGGCGGTTTTGGTGGCATGTTTGACCTCGGTCAGCTGAATTACCGGCATCCGGTGTTGGTGGCTGGTACCGACGGGGTCGGTACCAAGCTGTTGGTCGCCCAAAAAGTGGGCAGGCACGATACTGTGGGCATTGATGCGGTCGCAATGTGTGTCAACGATTTGCTGGCCCAGGGAGCTGAACCGCTCTACTTTCTCGATTATATTGCGGCGGGCCATAACGATCCTGACCGCCTCGCCAGTGTCGTTCACGGGGTGAGCGTTGGTTGCCGGCAGGCAGGGGCCGCCCTGGTTGGTGGCGAAACGGCCGAGATGCCTGAGATGTACGACCGTGACGAGTACGACCTGGCCGGCTTTGCCACCGGGATTGCGGAGCGTGACCAAATCCTTGATGGCACTCGCCCGCAAGAAGGTGACATCCTCATCGGACTGGCCTCAGCTGGTCTTCATTCCAACGGCTTTTCACTCGTCCGGCAAATCCTCTTTCACGACCATGATGTTGACTGGCGAGAGACGCCAGCGATCCTCCAAGGCCAGACTGTCGGGCAAACCTTGCTTACCCCCACGCGTATTTACGTTCAAACGGTCTTGCCGCTAGTTCATGCCGGGTTAATTGAGGGAATTAGCCACATTACCGGTGGTGGGCTGATTGAGAACCTGCCGCGGATGTTTGCCGATAATTTGCAGGCAGTTGTCAGTCGGGGCACCTGGCCAATCTTGCCGGTCTTCAAGTACCTGGCCCGGCTTGGTCAACTAGCAGATGATGACCTCTGGGGAACATTCAACATGGGGCTGGGCTTAGTCCTGGCGGTCCATCCCGCCAATGTTGACCGGGTAACGACCGCCCTGCAAGAAGCAGGTGAAGCCGTCTACCAGGTTGGTCACCTCAAGAAGCGGCCACTGGCAGAAGAAAAAGTGTTAATCAAGTGAGGCGAGAAAAATGAGAGTGGCCATTCTGGCTTCGGGGAACGGGACTAACTTTGAGGCGCTAGCAAGACAATTTGCCACGGGGGCGATTCCCGGCAACCTGGTATTGTTATTTTGTAATCACCCGGATGCACCAGTGATGAAGCGGGCAGCCCGGCTGCACGTTCCAGCAAAAGCGTGGACCGTCAAGGAATGTGGCGGTAAAGAAGCCTATGAACAGCGGTTATTGGCCCTCCTTCAGGACTACCAGGTCGATTTTGTTATCTTGGCCGGTTACCTGCGGGTGGTGGGGCCAACGATTCTCAATGCCTATCCGCACTCGATCGTCAACCTCCACCCGGCCCTGTTACCACACTATAAGGGGCTCCACGCCATTGAACGGGCCTTTGCTGACTTTCAAGCGGGCAGGATCCAACAGACGGGGGTAACGGTGCATTTTATTGACGACCAACTGGATCACGGCGAAAACATCGCGCAACGAGTCGTGCCGATTAAGGACGACGACACGGCAGCAACGTTAGAAGCACGGATCCATAAAACGGAACACCAGTTGTTCCCCCAAGCAGTCAAGGAAGTTTTGCAGCAACGAATGAGTAAAGGAGAGAAGTAAATCATGAAACGCGCATTAGTTTCTGTTAGTGACAAGGCAGGCCTGGTACCATTTGTCCGCGGACTGGAAGAAAATGGCTACGAAATTGTTTCTACTGGCGGGACCAAGAAGGTTCTCGACGGTGCCGGGATTAAGACCATTGCGATTGAAGACGTTACCCACTTTCCGGAAATCCTTGATGGACGGGTCAAAACGTTGAACCCGTATGTCCATGGTGGGCTGTTAGCCCGCCGGGACTTGCCAGCACACATGGCGACGCTAAAGAAGCTAGGAATTACGCCGATCGACCTCGTCGTTGTCAACCTTTACCCGTTCAAACAAACCATTCAAAAAACAGGTGTCACCGAAGAAGAGGCCATCGAAAACATCGATATTGGCGGACCAAGTATGCTGCGGGCGGCGGCCAAGAACTTCCGCGACGTGACGGTCGCCGTTGACCAGGGTGACTATGACCAAGTGTTAGCGGAGATCAAGGAGCACGGTGACACTACTTTGGCGACACGTGCTAACCTCGCAGCCAAGGTCTTTCGAACAACGGCGGCGTATGACGCGCTGATTGCCGACTACTTGACGAAGCAGACCAACAACGAAGACCCCGACCAGCTGACGATGACTTACCAGCTGAAGGAAAAGATGCGTTACGGGGAGAACCCGCACCAGCAGGCCTGGTTGTACGAAGATGCCCTGCCAAAATCATTCTCCATTCTTTCGGCAAAGCAATTACACGGCAAAAAGCTGTCTTACAACAACATTAAGGACGCAGATGAAGCCCTGCGTTGTATTCGTGAATTCCAGGAAGAACCAACCGTTGTGGCAATGAAGCACATGAACCCGTGCGGGATTGGTCGTGCGTCGAGCTTGACGGATGCCTGGGATCGCGCTTACCAGGCTGACCCTGTTTCTATTTTTGGCGGGGTAATTGCAGTTAACCGGCCGGTAGACTTGGCGACGGCCACGAAGATGCACAAGCTCTTCTTGGAAATTATTATCGCGCCGGCCTTTGATGACGATGCCTACCAGGTATTAGCCAAGAAGAAAAATCTTCGTTTGTTGACGGTAGACTTCAGCCACGAAAATGAACCGACTCGCCACGAGGCGGTTTCCGTGATGGGCGGGCTGTTGGTTCAGGAACAAGACGTACTCCAAGAGGACCCGCATGACTGGCAATGCGTAACGAAAGTCAAGCCAACGGAACGGCAGTTGGCGGCCCTGGCCTTTGCCTGGAAGGCGGTTAAGCACACTAAGTCCAACGCCATCGTCCTCGCTAACAACGAGCGGACCCTCGGTGTCGGTGCTGGTCAGCCAAACCGGATTGACTCGCTGAAGATTGCCACCAAGCATGCGGGGCAGGCGATCGACGAAACAACCGTCATGGCTTCCGATGCTTTCTTCCCCTTTGGGGACAGCCTGGAATTTGCGGGCCAACACGGCATCAAGGCAGTCGTCGAACCAGGCGGCTCGATTCGTGACCAGGAAACGATTGACATGGCCAACAAGTACGGCGTGGCGGTCGTCTTTACCGGGCACCGTCACTTCCGCCACTAGTCAGGAGGGTGAATGATGAAGGATCAGTTAACACTGCTTGTTATCGGCGAGGGTGGCCGGGAGTTTGCCATCGCCAAGAAATTAAAGCAAAGCCCCCACGTGGCGACGGTCTACTGTGCACCCGGCAACATTGGGATGCTGACGGTGGGGGTGACGCCGGTGAACATCGCCGAGATGGACCTTAATGGTTTGCTGCAGTTTGCCATCGAAAAGCACGTTGATTGGACCTTCGTGGGACCGGAAAATGTCCTTTGTGCTGGTATTGTCGACAAGTTTCAAGCTGCAGGCCAACAGATTATTGGCCCAACCAAGCGGGCGGCCCAGCTGGAAGGGTCAAAGGACTACGCGTTGCAGTTTATGGACCGTTACCACATCCCAACGGCCAAACACAAAACGTTTACCAGCGAAGCAGCCGCGGTGGCGGGGTTGGCTGACTTTGATTACCCGGTCGTGGTAAAGGAAAATGGCCTCGCGGGCGGTAAGGGGGTCGTGATCGCCCCTGATTACACCAGCGCCGTTGACACCCTCCACGAAATGTTTGCTGGTCCGCAAACGGTTGTCGTGCTCGAAGAATGTCTGACTGGTCCGGAATACTCACTTTTCTGTCTAGTGGCCGGTGACCAGTACCGGCTCTTGCCACTGGCCCAGGACCATAAGCGGACTTACGATGGTGACAAGGGTCCCAACACCGGAGGGATGGGGGCTTATAGCCCGCTGCCCCAGCTGGCGGAAGCTGACCGTCAACGGATGGTCCAGGAGGTCGTCGAGCCGACCATTGCCGGCCTAGTCGACGGGGGTTATGACTATCATGGCATCCTCTACATCGGGCTCATGATGACAGCTGATGGTCCGAAAGTGATTGAGTACAATGTCCGCCTGGGAGACCCGGAGACCCAGGTGATCCTTCCCCGGCTGGCCACCGACTGGGCAGAGCTGTTGCAGGCGGTAGTCGATGACACCCCCCTGCCAGTCATCAAGGAACGTGACCAGGCAGTCTTAGGGGTGGTGCTGGCGGCGAAGGGCTACCCAACGCATCCGGCCTACTACCCGTCACTGGGGAAGTTGCCGGACCAGGAGGGGATTGCGATTGACTACGCTAACGTCACTGGCCGGTTGGATGACCTTTATGGTGCTGGTGGCCGGTTAGCAATGGTGATTGCTGAAGCACCGAGTCTCCAGGAAGCGGCCCAGCGAGTGTACGACTACTTGGACCGCTTAAACGAACCAGACTGTTTTTACCGCCACGATATTGGACAAAAGGCGGGAGTTAAGATTCACTAATTAAATAATATGAAAGAAAAAGTTGTGGTAACCACTGAGCTACCGCAACTTTTTGTTTTGGCAGTCGTTTGTTTTCCAATAGAAGTTAATAAGAGGAAGTAGTAAAGGAGGGCTTCAAGATGAATACCAACCAGCGAAAACTGCTTGCCCTAGCGGGAGTCGCCATCGTGGCAGCAATTTGTCAGTGGGGGCTTGGTCACCCCGGCTGGTCTCAGCTGATCATTACCGCTGCGGGGATAGTGATTGCGCTATCGATGCTGTGGGGGATGGTCCAAAAGCTACGCCAAGGTGATTACGGCGTGGACCTCTTAGCCATCATTGCCATTACGTCTGCCTTGGCAGTCGGTGAATACTGGGCGGCGATGGTCATCTTACTGATGCTGATCGGTGGTGACGCTCTCGAAGACTACGCCAACGAAAAAGCGCACAGTGAGCTTAAGAGCCTGCTGGATAATACGCCGCGGACCGCTCACCGCCTGGTCAATGGCCAACAGGAAGCAGTCGGCGTCGATGAACTGCAAGTGGGCGACAGGGTCAAGGTCCTCCCTGGTGAATTGGTGCCCGTTGACGGCCGGGTGACTGATGGGCACAGCACGGTTAACGAGTCGTCACTGACTGGTGAATCGCTGCCGCTAACCAAGCAGGCTGGTGACGAGCTGTTGTCGGGGTTGGTCAACGGGGATGGTATTTTGGAAATGACGGTCGAGAAACGAGCGGCCGACAGCCAGTACCAGCAACTCGTAGCGTTGATCCGGGAAGCTGACCAGCAGCCAGCCCGGTTCGTGCGGCTGGCTGACCGCTATGCGATTCCCTTTACCGTTATTAGCCTGGTCATCGGGGGCCTTGCCTGGGCGTGGGCTGGCGACCCAGTCCGTTTTGCTCAGGTGCTGGTTGTCGCTTCACCTTGCCCGTTGATTTTAGCCGCGCCGGTCGCTTTCGTTTCGGGGATGAGCCGGTCGTCGGCTAACGGGATCGTTGTCAAGAGCGGCGACGTGATTGAAAAACTTGCCACTGCCAGGTCGGCTGCTTTCGACAAAACCGGGACGCTGACTGCCGGACAATTAGCGGTGAGTGCGGTCGCCCCGACAACGGGGATGGATGAAGACGATCTTCTCCGCTTCGCTGCTAGTGCCGAGCAGGGGTCCAACCATGTCCTGGCACAGTCGATTGTGCAACGGGCACATGAAGCGGGGCTAACACTCAGCCAGCCGACGCAGCTAGAAGAAGTTACTGCCCAGGGGGTAGTGGCCGAAATTGATGGCCAGCAGGTGCGGGTTGGCAAACGGACTTTTGTCGCGCCAGATGATGACATTGCCGCTGCCAATGTCACGGCAGTTTACGTGGCGGTTGCCGGTCGCTACTGTGGGCGGATCGAACTGGCCGATAAGCTGCGGCCGGAAGCGCGAGATACCATTAATGAGCTACGGCCTTCTGGCGTAAAGACGATCATCATGGTTACCGGTGACAATGCGGCGATTGCCCAGCGGATTGCCAACAAGCTGGGGATTACCACGGTCTTTGCCGACTTGCTGCCGAAGGATAAGATTATCCACCTGCAGGACCTCCCAGCAGATGAACGGCCGAGCATTATGGTCGGCGACGGTGTCAACGACGCGCCGGTACTCAAGGTGGCCGACGTTGGGATTGCGATGGGTGCCCGCGGCTCAAGTGCGGCTAGTGAGTCAGCTGACGTTGTGATTCTGACCGATAACCTGCACAAGGTCGCCAACGCAGTCACCATTGCCGAAGAAACGCTGGCAATTGCTAAGCACGCCGTTCTCCTTGGTATCTTTGTCTGCGTGGCCCTGATGCTGATTGCGGCCACTGGGGTTGTACCGACGATTATTGGTGCCCTGCTCCAGGAGGTAGTCGACACTGTCTGCATTCTCTGGGGATTGCGGGCCCGCCGGGGCAGTCGTCAGCTAACCGAATAGGTCTTTTCTCATTAGAAAATAACAATCTGTTTCTCGCCACTTGGTATTTAGGGCGGAATGGATTAAAATATAACAGTAATTCTGTTACATGACTTTTAAGAAGAAAGAGGTCAGATTAATGGCAAAACTGGTTTTGATTCGTCACGGACAAAGTGAATGGAACCTTTCCAACCAATTTACTGGTTGGGTCGACGTTGATTTGAGTGAAAAGGGTGTTGCCCAGGCTAAGGCTGCCGGCAAGGCCATCAAGGAACACGGGCTGCAATTTGATTACGCCTACACTTCAGTTCTGAAGCGGGCCATCAAGACGCTGCACTACGCACTGGAAGAATGCGACCAGCTGTGGATTCCAGAATACAAGACTTGGCGTTTGAACGAACGTCACTACGGTGCTCTGCAGGGATTGAACAAGAAGGCAACTGCTGACAAGTATGGTGCCGACCAAGTTCACATTTGGCGTCGGTCATACGACGTCCTGCCACCGCTGCTGAAGGCAACTGACGAGGGTTCGGCTGCAAAGGACCGTCGTTACGCTAACCTTGACCCACGGACGATCCCGGGTGGTGAAAACCTCAAGGTTACCCTGGAACGGGTTATCCCGCTGTGGCAAGACCAGATTGCACCAAAGCTGCTGGACAACAAGAACGTAA
Organism: uncultured Limosilactobacillus sp.; assembly: GCF_934202235.1. GTDB lineage: Bacteria > Bacillota > Bacilli > Lactobacillales > Lactobacillaceae > Limosilactobacillus. The sequence goes on along the minus strand of NZ_CAKPXS010000044.1, from coordinate 1,489 downwards.
TTATTGCTGCCCACGGTAACTCTCTGCGTGCGCTGAGCAAGTACATCGAAAACATCTCCGATGATGACATCATGAACCTGGAAATGGCTACTGGCCAACCAGTTGTTTATGACTTCGACGACAAGCTGAACGTTTTGAGCAAGGAAAAGTACGATATTGACTAGGGTTGCAGGTTAATCTAATCTGATAACTAAAAGAAGGGCCGCGAATATTCGTGGCCCTTTCCTAATTTCACAGAATCTTTCAACTATAAGAACATAATGATCATTTTTGTTCGGCAAGATAAGAATGTTATGGCCTGTGTTATGATATTAAGCAGAAAATGATCAATTATAAGTAAGGTGGGAAACAATGGCTAAACAAGTTTCGATTAAGCAATTTTGGGCGGATTTAAGGACCGCCCTCAAAGAACGTTACTGGTCAGCAGTCTGGCCGATTGCCGGGGGAATGTTGCTGCTGTTGGCAATTTCTGTTTTGATTTCACTTGGAATTGCCCGCGCCTTCATGACCTTCATGATGATGTTTCAAATGATGATGTACGGGATGAGTTCACTGTCGATGGCCCTGATGGTGATGGTCGGCATGTGGATCCTGATTGCCGCTTTGGTCGTGGTGGAATTCTTCCTCCAGTTCCTTGGTGTCTCTAGTGCATATGCCTGGCTGGATTGCCTCCGTCATCCGGAAATGAAGTTAAACGCCAGTGCTGTTTGGACCTACTTTAAGCACCTGAAGAAAAACCAGATTCTTCGGTTGACGTTGTACATGAGTTTCTTCGTCTTCTTGTGGCAGCTGCCGTTAATGATTATCGGCACACTGCCGGTGATTGCCAAGATCAGTTGGTTGGGGATTGTTCTCAACATCATTAATGACATTATCGTTGTCTGGAAAGGGTTGGAGTACTCGCAGGCAATCTTTGTTTACCGTGACCGCCAGGAAGACTTTCTTGGGCAATCCATGCGTCACGCCATTACTGCCAGCCGGCGGTTAATGGGTGGCAATAAGGCTAGCTACCTAATTGTTTCGATCCTCTTCATCGCGCTGCCGATGCTGGTTTTGGGGGCAATCTTTGGTGGGATCGCCTTTTACGGTGACTACACCGGCACCTACCCGCTAATGTGGGCGGGGGTGATCTTACTGGTCATCGCTGAACTGATGTTTATTCCGGCAGCCTTACTCGTCGCTGCTCAATTCTACCAGTGGATTGCCAAACCAGAATTAGTTACCGACAGCTTTACTGACACCTTCAAGCCAGTAACGGAGCTGACCGGTGCTAAGTATGCTGATGACTGGCGGGGAATCAAACCGCAAACGACTAAGCAACAGGCTGATCCGCAAGTAAAGACGTCGAGTGAGAAGAAGACAGAAGCTAAGAAAGACGAATAAGCTTTGAAACAAACGACATGGTGCGCGGTAATTTGAAGTGCAACAAAAAAGTTAGACAAAGTTCAGATAATTTAGACTGATAAGGTATGCGTCCGGTATTCAACAG
>NZ_CAKPXS010000043.1 GCF_934202235.1 uncultured Limosilactobacillus sp. | reverse complement strand
AGGAAAATGGAGCTCAATGAAATCCGAAGATTTCATCGAGCTCCATTCTTTATGAGGTACTTATGTCACAGCCCCTTTTATTTACGTCTCAACAGGTTCAATCCTTATTTCAATAAAGAAAGTGGTCCTCGGCACACTAGAAAACCAGTTGCCGGGGACCATTGTTATTTGTTCAAGCTGTTTTAACTTTGTAGGAGGTCATTCTGATTGTTCGCGCAGGATGCGCCGCCCCTGTTGCAGAATGTAAATGGCAACAATTACTAAAACGATGCCAAGAATTTCAACCCAGTTCATTTTGAGGTGGAAGAAGATAACACTAAGAACTGAAGTTACAATCGGCTGGAGAGCGTCCATAATACTAACCACGTCAGAGGGGGCAAATCTGGTAGCGTGCATCAAGAGGATGAACGGTAGGATGGTCCCGAATAAGACGACGGTTCCCACCGAGGCGACCAGAGTAGTGGAAATGTGTGGTGTTCCGACCCAGAATGGCCGAATTATGTTAAAGAGGATACCAGCAATCATGGATGCCCAGCCGAGGACAATGATGGGTGGGTTATGGACGACGGCGCGTTTGGGAAGGACAACGTAAAGCGCAGCCGTAATTCCGGACCCGATTCCCCAGAGGAGGGAGTCAAAGGGGATCGATAGTTCAGTGATATTGCCACGAGTGATGCACATGATCACCCCGACAAGAGCCAGGACGAATGAAATGACGTCAGAACGAAATGGTCGGTGGTGAGTGAGGATGACACTCCCGAGGACGATAAAGAGCGGCGAGAGATACTGGAGGATGGTGGCTGCTGACGCATTACCCAGTTGAATTGCGTAATAAAAGGTCAGCAGGTTGGCCATCAACCCAAAGACTGCGTAAGTGACAACGGAAATGAGGGTGTCCCGCCGTTTAAAGACGTTGAAAATTGTCTTCCCATATCGCAAGGCACTCAACGATAGGAGGATAATGCCCGTTACCAACGTCCGGACTGATAACATCCATGTGGCAGGAATGGCAAGGTTCTGTGAGATTAGCTGGAGAACGGTTCCGGAGATCCCCCACATCGTTGACGCGAGGGCAGCGTAGCCGATCCCCTTCATGACATGACCTGAATTTGGCTGATTCATTGTCAGTGGTTCCTTTCTATGACGAAAAAATATATTACGCAGATTAGATTATCGTAAAATGCCCGCTTTGCCAATGAATTACTAGCAAATAAAGGAGGAAAAGTTTCAATCACAATCGTTTGACGGATTATGACCCGGTAAAAAGGAAGATTGCAGTTAATTTACAAAAGCAAAACGATCAACCACTTGACAGCTAATGGGCGACATCACGGCGTTTGTGGATGGCCTGGGAACAAAAAGACAAAAAAGTTCCTAACAATTTCCTTAAAACTGTTACATTTATGTTTCAAATCAGTTACAATAGAACCATCAAAGGCAATCAGAAAAGAATCTAAATGAAGCGGGGGCTTTTAAAATGATGCAACGGAAGGTTTTAGCAGGAACGGTAATGCTGATGGCAGCTTTAGGGTTGACAGGTTGCGCCAAGTCATCCAGTGCACCGGCAACGAATGAATCACACGTGCGTTCTTCACGGGTAGCGAAGAGCAGTTCACACAAGTCAAGCCATCACGAATCATCAGCTAGTGTTTCGTCAACACAGAACCAAGCAACTAGCCAAAAGACGACCACGCAGCAGAGCAACACTAACCAGGCTGCCACACAGAACAGCAGCCAGGGCAGCACGAGCCAGGCCGTTGCTAACAACAGCAACCACCAGCAAGCAACTGTTGCATCGCACAGTGAACAACACGTTCAACTAGGTCTCGGCGACGTCGCTGTTTGGACCGAAAATGGTGTTACCCACCACGTTGACAGTGACGGGATGGATTGCCAGACTACTAACGGGAGTTCTACTATCCACTATAGTGACTGGTCTGGTCAGTTGCCACAGGGCGTTCAAGTTCAACACAACTAGGCGATATTTCGGTGGTTCACCCTTTCGTGCCCCCGGAATTGTGAACCACCAAAGCTGTCAGGAAACTGGCAGCTTTTTTCTTTGCTTTCAATAGCATTTTTCTTTACCGCCTTTTTTGAAGTCTGTATAATAATTTCAATTGTGCCGTCAGCTGGCTGACGGTTTTTGTCTTGAAAGGGGAACCAGTTGATGATCAAAATTGCGAGACGGTTTTTAAACTGGTGGGCAGCTTTAGCAGCCCTCTTGCTAATGGGAGTGCAGGTGGCTTGCGACCTTTACTTGCCCACAGTGACGGCCAACTTGATTGATAAGGGAATCATGCAAAAGGACCTGCACTACGTCTGGCAGATTGGCGGTGTCATGCTACTGGTGGCATTCTTAGGACTCCTCGCCGCGATGGGAAATGTCTTTTTCGCCTCAACCCAGGGGATGAAGGTCGGCGAAAGGATCCGCAACGCAATTTATCAACGAGTCCTGCATTTCTCAACCAACGAAATGGTTCGCTTCAGCAGTTCCTCATTAATTACCCGTAGTACTAACGACATTGTGCAAATTCAAAACGTGATGTTACAGATGATGCGGATGATGCTGCAATCACCGATCATGTTGGTGGGGGCTTGCGTGATGGCCTACAGCCGCGAACCACGGTTAACCCGGGTTCTCGCAATCAGCCTACCGGTCCTTGTTGTCGCTGTCATCGTGGTGATGTACTTGGCGATGCCATATTTTCGGGTGATGCAACGAAAAGTTGATAATATTAACCGGGTTTTCCGGGAAGGGTTAACGGGTGTCCGGGTAATTCGGGCCTTTAACCAGGACCAGCGGGAGCAAGACCGTTTCCGCAAGGTGAACGAAGATTACACTCGGGTCGGCTTTCGGGCCTTTTCTTTGATGTCCTTCATGTTTCCGATTATGACGCTGGTATTGAGCATGACTAATGTGGGGATTATTTGGTACGGTGGTCGGCTGATTGCCGGTCGTTCGATGCAGGTTGGTAATCTAATTACTTTTATGACCTACGCTAACCAGATTCTGATGAGCTTCATGATGCTCAGTTTCATCTTCTTCTTTATTCCCCGGGCCCAGGTTTCGGCCAAGCGGGTGAATGCCGTCTTGGACCAACCAATCAGCGTCAGTGACTTGCCAGTTGGCCAGCTGGAACCCTTGAAAAAGGATCAACCAACATCGCTGCAGTTTAAGGATGTTGACTTTCGTTACGACGGTGCCCAGCACTTAGCCTTGCGCGACCTGAATTTTAAGGTCACAGCTGGTCAGACGCTGGCAATTATCGGCGGGACTGGTTCTGGTAAGTCAACCTTGGTGAACCTGATTCCGCGCTTGTTTGACATTGAGCGTGGCCAAATTCTGGTCAACGGCCAGGATATTGCAAAAATGAGCCAGCATGACCTCCACAGTCTGATCTCGATTACCCAGCAAAAAGCAGTGCTGTTTAGCGGGACGGTCCGGAGCAACTTAGCTTTTGGTAACCCGGCCGCTTCAGATGAACAAATGTGGCGTGCGCTGGAAGTGGCGAAGGCGGCTGACTTTGTTAAGGAGCAGGGCGGACTTGATATCAAAGTTGAACAAGACGGGGGCAACTTTTCTGGTGGGCAACGTCAGCGGTTGGCGATTGCCCGGACAATCATTAAACCAGCAGCGGTGTATGTGTTTGACGACTCATTTTCCGCGTTAGACTTCAAAACTGACGCACAACTCCGGTTGGCACTCAAAGAGGACGAGCTGGTTTCTCAAGCAGTGACGGTGATTGTCGCGCAACGGATTTCAACCGTCGCGGACGCAGACCTCATCTTAGTGCTTGATGATGGCCAGGTAGTGGGCCAGGGGACCCACGAAGAGTTGGCCGCGCATAACCCGGTTTATCAAGAAATTATTAACTCACAGTTGCAGGAAGGGGATGACGGTCGTGAAGCATGAGACGAAAAAAGCCCAGCACTTCTGGCCGTCCACGAAGCGACTGCTAATGTACTTGAAACCGTGGTGGGGCGGGGTGTTGCTCTCCATTGTCTTGGCGATTGCGTCGGTCCTCTTATCCATTGTTGCGCCGAAGGTTCTCGGGGATGCGACCACAACGATTTATAACGGCATTATGAAGGGTTACCACATGATGCAAGCAGGCCAGACAGTTCACCGGCTACCAATTGATTTCCACCGGATTGGCCGGATCGCGATCATTGTGGTGCTCCTCTATAGTGCTTCGGGACTGCTCAGTTTGGTGGAACAGGTCATTATGACTTGGATTTCCCAACGGGTGGTATTCAAGCTGCGACAGGATTTGAAAGCCAAGATGGCGCGGGTACCAGTCCGCTTTTACGACACTCATCAGAACGGTGATTTGATGAGCCGGATGGTCAACGACATGGACAACATTGCCGGGACGCTACAGTCAAGTCTAATTGAGCTGCTGACGTCAGCCGTGACCTTTGTCGGGGTGCTGGCATTAATGTTTTCAATTAGCTGGCAACTAACCCTGGTTGCACTGATTACGGTCCCGCTCAGTTTGTTCATCGTCGCCTTTGTCGCCCCGACAGCGCAGCGACTTTTTACTCGGCAACAAGCTGTGCTGGGTGGCATCAATGCACAAGTTGAGGAAACCTATGCCGGCCACACGATTGTCCGGACCTTTAACCACGAAGAAGATGAGGAACAACGTTTTCGCCGGCTTAATCACCGCTACTACCAAGCAGCTTGGAAAGCGCAGTTCTTCTCCATCCTCATCTGGCCACTAATGAACTTTGTCCGCAGTCTCGGTTACTTGATGGTGGCAGTTATTGGGGCCATTCGGATGATCCACGGTCAAATCACCATCGGTAATATTCAGGCCTTCTTGCAATACGTTAACCAGTTCTCCCAACCCATTACTCAGGTTGCGAACTTGAGCAGTACAATGCAGCAAACGATTGCTTCAGCTGAGCGAATTTTTGAGGTGCTGGATGAACCAGAAATGACGACTGAGCAAACTAATTTTCCGTTCAACGAAGAGCACCCACAACCGAAGATTGAGTTTGACCACGTTCGGTTTTCTTACGGTCAGGAACCACTTGTCAAAGACTTTAGTTTGAAAGCTCCCGCTAACCACATGGTCGCAATTGTTGGGCCAACCGGAGCGGGAAAGTCGACAATTATTAACTTACTGGAGCGTTTTTATGACATCGACGGTGGTCACATCTACCTGGATGGTCAGGACACACGCAATATGAGCCGTCGCGATTTGCGGTCGCACATTGCGATGGTTCTTCAGGAGACCTGGCTTTTTAGCGGAACAATTTTTGAGAACATCAAGTATAGTCGTAATGATGCGACGGCTGAAGAGGTATACGCAGCTGCCAAAATGGCTTACGCCTACGATTTTATCCAGGAACTGCCGGATGGGTTTGAGACTAAACTGGACGAAGCAGCTTCTAATATTTCACAGGGGCAGCGGCAACTGTTGACGATCGCGCGGGCCTTTTTGGCTGATCCGGAGATCCTAATTCTTGATGAGGCCACCAGCTCCGTTGATACCCGCACCGAGTCGCTAATTCAGCGGGCAATGGATCAACTGCAGCATCACCGTACTAGTTTTGTGGTGGCTCACCGTCTTTCCACTATCCGTAACGCGGAGCGGATTATCGTCATGAACCATGGTGATATCATTGAAACTGGTAATCACGAGAGTCTAATGGCTAAACAGGGCTTTTACGCTGACCTCTACAATAGCCAATTCACTGGTAACGCCCTGTAGTGAAAGCGTCGTTGAAAGGACCCTTTTGTTTGATAATTAACTTAGCGGGGGAATCAGGATGGCAAAATACCAAAAAACGATCAAGTTACTCAACGACTTAGTCACCGACCAGGTAGTACCCGGCATGAGCTGGGTCTTGTTTGACCACCAACAGCAGTGGCAGGCGGTCCGCGGGCTGGCACAGCAACAGCCACAACCAGTCAAACTCACGGCAGAGATGCAGTTCGATCTCGCCTCATTAACTAAGGTGGTGGGAACGGTGCCACTAATGCTCCAGCTCTGGCAGGAGGGGGCTTACGAACTTGACCAGCCGGTGAGTGCATTCTTGCCGGAACTGGGGAGCTCGTCAGCCACCATTCGGACCCTTTTCACCCACACGTCCGACATTGGCGGGTGGATTCCGCACCGTGAAGAATTATCGGCGAAGCAGTTAACTGCCGCCTTACTGGACACTCAACAGGTCGGACCCAGTGTAAATAAAAAGATTCACTATGCTGACATCAATTTTATTTATCTCGGCTGGATAGCGGAGCGCCTACTGCACCAGCCTGTGCACCGGTTGATTGAACAACGGGTACTGTCCCCGTTAAAAATGACGGAGACTACTTTTCTTCCAGATAAAGCGCGGGCGGTCGCAACAGCCATCACTAGTCAACGCGGGCTCATCCGTGGCGAGACACATGATCCGAAGGGCTTTGTCCTCGGTGCACACTGCGGATCAGCAGGAATGTTTTCGACCGCCAAGGACCTGACTCGTTTTGGGCGGGCGTTAATTGAGACGAACCTTAATGGCCTCTTCACTAGCGACACCGTTGACCAGCTGTTCGTTGACCAAACCCGATTGAGTGGTGAACATTTGCGGTCTTTGGGGTGGAAATTACACCATAGTCGGGCGGTGGATCATCATCCAGTGATTTGTCATACCGGATACACGGGGACCCTGATTATTTTGGACCGCCAAAAAGATCAGGGGCTGGTCCTCCTTACTAACCGGGTACATCCACGGGCAGATAACGAGGAATTTATCCGCCGACGAGGAAAGTTAATGGCAACTTACCTTCGCGAAAAAGAATTGTCAAAATAATCAAGTCCCCAGAAGACGTCGTCTTCTGGGGACTTTGGTTAATGATCGGGCAGGGTTGATCATGCGTCGATGTTGATTTTGAGACCCGCGGGCTGCTGGTTTGCTAAGGCGGTCTTTGCAACCTCTTCGCTATGGTGTTCGACGGCAATGTCATAATAATGACACTTGAAATCAACTACTTCTAATGTCGTTTTGAGGGTGGCCAGCTCGTCTAATAATGATTGCTGTAGCTGGTGGAACATTGCTTGCCGTTGTGGCAATGTTTCGTCACCCTGACAGCACCACTCAACAAACTGTTTGATCTCCTTGATCGACATCCCCGTCTTCTTGAGACAGCCGATCATATTAATGGTTTCCAGGTTGTCCCGGGTAAATAGTCGCTTCCCGTTGGCGGTCCGGGATAGTCCTGGAATGAGTCCTTCGGCATCGTAATAACGGATTGTAGGAATACTTAAACCAAATTGTTTGGCTACCTGGCCGATAGTAAAGGTTTGTTTTTTTGTCATCGTTGGCATTGGAATTTCCTCACTTTTTGTTTGACCTCAAGTTAAGTTGAGGGTGTATACTGCCGCTAGTTTAACATATTTGTAAAGGAGCGGATAGTCTATGAAACACAAGCATTTGTTGACATCGCTGTTGGCCGTGGTTGCCGCCCTTGCGGTCATGCTGGGGGTTGGGACCATTTACCGGGCACAGGCAGCTCGTCACTTTGTGAACTCGACTACCCCGACATTTTTTATTCATGGCTGGGGGAGCAGTTACCATGCTGAACAGCATATGGCTAATGCTGCCAAGCGTGCGGGGGTGACGAAGACAATTATCTGGGCCAACGTTGCCAAGGATGGTCAGGTCACCTTCCACGGAAAGATCAAGCAGGGCGCCCGGAACCCGATTATCGAAGTTAACCTTGCTGACAACAAGCAGATGTCTTACAAGAAAGATGGCGAGTATGTCTTTAAGGTCATTAGTGCTTCCAAGAAGAAGTGGGGATTTACGACGATGAATCTGGTCGGCCACTCGATGGGCAACCTGGGGATCATGTACATGCTGCGTGACTACCCCAACAGTTCACAACTGCCAACGCTCAAGAAACAGGTGGCCATCGCCGGACATTTTAACGGTGGGATTGGTTTTGGCTACCCGAAAGGGACCCGCATTGATAAAAGTGGGCAACCAACCGTTGAGGAAGAACATTTTACTGAGTTAAAGGATTTGCGGCGAACGTATCCGACCACGGCCCGCGTTTTAAACCTGTACGGCGACTTACAAGACGGTTCGCACTCTGACAGTGAAATTCCGGTCAACTCGGCAAAGTCACTGAAGTACCTAGTTGCCAACCGGGCAAAGTCATACCAGGAAAAGGAATTCTTTGGCAAAAATGCTCAGCATAGTAAGTTACACAGCAACCGGCAGGTAGATCGGGTACTGATTAGCTTCCTTTGGGGCAAATAGTAAGAGGAAAGCGGCAGCATTGCCGCTTTTTTTACTGGCGATGTTCGATGAAAACGAGCTGGTCATCAGTCGAGCGTTGCTTATCATAGGCAAAGCCGAGTTCGTGGAACTGTTTGACGGTAGCAAGGGAGGTGGCCGCTTGCTCAGCCAAGAAGCGGACCATTTGTCCCCGCGCCATCTTGGCACGGGTGGTTACCTGGCGAAAGTGACCATCATGAAGGCGGCCAAAACGGCAGGTGACAATTCGCAGCCCGGGTTGTGGATAAGCGGTGATCGCTTTGCTATATTCATTAGAAGCGAGGTTCAAGACTAACTGACTTTCGGTGGCCAACTGACGAGCCAGCCGGTCACCCCAGAACTGGTAAAGGTTTTTGGCAGTCCCCACGCGAAGCCGGTCGCCCATCCCTAAGCGATACTGAACCACCCCGTCATTAGGACAGAGCAGACCATAGAAGCCAGAAACAATTCTGAGGTGGGAATTGAGATAAGCTAGTTGATCGTCAGTAAAGACACCCGGCTCCCATGTACTGGTATTGTAGGCCGGTGAAGGCGAGAAGCGCAGGAGTCAGTTGCTTCGTCAGTTCGAGCTCAAACAGCCACCGGTAATTTGGTCGGGCAATGCGTTCGCTGCAGTTCCACCATAATTTGCGTGCCTGCTGGTAGCTGAGCTGCTGCATTGCTTTGAGAATCTGCCGAGTGAACGGCAGAAAGCGGGGAAGCTGACCGACTGGTAGTGAGTCGGTGTCAGTGGTCATTTTTCGTGCCGGTGCAATGATGATCTGCATATTTAACAAACTCCTTTTGGTGGACTAGGTGTTGTGTAACGAAAAATTAACGTTTGCGGATCAATAATTCGCGTACAATACTCATTATAATGGTTAGGGGGAAATGAAATGACTTTGCGCCGAAAGGTATTTCAATTACTGGTAGCGCTGAGTGCGACCTTCCTGGTTGGCACTGTCAGCTGTCCAGTAATCGCTGCTAGTAAACGGGATAGTAATGTTGTAGCTGGGAAGACTACCCACGCGCAAGTTGGCCAGCACGTTGATGCTAAGGCAGCTGTGACAATTGATGCGAAAACAGGACGAGTCTTGTACAACCAAAATGGTCGGCAAAAGATGCCGATTGCCTCGGTTGTCAAAATACTGACGTTGGCGGTGATCGAGCAGGATATTGCTAGTGGTCATTTGTCATGGAACCAACGGGTCAAGATTAGTAAGCCGGTAGCCAAAATTGCGAATGACTGGCATTATTCCAATGTTGAATTAGACGCTGGGCATCGTTATACCATCCGCGAACTAGCTGAATCGATGATGATCGTTTCTGCCGACGGGTCTGCAGCTGCGCTCGCACTTGCGGATGCCGGGAGTACCGCCAACTTTAACCGCAAAATGCAGGCGGTGGCACGCAAGGCAGGTGTCAAGGATGCGAAGATCTATAACATGATTGGTCTGGATAACGGAGCGTTGGGCAAACTAAAGCTCAAGGGTGTGCGCAATTCAGCTGAAAACCAATTTTCGGCCCTTGATGTTGCCAAAATCTCGCGGTACCTGGTTCGTCATTACCCGCAAAGTTTGACGATTACCAAGGGCAACCACGTTAATTTCCGTGCCAACGACCACCAGCAATATGACCTTGTCAATATTAACATGATGTTGTCAGGCAACCCATTAGCGCCTGTCGGGTGGGAAGTTGACGGTTTGAAGACGGGAACAACGGATAAGGCTGGTAACTGCTTTGCCGGAACGGAGAAAGATGGGAAGCGGCGCTATATTACAGTGGTGTTGAACGTTCCCGGTAACTATAATGCGCAATTTATGGAAACAATTAAGATGCTCCAAGACGTTAGCGGCAAGAAGATTACGACCCAGCAGGAAGCCAACCAGCAGACCGCAAATAACAATGATTCGCAACCGCAATAGTAGGAAATGAGTGGCTGTTTTGAGCTTGTTCGCAAAGCAATATCAAAAGCTATATAATAGGAACGTGATTAATTTTCACGGGGGACAGGTGTTGCCCGGAGGAGGAAATGGACATGGCTGAAAAGCTTGGTGAGCTGCATAAGGCTCTGCGGAAGCCAGAATTAAACAGTTTAATGTATTCAGGGTTATTTGCTATCAGGATGGAAACCCACCGCATTTTGACTGACGGTCGTGCCAGTCGTTATCCATACCCAGCGAAGTTGAGTTCGCGCCGGACTCATATGTACTTAACGACTGACATTTCTGATAACATGATGGAATTAAAGGGGACCCCTCAACGGGGGAGTGCTGATGCAGTTCGTCAGTTGGACCTCCTTCAGCAGGCGCTTTACAGCTCCTTGCAGCCGGAAGAACGACTGTGGCCACTAAGTCTGCCACCAAAGCCCGTCTATGATAACGACCTCGACTTTTTGGCCCACCATTCCACCCGTTATTGGATTTCTAATTACAATACCTACCTGGTTAAAAAGTACGGGATTAAGCGTCAGCTGATTGCCGGCGTCCGGGTGAACTATAGTCTTCATAATGACTTGGTCAAAAAGCTATACCAGCAGTTGTACCGCAACCAGTATGCTAGCCTGGCAGAGTTCAAAAATCACCTCTACTTCAAATTAGCCCAGTTCTTCTACCTTCATCGCTGGCTCTTTACCTACCTTTACGGAGCGAGCCCGACGACTTCCAGTGTCAAACATGACTTGCCAGAGGGTGTTACCAACCCGGTTCGCAGTTTGCGTTCCTCTGATGTGGGCTATACGAATCGACCGTCTGAGCAGGTGCCTTATGATTCGTTGGAACATCACGTTCAGCAACTGACAGCAATGGTTGATGACGGCACTTTTGCCAGCTTTAAGGAATTTTTCGGTCCGGTCCGGTTGCGTGGTGACAGCCATAACCTGCCAACCGTCATTAAAAACGGGGTAAAGTTCTTGGAATTTCGCACCTTTGACCTTGACCCGTTTGCTCTGTCCGGGATCAGTGAGGATACCCTGAATTTCCTTGAATTGCTCATGTTATACGGCTTGACAACTACTTTACCGTCACCAATTCAAGACGCACTGGCGGAAGCAAAAGAAAGAAATAACGATGTCGCATTGCAGGACCCGCTAGAAGAACCAGAATGGCTACACGAGCGGGCAAGTACCTTGATGAAGGCACTTGAACAATTTGTTCTGGATTACAATGCGCCGCGGAAGTACCAGCAGGCGTTACAGTTTGTCCAGCGGCGGCTAGAAGACCCCTCGCTAACGATTGGGGGGCAAGTGGCTGCCAAGATTGCCGATGATTCGCTACTGTCATTTGGACTTAAGATTGCTAATGATCGTTATACTGACTTTTTGCAATTTGGTCACCCGCTGGCGGAGGAAGATGAGCGTTTCTCGCCGTCTGCGCACCACCTAGTAATGGCGGCAATTGAACTGGGGCTGCAATTTAACGCCGACCAGGACCTCGACCTGTCATTTGGTGACCATCATGAGACCTTTCCAGCAGATGTTGACCTGGAATTTCCACATGGAGCACGACAATACTTGATGGAAAAGTTTCCGGAAATCAAGGAAAACTTCCATGCTGATGAAGGCAAGCCATCAGGTCAGGAATAATTAAGTAATGAGTCAGGCGTGACTGGGTGGAGTCCCGGCACGCTTTTCTTTATTTGGCGAAGCGGGAGAGGAGAATTTGGATGCGAACGATTGGAATTATTGGGCTTGGCCATACTGGTATTTTACTGGCTAACTTGTTAGTTGCACGGGAAGCAGTTGATCAGTTAGTACTCATCGACCAGGATGACCAACGAACTAACGCTGTGGCAGCCGACCTTACTGATGCCTTACCAGCAAGCCAACCACAGATCATTCAGCAGGATTACGCAGCATTGAAACAAGCTGATATTGTTATTATTAGCGCTGGTGATGCTAGGAAGCTTACCGCAGGGCGGTTTGCCGAACTGTCTGCTAATGCGGAAATGATTAAAACGTCAGCCAAACGTCTCCGACAAAGCGGGTTTAACGGGGTGTTGTTGAACCTGAGCAATCCCAATGAAGCGACGACCGCACTGTGGCAGCAGGCATTGGAGTTTTCGCCGCGGCAAGTGATCGGTACTGGCACCATCCTGGATACTCAGCGGGCCAGACTTGCAGTGGCTCGACAGGCCCACCTGCACCCCAGTGCTGTTGACGGTTTTATTATCGGTCAACATGATGGGCGACTAGTCTTTCCCTGGTCAACCTGGAACGTTAACGGACAGTCAATGCCGGCAGCAGTGAACGGGCACCAGTTGGACCAGCATCAATTGGCAATTAAGTCACGGGAGAGTAGCTGGATCACAGTGAGCGGTTTGGGCTATGATGCGTCGGGAATCTGCTTTGCTGCCCTGCGAACAATCGAAGCGGTGATGACTGACAGTGGCCAAGCGTTGCCAGTGGCGGTTTATCATCCCCAGTTTAAGACCTATCTTTCGTACCCGGTAGCAGTTGGCCGCCAGGGGAGCGGAATCTTTAACCTGCTCCAATTGTTGCCAGTTGAAGAAGAGCAGCTGGCGGTGGCCGCCACGGCAATTAGTGACCAGGTAGCCAGCCAGCAATAAACAAAAATGGTGGCAGAAGTTTAACCAACTTCTGCCACCATACTTTTAGCCATGGTAGTGACGGTAATCTGGCGCCTGGTAATTGTTCATGAAGGTTAAGAGTTCATCAAAGTTATCGGTGAAACACAAGCTATCGAGGTAGTTTTTTTCTAAAAAGCCTTTGTCGTTCATCTTCAGAAACATTGTTTTGAGCGGGGCATAGTAACCGTCAATATTATAAAAAGCGGTGGGCTTATGGTTGTCCCCAATGGTGGTCCAGGAGGCGGCTTCGCTGATTTCTTCGAGGGTGCCAACGCCGCCGGGAAGGGCGACCATCCCATCGCCAAGTTTCATCATTTGTTGTTTGCGAACATCCATGTTGGGGACAACTTCGATGGTGGTGAGATTATCCAGTGCTGTTCCACGGTCACGCAACTCGGTGGTAATCACACCATGAGCATCGCCACCGTTATCAATAACGGCCCGGGCAATGGTGCCCATAATGCCAAAACGACCACCGCCGTAAACGAGGCTCAGATGGTGTTGGGCTAACTGCCGACCAAATTCTTTAGCTGCAGCGACGAGATGCGGGTCATTACCCATGTTGGCTCCGCAGTAAACCGTTAGTGATCTAATCATTTGCAAACACGTTCCTTATCAAAAAGTAATGAACTAATTGTAGCATGGATTTTTGATCGAAGCAGGGATAAGAAAAGGCTCCCACATGAGCGGGAGCCGCAAAGTTCTAAAATGGCTTAATGGAATATGTCTGGTCATCTGCTTCGTCGATAAATGTTACCGGCCGGTCACCATCAGCCTTAATTGTAATATGGTAGCCAAAGCGGTCGAGGTAAACCAATTCCTGACTATCAACGTGCTGGACGGTCGCTGGAAAGAGCTGACTATCGATACTCAACTTGAGGTCCGGCGTAATCGTCAACCGGTGAGTACGATGACGTTGCTGGTCGTAATATTGCCACGACCCGGCATAGAAGAGGGGGAGTGAACGGGCAGGCTGTTTTTTAGCACGGTTAAAACCCAGGGTACTGCTAATCCCCGCAATTAGTCCCGCACCAAAAAGTAACGTTCCCTGTTTCCGCATTGATTTCATTCTCCTTATTAATTTATTTATCGTACTCATGATCGTTTATTTCACCTTATCAGCTTATGTACATTCATTATACACAGCTAATATTAGGAGAAAGTTTCAATTCTGTTAAAACATTGAAATAATTGCTAAAATAAGGGGGAATTAAATTAAAGGAGTGTTGAGAATGTTGAAGTTGGGAATTATTGGTACTCATATTATTACTGACCAGCTGTTGGCGGCGGCTAAACAGTGTGGCGAATACCAGCTGACGACAGTCTACTCACGTCACATGGAGCGGGCTCAAGAATTTGGTAAGCCATACGGGGCAACAGGCTTGTATGACTCGCTAGAAAAGTTCTTCGATGAGGGAGATTTCGATGTTGTCTACATTGCGTCGCCAAATAGTGTTCACTATGAG
>NZ_CAKPXS010000042.1 GCF_934202235.1 uncultured Limosilactobacillus sp. | reverse complement strand
TGGCGTAGCAGCATGGGCCCCAGGTAGCCGCCAATCAGCATTCCGACTGCTAGGATAATCCCTTGAGTCCAATATACTTTTGAGCGAAAGACAAAGATGATAAAGGCAACTAGATTACCACAACCGCAAATAACGTTCTTAATAGCATTATCAACTAAGAAGTCGTTGCTGGTCATGTATTGAAAAGCTGCTAAAACGACAACACCATTAGCACCGCCAAAGTAACCAGTATAACAGCCCATTAAAAGCATAATAATTGCTACTAAAGCCTTTGGCAGTTTTTTCTTCATGGCTCGTTGGCGCTGTGGCTTTTTCTGACCGAAGATAAATAGCAAGCCAGAAAGCAATAGTAGAATTGGGACAACCCGTTCGAAGACCCTAGCAGGAAAGGCGAGCAGAAGGTACGTTCCTAATATTGCACCAATGGTTGAACAAGCGGCGTAAAAACCTGCTTGGCCCCAGTGGCTTGCTAGTTCGCGCTTGGAGGACGCAATTGCCCCTGCGTAATCAAAAATTAGCGCGCCGTGATTAGTAATATTAGCAAAAATTGGCTGAACCCCAGAGAGCAACAATACCGGATAGGAAACGATTGAGGCGCCACCGGCAATTGAGGAAATAATTCCACCGACGATACCACCAATTAATATTAGTAGTCCGAGACTAATAGTCATTAAGATTCCTCCCTTATACTTACTAATTATTATCTTAGTTTCATAAAAGGGGCCGTTGTATGACTAAGCAATCAAAAATTAGTCAAATGTTATCATGTAGCGATTGGGGGGGAGAACGAAACGGGTTAATTAATGAAATTAACAATTGTATCAACGACTCGGCGATGCTACTAGTCGTGCCGACCTGGAATCGGCAATCAAAGGGCAGGACATAGTCTATGCTAGTCTGGCAGGGAATGTTGTTGACCAAGCGAAGAAGTTAGTTGCTGCCATGGATAAGTTGGGTGTTAAACGTTTGATTTGGACTTCCTCACTGGGAATATACGATGAAGTTCCGGGGGAATTCGGCAAATTGAATACCCGGGCATTACCAGGTTACCTGCAGACTTATCGTGAAGCAGCCGATGTGATTAGTAATAGCGATTTGGACTACACGATTATTCGTCCAGCATGGTTGACGGATAATAATGAAGTTGACTATGAAAACACCAGCTTTAACAATAATGAGGCATTTAAGGGAACTGAAATTTCGCGGAAGAGTGTTGCTGCATACGTAGTTAGCTTAGTCAACGATCCTGAGAAAGACATTCGAGACTCGATTGGCGTCGACAAGCCCGGTTCTGATGGTAATCGGCCACGTCGCGAAGTCATGATCGCTAATGGTTTTGGTCCAAATATGTAAATAGTTAAAAAACATAGATTAAAAGTGAACAGCGCAGTACAACAATGGTGATCGAACGTCCGGCAAAAGTGAACGTTAGACCACCATTGTTATAGAGAGTTTATTATTTAGGCCAAATATCGACTAGCTTTTTTGCCACCGGAATGATTGCCTTCCGCTGGCTTTTTAAGTAGGCCGCATAAAAGGTCATGGTGGCGGCATCATCCGTGATAGGGATGGTGACGGTGTCTGTCGTATCGTATGGGACTTCAGGGCTAGTAATGTTGGTCGTAAAGAAGGGAAAGCTGGTATACTTCGTTAGCTCATTGAGCGCATCATATTCGGCTTGGTAAAGAAATTTTGCGTTAGGAATATGCTTTTGAATAACCTGCTTCCAGGGGCCAATTTCGTTAAGGACGACGAAACTCAACCCCCGTAACTCGGTAAAGGTTACCGTTTGCTGGTTGGCCAAATACATGAATTGGTCGAGGTTAACAAAGAGGTGTTCCTGACCTAAATAATAGGACTCAATTAGGTTGGTTTGGATTTCGTGATTGGTGATGAGCATTGAATACTGGTGATTCAGTAGTGAAGTGGCAACTTGGTCAGTCGGTAATAACTGTTGGTCAAGTTTAACCTTCTTTGGCAGCTGATTAGCTGCTTGACGAATGACAATTTGTGGCCCAGGGGCAACGCAAGCGATGTTAAGTACCTGCTGTGATTGACTAAAGTCACGAATTTCATTCATAAACTGCTGGTTAGCTTGTAAGAGAGTCGCGGCTTTCTTAGCAGCAAGTTTGCCGGTCTTGGTTAACTCAAGCTTGTTTGGTTGACGTTCAAACAATTTGACGCCTAATTCATCTTCTAATTTCTGCATCCCCCGGGTGACGGTTGGCTGAGTCACGTGTAGTTTAGCGGCCGTTTTGGCGAGGGTGCCGGCTTGGGCAAATGTAACGAGTTCTTGGAGAAGATAATTTTCAATCATTATTCAAGTCATCCTTTAGAAGTTATTAGTGTATCAACTTTAACTAGCATCATTATCTTTTCGTAGCCAACGTTAGCCAGCCTTTTTGCCAGTGGGGCAATCGGTTATGAAACAAATGAGTAGGAGCAAACTCTAGTATACACCAACCGTATACTTCCATGCTTATCAAGTAATTTTCAACTCGGTAATATACCCTTATGATATAGACAATCACAAATGCGAAAGGGAGTTTACAAGATGACCAACGTACCAACGGTTAAGTTGAACAATGGCGTGAAAATGCCAACACTCGGGTTTGGGGTCTTCCAAGTACCCGACTTATCACAAGCTGAACAAGCAGTCACGGAAGCAATCGAAACGGGTTACCGCTTAATTGATACCGCGACGGCCTACCAAAATGAAGCAGCAGTCGGCAAGGCGATTAAAAAGAGCGCCGTTAACCGCGACGAAATCTTCGTTACTTCTAAGCTCTGGGTGTCCGACTTTAGTTACGAACGGGCTAAGCGGGGGATCGACGCCTCACTCCAAAAACTGGGCCTTGATTACATGGACTTATACCTATTGCATCAACCATATGGTGACACCATGGGTGCCTGGCGGGCACTGGAAGAGGCCCAAAAAGCAGGTAAGATCCGGGCAATCGGGGTTTCTAACTTCTATGCTGACCAATTACAAGATTTGCTGCTGACGATGCCGGTCAAGCCCGCGGTTAACCAAATCGAAGTTAACCCCTGGTACCAACAGGATGCCGAAGTGAAATTTGCCCAAAGCCAGGGTGTCCGGGTTGAAGCCTGGGCACCATTTGCGGAAGGCAAGCACAACGTCTTTCAGAACGAAACGATTGTGGCGATTGCTGCTAAGTATCGTAAGACGACGGGGCAAGTCATCCTTCGCTGGCTGCTGCAACGCGGCATCACGGTGATTCCAAAATCGGTTCACCAGCAGCGGATGGCCGAAAACATTAATGTCTTTGATTTCGAGTTATCTGATGCTGACATGCAGCAGCTGGCTAGTTTAGACAAACGCGAGAGTCAATTCTTTGACCACCGCGATCCGGTGACGATTGAACAAATCTTCGGTTCCAGTTTGAAGCAGGTTCAGGATAGCGAAAAGTAATTAGGAGGTAACATATAATGACAATTCCAACATTTAAACTCAATGATGGTAATGAAATTCCATCATTTGGCTTTGGCACTTTCCAAATTCCGGCAGACGGGTCAACTTATCAGGCAGTTAAGGAAGCATTAGCGGCCGGTTATCGCCACATCGACACGGCGGTGGCTTACTTCAACGAACAAGAAGTTGGCCAGGCAATCAAGGATAGCGGGATTCCCCGTGACCAAATTTGGGTGACTTCTAAACTATGGTTGCAGGACTTTGCCTATGCCGATGCTAAGCAGGCCATTGACCTTTCCCTGCAAAAACTCGGCCTGGACTACGTTGACCTTTACTTAATCCACCAGCCATACGGCAAGGTTGCCGATGCCTGGCGGGCAATGGAAGAAGCACAACAAGCGGGTAAGATTCGCTCGATTGGGGTTTCCAACATGACGCCGAAGATTTGGCAGAAGTTTGTTCCTAATTTTGACGTAGTGCCGGCAGTTAACCAGGTGGAGTTTAACCCTTATTTCCAGCAAAAGGGAATTCGGCAAATCATGGCTAAGGATGGGGTGGCCCTCGAAGCCTGGGCACCGCTTGGTCAAGGCAACGCTGACCTCCTTAAGGAACCGGTCCTCACCAAGATGGCCGAAAAGTATGGCAAGAATGCGGGACAAATTATCCTTCGTTTTGAACACCAGGAGGGCGTCATCGTCTTTCCAAAGTCAGTTCATGAAGACCGGATTAAGGGCAACCAAGACATCTTTGATTTTGAATTAAACTCGGCTGAAATGGACCAGTTGCGGGCCCTGGATAAGGGTAAGGGGATGCATGATCCTGATGCGCCTGGCGTTGAAGAAATGCTCAGTAAATATGATGTACACGTTAATGATTAATAGTTAAAGTAGCAGGCTTGGCATCCTGCTTTTGGTGAGGAGGTAAAAACGAGATGGATAAGCAGTTTACGACGATTAATATGCGGACAGAACGGGAGAAGTTAGCACCAGAAATTCAGCGGAGTGCCCGACTTTGCTTTAAGATTAATACGACTGATCCAACGTCACCCGAAATTAAGTCGTTAATCAAGGAACTTTTTAATGGTAACGTCGCTGACGACGCCAGTTTTATGCCCCCCATTGCACGTCCTTAATGGTAGCCAGGTCAAGATTGGCCAAAACACCCACCTTAATTACAATACGACCATGATGTCATCCGCCCCAATCACGATTGGTGACAACGTCAAAATTGCCGCGAATTGCCAGTTCTTAGCTAATAACCATGATTTATACGACCGCGAAAAACTATTATGTGCACCAATTACCATTGCAAATAACGCTTGGTTGGGCGCTGGGGTAACGGTGCTGGCGGGTGTAACGATTGGTGAAAATGCAGTTGTCGGGGCTGGTGCCGTGGTCACTAAAGACGTTGCTCCTAATATAATCGTTGCTGGAGTACCCGCAAAGATAATTAAACAGATACCGCATCCAGAACAAATTAAACAAGGGTAAAATTTTTTAATAAGTTGCATGTCAATTTAGCGTCAAACGGCTTGTTCATCATTGGTACCAGTTACATGACTAGTTGTTTGCTTAGTACTATGTGTGGTGGTTACCTAAATGGGTTCCCTTCCGTATAATTCTGGTGTTTAACCATATGAAAAGATGAAAAGTGCTCCACAATCATTAGGTTTCTTATCTAATAATTGTGGAGCACGACTAAGTATTACAGACTTTTTTATGGTGTGGAGCGGACTTTGTTAAAGATGATATAAGCGGTGTTACTTTGTCTTGGATTGAAAATTAGATAATAAGGGTTGATGGTGCTGTCCCACTAATGACACGGTACTAGTGATAATCAGCAGGATAACGGCACAACCACTAAATAGAATGCGATATGAATAATCATCAATAATAATTCCCCCCAAGCAACGGGCCAATTACTTTGCCAAAAGAGATCAAGGCGGTGGGCAATCCCTGGTATTTTCTCTTAGCTTGAACCGGCGAAAGGTTGTTAACGACTGCCGGGATAGTTGGGAATACCGTTGCCTCACCCACGGTCAGCATAACCATTCCTAAAATGACAATACTGTATGCGTTAGCGAAGAGGAGGGCAAGAAATGAAAGGGCACAAGTGAGGATTTCAAAATAGACGAAAATAAACTCGTTATGAATTCGTTTGCCCCAGCGGTTAATTACGGAATGAAAGAATACAAGCTAGTATGTTAATCATCTTGTCATCTTAAATCATTGACAGTGGGGAGCGGGGCTGTAACAACAGTCCCCTCCTTTTTCATTTCCTATTTAATTGATTAGTGGGGGTTACCAGTAGCAACAGTACGGTGACTACCGGGCACATTCGTATTAATAAAATAATTAACGGCTTACCAGGGAAATGATACTGACTTATTGTTGCAATTTTGACACTGGATTGGTAGCTTTACACGGATACAAATAATTCAGTTGATAGGTTTAATCTTGTCAACCGATGTTTTAAGTAGTTGGTAAATTGGATGGTTCTAATCCTTCAGAGAAGCGCTTTATTTGCGGCGTGGTGATTAACTTTTATTGAACTATTGGCAGCTAAGAACGGACGCAAGTTCTAATAAAAACTGAGCTTATGATAAATAAGTGTTATAATTAACAACGACTAATAATATTATATTTAGCCATTGTTGTTTCTAATTCAAAATATATTGGTTCTTTTGGATGGGAGTAAATTATTCATGGTTTCAAAAAACAATTTTCAGCATAAGATGCAACGGGACAT
Organism: uncultured Limosilactobacillus sp.; assembly: GCF_934202235.1. Taxonomy (GTDB): domain Bacteria; phylum Bacillota; class Bacilli; order Lactobacillales; family Lactobacillaceae; genus Limosilactobacillus. The sequence continues at coordinate 9,365 of NZ_CAKPXS010000042.1, read as the reverse complement.
GAAACATGTCCCGCATTTTGGTTTACAAAATTAAGCATTGGGGTGGCTTCAGTCTTACGGGGCACAACCTTGTACTGGGATGGCAGTATGACGACCGTTCATGCTGACCAAGTACCAACGAAGCCAACAGCGGGTCAAGTCGAAAATAAAACTGCAAATCAAAAACAAGTTGACCAGCAGCAAGTTCCATTGAGGACGGCGAAGAGTGGTCAACCTGTCTCAGCAGCAAATCAGTTGCAGGAGAGTAAGGCAGCTATCCCGGCAACTGATCAATCTGCTATTCATCTAAAGCCTAATTCGGGTTATACCACCAATGTTAATGGTAGCCAGCAAACGGTTACGCTTGACGATGGATCAGAATTAACAGTGGACCATAATGTCATTAATAGTGGTAACCAGAAGGCGAAGCTGACTTTTAAGTCGAGTAGTTTTAAGGCTGGGGATACTTACACTATTCGGGTTCCAGAATGGTTTATTGATACCCAAAATGATATTTCCTCATTGCCATCATCGATGGGGACGACCACTTCTCAATTGGTCAACAGTGATGCTGAACATGGTTGGTTTGTCATTACTGATCATTTTACTAGTACGGGGACGATTTCACAGGATATTATCTTACGTTACCGCCCGAATGCCCATTTTGATATTTTTGACGGTCAAGGATGGGCGCCATATGCATTGGCAAGCGGTCAAATTTCACTAGCAAAGAATAATGGGGATGCGCAATCCCTTGAGTTTGCCAGTGAAGAAAGTTCAATGGGGATCTCAAATACTAACTTTAGCCTTTATCATGGCGACCTGAATTATCCGTTGCGAAACCACCATTCTTATCAAGGACAGATTTCGTTAACATATGCTGGTTATGGGTTAGGGAACGCACTCGGGCAGTTCGACGTTGCAAAGTCTTTTCCGTCGATGAACGTCCAATTCACGTTGCCGAGTGAATTTAAGTTGACTTCACCTCATGTCACCTTAATGGATGATTTTGGTAAAGTTTTAGGGACCGCGACAGCTACTGTGAATAATGGTGTGTTGACCATTAATCAGGTTAAATTAAGCGCTGGCCAAACACCAAGTTTGAATAAGGATAGCGATGGCGATTCATTTAACTTTGTGTTTAACTTGGAAGTTAATGTGTCAGATAGTCAGTTTGCTAATGGACAAAAGACAGTTAAATTGAATCACAATGATGACCACATCATTAGCCAAATTAGAACATTAAACCATAAAGTAACATTAAACCACAATCAACCAACGGATTTTGATGTTACTATTTGGAATAATAACAATACAGAGGGTACGATTGGGGTGGATAAGCAGCAAGCCGTCATTTATCAGGATGGTGTTAATTTGTACTTTGGGCCCTATCAATCAAAAACCCCGTATGGTCAAACAATTAATCATCAGCAATACATTGGCAATGAGAGTTCACAAGCCGTTGTTGCACCGTTTAGTAACAAATCAAATGATACCCTATCAGATGTGAACGTTCACGTTGAGTTTCCAGATGGACTCAATGTTTATCGGCTAAGCCTAAATAAAAACAACAGCCTTGATGGGGCAGATCGGATCATGGTGTTCCTTTCTGATGGCCGGACGGTTGAGTTAACCGCGAAGGATTGGCAGTCCGTTGCCAATAATAAGGAGTTCGAGCTATACAGTGGCTATGACTTAAAGGATTGGGGTTCACCAAACATTAAGTTGGGTTCCGGAGATGACAAGGTTTCTATCAAGGCAGTCGATATCCACTATGATCAGGTTTATGGTGGTGCTGTATTTGGTATCCCTGATAGCCTCCATGATTTTGTCTATGTTACCGCTGATCACTACGCTAATGGACAACCTGTTCAAGTGGGTGATGAGATGGATATTCACGTTGAAGCAACTGCTCCGCAGCTATCTCAGTCAATTAATGCGACATCAACACGGTTTCTAGTTATTGCCGAAACGCCGGCAGGCATTGGTGCACAATTACAAATCGTTCCCCATCAAGACTCGAAGACGCCAGGACAGCAAAACGCTGGGCACATAACATACTCTGTTGATGGCTATGAAGATCAGTCCAACTATAAACCGCAATTAAAACAACCGCTGGCTTACCTGGTTTTACCAGCGAATGTTTCGATTAACGGGCAGCAGCTATCGCAAAACGTGCAGGTGACGACAGGCGACACCCATCAAGTACTGAAGCCGAAGGCAATTTCATTCCAGGTTATCGATGGTCAGCAGGTGGTTGTGGTTGATCTTTCCAATTACAAGACCGTTTATGATGGCTTTGATATCACCGTTTCAGGGTTGGATAACACGCCGGACTGGCTGACATCGTCAAAGCCAACAGCGATGATGGTCGTGTCTGATCAGGTTTCTAATTTTGCACGTCGGTTTCCCACTGTGGATCAGTATAGTGAAAAGAACGGGACGTTTGCCAACCTGTTTAAGAAGTTGGCTCAGAATGGTCATGTCGCTGCCAATAATACATTGGTGTACGAAGAAGGTCATTGGGACCTTGTCGTTGCCAAGGGGACAACTATTGCCACAATGACTTCAACAACTGGCCAACCAGCACCAGCGTTACAAACGACCCAGTCAGACCACACGGGGACCCAAATGAAACTTTATAATTCCATTATCAATGGTCAAGATAGGGCGCTCACTAACGTAAAGTCGGTCATTAACTTAGATGATGGTCAAGAATCAGGGCACTTTGCTTCAGTTTTGTCCGGCCCAGCCACGGTGGTGAATGTTAACACTAACCAACCGGCAACTGGTGTCACGATTAGCTATTCCACGCAGTCTGTTGATCTTAGTAATGTCACTTCTACGCAATTAACTCAATTCAAGTCAGCGAGCCAAATTAGTGATTGGTCGAAGGTGCGGGCAATACTGGTTTCTGCTGATAGTCTTGCTGGTGACTCAACTTACCGGGTTGTGATGCCGATCGAAGATAAGCAGATTTATGATGATGTTAATAAGGTGACACAGGTCACTAGCAACACTTGGGCTAATAATGCTGACGGATCGGTACAACTCAAGCCAGTAGTGATTAACGCCCAGAGTCCGGCGTCCGCAAAGATTAAGGTCGTTGGTCAGTCTACTGTCAAGACGATTATTCGGTATACTGACGCACAGGGGCATAACCATGATGTCGAGTTAACCTACCAAGCCCACCAATATCAGGAAGGCCAGGACCAGATGAAGCGGTCGGATTTCCTGCAATCTGATCAGGGACTGACGGCATTAGATCGTTCGCAGTTGCCAGCGCACTTAGTAATTGACTATGCCCACCCAACGGTGGAGAATTCACATGAACAATATTTGGGTGGTTATGCTAATGGGACAGCAGCTTTTGGTAAAACGGCGAAGTATGACTTTGACCAGGATGCGGTGGTCTTTAAAGCTGTGATTGGCCAACCAGTTACGGCTGACCACACGGTTAAGGAAACTATTCACTACGTCTATGCTAATCATCAGAAGGTCAAGGATGATACTTTCGCTAGTCACAAGTTTACCGGATCAGGATATAAGGACCCGCAAAGTGGCAAGATTGTTTGGAATGCAGGGATGGATAGTTATGACTTCCCGCCAGTAACAATCGACAATAAGCCGGGTTATACTGTCTCAGTGACGCCGACTGCTCATTATGATGCTACCAAGGGACAAATTAGTATCATTACTGTCAACAACGGGTCATCAGACTTGGAATACACGGTTGTCTACACCCCAACCAAGCAGACCATCAACTACCAAATTGTTGATGATACTGACAATGGTAAGGTGCTAAAGACCGACGACTTAGTCAGTGGTGATTCGACTAGTGCGGTGCCGAATGATGCCAAGTCGAAGTTGAAGGACGTTGTCGACTCATACCTGAAACAAGGTTATGTTTTAAAGCAGGGCTACCAGGTACCGACGAACTTTGACACGAATGACCAGGACAACCAGACCGTGATTGTCCACCTGCTTCACGGGACGACAGTCAAGATTACTGATAAGGCGGTCAAGCGGACGATTGCCTACTATGACAAGACCACGGGCCAGGAGCTGCCAACTGCTGTGGCCCATCATGCGCCGCAAACCGTGAACTTTAGTCAAACGGCAGTAACGGACGCAGTAACGAACCAGGTTATTGGTTACAACACGACTGGTCACTACACCGAATACACCGGTGCTAATGGCCAGCAGGTGAAGGTTTACCAAGTCGACACGAAGAATGCTGACGATGCTTGGCAGACGACGGCCAACAGCTGGGGCCAGGTCACTAACCCTGACTTGCGGACAGCGGGTTATGAACCGGCTACTGACGAATCTGGGGCTGCTATGCCGACGATCGCTAAACAGACGGTGAGTGCCACTGACGATGACCAAACCGTCAAGGTTTACTACGTTGAACACGTCGTACCGGTCAACGCCACGACCAAGGTGACGGCGGGCCAGCCAGTAACTGACCATAGCCCATACCAGTGGCCAGCGAAGAACCAGTTTGACGCCAAGAATTACCAGTCACAGTCGACCCGGCAGATCCGTTACCAGTTTACTAATGGGACCCAGGCCGCCGATCCAGTCACGGAAACGGTCACCTTTAACCGGACGGGGAAGATGAACCTGGTCACCGGGGCAGTCACGCCAAACAACGACTGGCAAGCAGTGTCGTCAACCATCGACCAGGGCGGCAAAACCACCGGCGGTCAAAACGTCAAGCAGTACGAAGTAGTCGCTTCACCAGTGATCCCTGGGTATACGGCGGATAAGTTGAGCGTTGCGGCGACTGACGCGGTCCAGGGGAAGAACGCGGCTGACGTGGTTGTTACTTATGCCCCCGACCAGCAGAAACTGACCTACACCGTCAAGGACGCCACGACCGGTCAAACGCTGGCCAAGCAGGTAGCCTTGCCAAACGGGACGGGAGTTTCTGATGGGACTGTTAGTGCCGCTGCCAAGACCAGTTACCAGCAGATCATTAGCCAGTACCAGCAAAAGGGCTACGTTGTTGATGCCCAGGCATTGCCAAGCAAGTACGACCATGATGACCAGAAGAACCAAAACGTCCTGATCACCTTGCATCACCTTGTCCAAAAGGTCACCGGCAATGACCCCAAGATGCCTGACCAGAGCAAGCTGCAGTTGGCTGACTTGAAGAAGACGGCTACGCTTGATGTAAAGTACATCAATCATGACGAGACGGCCTTTACTGGTCAGATACCAACCAACGCCCACCAGTCCGTCACGTTGGTCGGCACTGCCTACATCGACCTGGTTACCGGTGAGCTGACCAATAAGCCAATTAAGGACCAGCAAGGTAATGAAATTGTCAATGCTGGTAACCACAACACGCCAGAAATTAGCTGGTCGACAGCGACTACGCAGGCAGTGCAATCACCATCAGAAAGGGGCTACCACCCGTCAGATAATCAAGTACCGGCACTGACGATCAAAGTGGATAACAACGCCACGGCCGACCAGGGATTGACCAATGGTTCGACGGTCACCCTGGCAACGCCAACCACGACGGCTACCATTACCCGGACGGTCACCTATGCCAAGGACCCAACGGTCAAGGTCGTTTATATCGACCAGGATAACGATAATCGACCAATTGCCAACACCGGATCAGGAGTGCTGACCGGGGTGGCCGGCCAGGCGGTTAACTACCAGACGGCCTCAACCATTGCCCAACTGAAGCGGCACGGTTACGTCCTGGTTACTAACGGCTTTGATCCGCAGGGGACCGCACCAAAGTATGATGGTGACAACACTGACACCCATACCTACACGGTTGCCCTCAAGCACGCGACGACGACAGTAACGCCAACTGATCTAAAGACGCCGAAGGATAAGCTGCCGGACAATCCGAATAAGAAGTATCCTAACGGTGTTGCTAAGGATGATTTGAACAAGACAGTGACGCGGCTGATCAGCCTGCACCGGCCAAACGGCATTACCGATAATACTGAGCAGAAGTTTCACTTGACGCGGACGGCAACGGTTGACGAGGTGACTGGCAAAGTCGTTGCCGATAGTGATTGGAGTACCGACCAGTGGCCGGCATACCAGACACCAACTATCACTGGTTACACGCCAACCAAGGCAAGTGTTGCGGTGGTAACGGTGAATGGCCAGACGAAGGACCAAACGATCGACATCAGCTATACTGCCGATCCGCAAGAGATTGACTACCAGGTAGTTGACGACAATACTGGTAACGTCATCAGTGGCGACCAACCTGTTCGCTTAGTCAGTGGTGTATCTGACCAGGGGGTACCAACTGAGGCTCACCAGGACCTGGACCAGGTTGTCGAGAATTACCAGAACCATGGTTACGTCCTTGTTAGTGGCGACCAGGTACCAAACCAGTTTGACCACGTGGATGATGACAACCAGTTGATCACTATCCATGTCAAGCACGCCACAACAACGGTTACGCCAGACCAACCGAAGACGCCAGCGGACATTTTACCAGACAATCCGTCACAGCATTACCCGACGGGGGTTAGCCAGGATGATTTGAACAAGATGATCACCCGGACGATTAACCTCCACTTGCCAGACGGTTCAATTAAGACGATCCACCAGGACGCCCACTTGAGTCGGACGGCAACGGTTGACGAAGTGGTGACATTGATTACAGTCAGTGGTCGACGGCTGACTGGCCAGCATATGATGTGCCAGCCATCGGTGGTTACACTGCTAGTCAAACGACAGTACCGCTGGCAAGAGTGATGAATACTACTTCGCCAGTCACGGTGGACGTTTACTACCAGGCCTTACCGCAAGCTGCTGGTAGTCATCAGAATGTCGTTGGACAAGCCTCAACTACTGCTAGTCATAGTGACCAGCAGTCATCAGCCTCACGTCGTCACCAGTTGCCACAGACCGGGAACCATAATTCTCAGACAGCGTTTGGTCTTGGCTTGAGTGTCCTGCTGGGAATGATTGGCTTGTTAGGGAGTCAACATCGGAAAGATGAATAATGATGAGTAATGAAGACAGCTTGTGAGGTTGTGACCGCATAAGCCGGTAAAACGAATGGAGCACGGTGAAATCTTTTGATTTCATCGTGCTCCATTTTTTCACGGTCGTCGTTGACGGCAACTAATGAAGTTAATTATTTAATTATTGATCGTAAGTGATATTCTAGTGGAACTGCATCCCACCGTCGACTTCGAGCGTCTGACCAGTAATGTAGTCTGAGTCAGAGCCAGCCTGGAAGGCGACAGCGTTGGCAACGTCTTCGGGTTCAGACAAGCGTTTCAAGGCAATGTCCTTAGCAAAAGTCTGCATCCCCCATTCATCACTCTTGCCGGCGTTTTGACCAACCTTGTGGGCGATGTCATACATCATTGGGGTCTTCACAATCCCTGGGGCGAAGCAGTTAACTGTCGTGCCCTCATCAGCCAGTTCACGAGCCGTGACTTGGGTAATCCCCCGGATAGCAAACTTGGAGCTGGAGTAAACGGTCAGGTTCGGGTTGCCGACAACTCCGGCCTGGGAAGTAGCGTTGATAATCTTACCAGGGTGGCCCAGCTTCTTAAATGCTTCGTGAGCAGCCTGAATTCCCCAGACAGTCCCGTAAACGTTAATCTTGTAAACGTAGTCCATATCGTCTTCGGTAACGGTGTCGATCGGGGTGGTTGGGGCAACACCGGCGTTGTTAACCATCACGTTGAAGTCACCAAGTTTACCGGCTGCTTCGTTGACAGCAGCAAAGACTTCGTCACGCTTGGCCACGTCAGCAACAATTGGCAGGGCCGTACCGCCCGCTTGCTCGATTTCTTGTTGAACTTTTTGCAGTTTATCCATGTGGCGAGCAACCAGGGCGACCGCAAAGCCATCCTTTGCTAAGCGTTTGGCGATTGCTTCACCGATCCCTTGACTAGCACCAGTAACTAATGCAACTTTTTGAGACATAACTGTTCGCTCCTTCAACTTTGTGAATTTGTTATCAAAGAACGACTTTTATGATACGGGAACTTTAATCAAACGTCAAGTGAAAGCATGAACAAGATTGAATTTTGTTAAACGGATCTAAAAAATCCCAAGTTAGTGGTTACTAACTCGGGAAGCTCTCTTATGGTAATGGAAGTTAATTCTCGTAAACAGAACGCTTGAGGATACCGACAAATGGCAAATTGCGGTAAAGGCCATCGTAGTCGAGACCATAGCCCACAATAAATTCATCAGGAACCGTGAAGCCGACATAATCAGCTTCAACTTGCACTTGCCGACGCGCTGGCTTGTCCAGTAGTGCACATACTTCAATGCTTTTGGCGCCGCGGTCTGCTAAGAGCCTGGTTAAGTATTGGAGGGTGTAGCCAGTATCAATAATATCTTCCATGATTATCACTGGACGTCCCGCAATGGAGTGGGAAAGGTCTTGGACCAGCTTGACTTGGCCGCTCGACTGGTCACCGTTGTCATAACTGGAGACATCAACGTAATCCACGTTCAGTTTGAAGTTCAAACGCTTGAGCATGTCAGTGGCAAAAACCATTGCACCGGTCATGACGGACACAACGACCGGAAACTGGTCGCGGTATTTCTCAGTAATCGTTGCTGCCAACTGTGTCAACCGTTGGTCGATGTCAGCTTGGCTGTACAAAATAGTTTTGATGTCGTTATTCATGATGGTCCCTTTCAAATATTGTTCGTAAATAACGAACTATTTTCTTGCTAATATTTATTGACGTTAGCATTCTAACATAAATAAACGAAAATAAAAGCCTTTAGGTACAATTAGGTGAACTATTTCGTTAACTTCTTCTGACTAGGCAAATCGTTAAAAACTAGCTGTGGCTCAGTGTAAAATATAGTTATTAAGGACGAAGAGGGGGCGCCGATGATGGCTAAAGAGAAACTAAAGAATAAATTATCACCGCTCCAGTATGCGGTAACGCAGGAAGCAGCAACTGAGCAACCGTTTACTGGCAAGTATGATCACTTTGACCAACCGGGAATTTATGTTGATGTAGTAAGTGGTGAACCACTTTTTTCTTCACTTGACAAATACGATTCTGGTTGTGGCTGGCCAGCTTTTACTAAGCCGATTGCACGGCGGGTAGTGAAGGAAAAGCGCGACCAATCCTTTGGCATGGAGCGAACGGAGGTCCGCAGTCAACATGCCGATTCACACTTGGGACATGTTTTTACTGACGGCCCGGTGGAACGGGGCGGGCTCCGGTACTGTATTAACTCGGCAGCACTCCGCTTTATCCCGGTTGAGGAATTAAAAGAGGCTGGTTACGGTCAGTACTTAGGGTTATTTCATAAATAAATAAAAACGATTGGGAAAATTTGAAGTGCAACAAAAAAGTTAGACAAAGTTCAGATAATTTAGACTGATAAGGTATGCGTCCGGTATTCAACAG
>NZ_CAKPXS010000041.1 GCF_934202235.1 uncultured Limosilactobacillus sp. | reverse complement strand
GTTACGGTCAGTACTCTTGTGTAAGAGATGCAAGCCAAACCGCGTTTTGGTGCCAAAACTTTCGTCAAGCGGCACGCCAAGTAAAATAACCCGCTGATACTTGATCTCTTGTTGAAGGCGTGAGGAACGGAGGACGGCGTTAGCCCACTCGCTCCCGCCATAAGAATGGGCAATCACGTTCAGCTCATTAACATGGTATCGTTTGTGCAGCATGGTTAAGACAGCCGTTAACTGCTTTGTCTGGGGATTATAGGTTGGGGTATAATTCCACACATATAATAGCTGAATGAGCTGGTTAGGGCAATTAGTGGCCAAGTGACCCCGCACAAAGCATTTGCCGTTGGGGAACACCCAGATAGTCATGACTTTTTGGGCAATTTTTTGTCGTTGGTAGGTCATAATCAGACGGTGATAACTGGGGGTGCCACCGCCCCATCCCGGAATTAATAGCGTGGGAACATTGGATGTTCGAACACCAGCCGCGAACTGATCAACCTTTTTCGCTGGGCTGCCACTAATCATGGCTAACTGCCCACATAACAACAAACCAACAATGACAGCGATCACTCGTATTGCGTACTTTCCCACTTTTTTCATTCTTCTGGCCTCTTTTATTCTTGCTTTCATTATATCGCGACAACGAGATAATTAGCCAGCTGGTTAGGCTAATAGTTGTCTTCCCCTGATACTTGCTGATATAATAGTGATAATTGAGCGAAAGGTGGTGAAGAAAATGGTACTCTTTCATAAAGTCTTCTGGCTAATCTTAGCGCTGTTGTTGTTTATTTGCGGTATCATTGGTTTATTGTTACCAATCATCCCGCAAGTACCATTTTTCTTTGGCGCAGCCTGGTCACTAACGAAGGCCTCCTCACGTTTTGAAAACTGGCTGCATCGCCAACGTTGGTACCAGCAAACAGTTGAACAACTACTGGTCTGGAAGCGCCGGTGGGCTAAACGAACTGACAATTTCCTTCGCCAACGTCAAATTAATTGGCAGTGGTTAACACGTCAGTGGCAAGTCGAACCAGTTCGCATCGACAAAGACGACCACAATCATTAAAGATTAATAACAAAAGCAGAGCGATCAACCTACATCGCTCTGCTTTTTCTATCCAAACAGCCGGGCAAAGAAGCCACGGTGCTTTTTTGGCTTGCCGTCATTGCCTTGTTGATGGTCGTCACTTGACGATTGTTCGGCGCTAACAGCATAAGGGTTTTCTTCACCAATCCAGCGGAAAAACGCGGGTGCTTTAATTTCCGCAAATTTACCTGTTTTCCCGGTAACACCATCCACACAGATTTCAACTGGCAAGGCATTTCGGTACTCTTCCATACTGTTCTCGCCACCAAACCCATTGAAACTACTTAGTTTGGCCATGTCAAACAGTAAGCTCTGCTTTTCTTTGCGATAGACAAAATCATCAGGCTGGGTAATGTACAGTTTAGCCCACTTACTCCGCGCCGTCTCCCGAAAGTCATCACAAATTGCATCAGCAAAGTAATCGGGCAAATCCAGTCCTGCTTCGCGGTAGTAATCCTTAAAAATTAACCGACTGTTTGCTAAGAAGTCGAGCCGTCCAGTCGCTTCATTAAAAATCCGCCAAGCGGTCTGGTCATCTTCTAGCAAGTTTGCCATCCGAACCACAAAGTCCTGGAACAAGGCATTATTAAGCGTCTTTCTGACATTAAAGATATACTTATTAGCCTCCCCTTTCTTACTATCGTCAATAATCTTATCGATCTGCAGATAGTAAGTCCGTCGGGCTGTTTCCCGAACCATCGTAAAACCAGAGTTGTAGTTAGTCGTTCCAATGAGTGGCGCGATCGCTCGTGGGTGATTAACCACTTCATTCATGGTATCAACGACCAGGTGACGGCTATACTGTGGCTGTTGGAAGAAGTAGGGCTCAATTTCATCAACTAAAACTGGGTAACAACTGCCCTGTTTCATGTAATTTTCTAGGGCTTGAACCGTTTTGGCCTTCCGTTGTGCAACGTTTGACGAATAAATCGTCCCAAAGTCGATCAATGACTTGTCCGTATTCCAAGTCAACTGGTTGATCATCCGCAGTAAGGTGGACTTCCCGGAACCCGCAGTTGCTCCTAAAATCAGGAAGTTGGGCACATCGTTACCGTCTTCAGCATTCAAACTCGTTTTTTGACGGATCTCCCATAAGAAAGGAGCGGTAAAGCTATACAAGATCGCCTCAAAGAAACGTTTGCCATAGTCAGGAGTATAGTCAACAACGAATTGCTGGTATCCTTTCATGATATTGTCAATTGCTTGCAATCCCTCTTTAATGGTGGATTGACTAGCCTTCTTTCCAAACGGCAACGGGAAGTTACCCGTCTGGCTAGGAGTAAATAAGCCAGTAGTGTGCCGGGCCAGGTTCCGTTCCATTGGGCGATCATAGAGATAAGTCGTATATTTTTTCTCAACCGCCTGCTCTTCCGGCGTTAACGGTGATTGCATTGCCTGGTGCACATTATTCATAATTTGCTGCTTGGCCTTAATCTTCGGGTGGGCCGCCCGTGGCGAAACCGACTCCTTCTGCAAGGTTAGAAGAACATCATCCTGTTGAATTTGCCGACGCATCTGTTCCTTATCAGCAGTCCGATTTATTGTCGCGTCCCGCATAAAACGCGGGTAATTGGCGCTAACAATGTGACGCTCGATTTGTTGTGGGATATCAGTTGTCAAAACGCTAGTCAGCGTATCTTCAGCAATTGCGTCAGCCGAATCATTATCGAGGATGACAACGTTACTCCCTTCCCCTTTTTTGTGGCTTTCACTCAACTGGTGAGAAGCTGCCCGCAGGAGGCTTTCAGAAAAGTACGGCACAACCACTGGCCGAATATCCGTTTTAAAGTGGACCATCATGCTGTCAAACAATGGACTGTCATCAAAAACCAGCACTTCTTCAAAACGGTTTTGGGCATCCGTAAAGGCCTGCTTAGTTAAGTTAGCTGAAGTAATGATGACCCGCTGCTGATGGCTCTCTTGGTTACTTAGCAAGTAGAAACGCGAATGAATAACCTGCGTTGGCGCCATTTCAATCGATAAGATATTTCCCAGTGCAGCCAGTTGCAATTGACCACTAAGTTCCTGAAAAAGACGCGTCGGCTTCTTGTCACCAATTGTCCGCATCGCTTCCACCAGGGCCACCTTGGTCGATAATTCAGCGGCACTGTAATTTTCAGCGAGCTGTTGAGAACCCATCACCAGTTCGATTTTGACAAAATCAGCTAGGTAACGGTTAATAAAATCGGCAGAGAGGTCGCCGCAGACCCCCACCAGTTGACTGTATTTTTCGCTATCAAACAATTCAGTAATCGACATCCGGGTGCTTTGCTGATTATGAATGACGTTAATTCGCCTGATAGTATCGCCAACTTGTTTTGCTTTTTGACGACGTTGTTCTTTCTTTGACCGTTTTTTCTGGTCTGCCATCTTATTGAACCCTCCAGCTAGATATACATATACTTATTATACCACTTTGTTAATAGTGACAAGGGAGCGTCACAAACCGTGAAACAGACATCGTCACGATTGGGTTGCTGAACGCCTAACGCGGATCGTCGTCACGACTCAGACCGAGGCGATCTGCCGCCCCAACAAACAAAGGCCCCTAGCATTCGGCTAATGGGCCTTTGTTGTGCCGCCTGTTAACTTTTAGTATAGCTAAAGGGGTTGATGTCACAGCCCCTTTTCATTCTTTATAACTGTTTGGTATTGTAGTCGGCAATCCGCGGTATTCCCGCATCAATAACCAGTTTCATCATTGCTCCATTATCAAGGTTGGGGTAGGTATGATGGCCGTCGATGCGGCTTGCCAAGTACTGAATAATGGATCCGTGGGTTGCCACCACCACTGTTTTTTGCTCGCCTAACTGTTCTAAAAATTGAAGAATCGCAGCGACTCGCTTATTTAATTCCTGGCTTCCCTCCGCTAAATGCGCGGGATCTGCTTGCTTCAGCAGGTCGTGTGATTTTTCCACACCAAACTCCGCTACCAGTTGGCCAATTCGCCGGAAGCGTTTGTGTCCAAGGTGGCTTGCCCAGATCGCACCCTCCTCGTTACTATGTCCCTCAAAAGAACCGTAGAAGACCTCACGAAACAGTTGGTTGACAACGGGTCCTTTATTTGGTGTATGACGGTTTTGTGCCATCATAATTTTGGCGGTATCGATGGCACGTTTCATATCACTGGCAAAAAGATGGTCAACTTTTAACTCTGATAGTATCCGACCAATCTTTGCCGCATCCTCCTCACCCTGTTAAGTTAACGGGGTATCTGACCAGCCCTGCAGTCGCGCAAAACAGTTGAAATATGTTTGCCCATGGCGAATCAAATAAATGGTACTAGCCATTTCTTATCCTTTCCGCTTCTCTTAGCTAATAGCAACTTTTGCTGACACAATGTCATCGATTGATGGCGTCTTCAGCCACGAGATCATTTCCTTCATCGACGAAGTAATCGCTTCTGTCCCTGGCAGCAACAGCTTGCGAGGGTCATAACCTTTATGGGCTTTATCCAAGTCACGTCCTTCTTCGATATAGCGACGGGTAGCTTGCTGGAAAGCAAGCTGAAATTCAGTATTGATGTTGACCTTGCTAATTCCCAGGGCAATTGCTTTTTCCACCTGATTACGAGGGATCCCCGATCCACCATGCAGAACCAGGGGGATGCTGATAGCATGTGCAATCTGCTCTAACCGCTTAAAATTTAGTCCCTTCCAGTCCGCAGGATAAATTCCGTGAATGTTCCCGATTCCGCAAGCTAATTTGTCTACACCAAGTTGAGCAAAGCGAATGGCATCCTCAACAGAGGCAAGTTCGCCACTAGTGGCATCACGATTTTCACCAATCTTGCCGATTTCTGCTTCAACGGAAATATTTCGGGCATGAGCTAATTGGACAATTTCTCTTGTCTTCTGATAATTCTCTTCAGTCGGCAACTTATGACCATCAAACATAACTGACGGGTAGCCCAACTTAATACACTCCAAAGCTGCTTCGTAGTCACCGTGGTCCAAGTGGAGAATGACCGGAACATTAACTCCCAACGCGTCAATCTGGTCTTCAACCATATCCTTAACAAACTGATAGCCACCCATGTACCGCGACGCACCCATCGAAACTTGAACTAATACTGGTGTTTGAGTTTCCTGGGCCCCCTTCAGAATTGCGCGAGTCCATTCCAGGTTGTTAATGTTGTAGGCCCCGATCGCGTAGTGATTTGCCCGAGCATCTGCAAAAAGATCATTACCATTTACTAACTTAGCCATTATTTGTTCCTCCATCACTTTCACTTAACGACATAACGCTTATTAAGCTCGCTACATTACACGTGCTAGCACGGTTCGCTGATAGTTCATCATCCGAATAAAATTGTCAGCATCCAGGCTTGCGCGGCCAATCAAGACACCATCAATATCCGGTGCCGCCATTAACAACCGAATATTATCCGGGTTAACGCTGCCGCCATAAAGAATGCGAACATTCTCGGCAATCTGTCTTCCATATCGCTGACTGATTTCTCGTCTGAGAAGACGACAGCCGTGTTTAGCTGTGTCCAAGTCAGCGTGCTTGCCAGCCCCAATAGCCTCCGTTGGTTCAAAAGAAAAGACGATATTTGCTACTTGCTCAACGGGTACCCCTGTCAAAACGTTATCCAACTGGCTAAAAATACTATAACAATGATTGTGCCGGCCAATTAGTTTCCGTTTGCCATTTGTACAAACAATTGGCTTTACTCCTTCCCGGAGGGCCGTCAGAATTTTCTGGTTGATGGTTTGGTTCGACTCTTTAAAGATTTCCCGACGTTCGGCATGCCCCAACATAACGTAATTGACACCTAGTGCCGCCAGATCACGAACACTAATTTCGCCGGTATACGCACCATTACACTTACTGGCAGCGTTTTGTCCAATAATTTGCAACGGCGTCTGACGAACCACCTTCATCATTGGGTAAATAGCAAAAGCTTGTGGGGCAATGGCGACTTCTTCTTTATCGTCAGCGGGCAGTTCGCTAAGAACGTCGTTGAGAAAAGCTAACGCTTCATCCACGTTCTTGTTCATTTTCCAATTCGCAACTATTAACGGTTTCCGCATTTTTAAAATTCACCTCAGTGGACTCCTTAAACGTCCTTGCCAATCGGTCTACTCTATAATTCATAAATGAATTCGTTTAGAATAACCATTATTCCCGTATTGTTATTCCTTGATATTCATAGATATTAAGTGTTAACGCTGGCTGAGTAACCAATGTTTTATCATTTAATTAAGCCAGCAACCGTAGTATAAGGGTTGTTGTTTAATAAGTCAAAGCGATTTCTTACAATTAGCAGGGTTGATACCAAATGGGTATGTATAAATATACCTAAGCATTTAAATGGGTGTTTATTTATTTTTAAGTAAAAACTTAGTATTGGTATAGTTAATTATTTTATCAATAAGTAATGGCTTACCCCCACCATGGCGATCGACAACGGTCGTCAACCTAGACCAATTGTTAATATCGCTATTGATAATCGTTTTCGAGTATTCAGCAAATATAAATTAGACCATTTGGTAAATTTCTCCTTAAACCAGCTTAATTATGCTATTATTTAACATAATACCTATCTTGATAGTGAATCAAACAACATGACAGATTGTTGGTAAAATAAAAAATCAGCGTTGGTAAACCAATTACCAAGACTGATTTTTAATTATTTTAATTCATCACCATTTAACAATGGTAACGTTGAACTATTACCAAATAAGGTATCCCGTTTCAAATTCTCCGAAGCCATTCCCTGGGAGAGCGAACTACTTTCTTGCTGACCATTAACACCATTGTTTCCCTGGCTGCCAAAGGCTCGTTGGATATCATCCGCCCAGACCTCATCTAGCGGGTGGTCCGTATTTTGCCCGGTAGCCACCGCTATTTGACGGAGTAACTGGTCATTACGGTTCCTAATCCAACGACCGTTACTGTGATCGTTACTGCTTTGATATTGTTCACTTACCAACTGGTCGTAGAGCTTCTCTGTTCGCGGGGAATCGAAGTGCATTTGCTGTTGTTGTAACTGTAAACGCCCAATAGCCACAATTTCATCAGCGCTATAGTCCTCAAATGTGAAAACATTGGGAACTCGTGAAGCCATTCCTGGATTCTGTTGCAAAAGTTTTTTCATATCTGCAGTATAGCCGGCAAAAATGATCATTAACTCTTCACGATGGTCTTCCATGTACTTCATAATTGTATCGAGTGCTTCACGGCCAAAGGTATCATCACTACCGTGTACCAGGTCGTATGCTTCATCAATAAATAACATCCCCCCGGTAGCCTCTTCAAGGACCTTGTGGGTCTGCTTGGCAGTCTGCCCGACGTAACCCGCTACGAGTTGAGTCCGATCCACTTCGACATACTTGGCAGTCGGTAAAATCCCTTCTTCAAACATAATCTTGCCAACGAGACGAGCAACCGTCGTCTTACCGGTTCCCGGATTGCCTTCAAACAACGAATGAAAGGAGCTCGCTACGGTTTTCATTCCCCGCTCTTTCCGTCGCTTATTCATTAAGGCCATTTGAATGAAGGTATTAACTTGTTCTTTGACCCGGGATAAACCAATCAGCTGCTTAAGTTTTTTCAATGCCGCGTGATCATCATGTGGGGATGACGTTGACTGGGATGATGACGAACCTGACCTTTCCGTTGTGTAATTGTCCTCTTGCGCCTCTTGACCTGTCACTGAACAATTTTGCACTGAGACCTGACTATCTAACGCCTCGATCCAGGGACGATAAGTCAGTTTTGTTTTCACCACTGAACCAAACAATTGTGAATGGTGAGCTACCACTGGAACAAGCTTGGCAGGTAAGTCTGAGGGGAATTGCAGCTGATCTGCCAACAGCCGTGAATTTTGCAAGTAAAAAAGACACTGCTTATCAGAAAACTCCCCTTGCTGGTCATTTCCTTCAGGATAACGAAGGTAATTACCATCTTCATGGGTGTATAAGTGAAGATCATGACTGACAATGTTCCATTTACCATTCACGCAAAATTCACCAACTGCGACCTGGTTTAGTACCAGATTACCATAACTAGCTTCAGGCAGGTTTAAGACCATTAGGCGACTGTTCTTAATAACGGCCGAAACATTATCAGTCAACTTAATAACCCCACCAAAATACCGGTAATAGATTTCTGAGGAGTTCAAGAATAATTGAGAATCTGGGGCGCAACCGATAGCAGTTTGCTCTAAGGCCGGAGTTGCTGAATCTAAATCCCTAATAAAGATAACATGATCGACAGTAGCTGTTGCCCCCTTTAAAACACTCAGATTAATTTGCTGGTTATTAACCATCGTTAAGTTTTTAAGGCTGAGGGAGTCTTCCGTCCCCAACTCGCCAATGAGATAGACAGCTGCGTCTTTATTATCATTGTCTATTCCTTTAATACTGCCACTAAAAGTATAAATGGCCTTTGCCGAATCGGGATGGGGTACTTTATAAAAACCAGGAGCCAAGTTAATCTCTCCACTCCCCTGAGCAAAAGCGTCTTCGAAATCTTGCTGGTTAGTGATGACGTTCTTCTCTACCATCCATCATGCCTCCTACATTCCATGCTGTAATCGTAGCTGCCAACCAAGGTTTTCCCTGCTATTCGGATTAAAATACCGTTTCTTTTGAATCCACACTGGACCATCATTAGGGGTAATCGCTAAAACATCAATGGGGCCACCAACAGTTGCAAAGTGGTCCCCGTTGTACTGCCGTTCGAAACTTGTGACCTTGATCATCGTTTCGGCAATATCTGCTAGTTCAGGAATGTTTAACATGGAAATTTCTGATTCGAACGGTGCCCCGTAGGTGTTATAAAAGTGTTCTGTCAGTTGCTGATCAGTTTGCTTCTTCACGTCTACTGGCAGGTCCGTCTTATTCATGACCGTATCCGTCAGCAACCCATAAATATCATCACTGATGCCAAAACGGAGTGTATTCGCCACGTCAGTTTGGGCAAATGGCAGAAAAAGATTCCTAATTGGCGACCCTACCTGGTTGAGCTGGCCGATCTGGTCAATTTGTTCACGTTTAAACACAGGATGAACGCCAACATTACCATACAAATGAAGTTGTTCAACTACTGGCCAGTCATCATCTTGCCCATAGCCAGCAATCACAATCCCAGATTCGCCGTTGCCTTTCCACTGTCCTGTACTGAGACCGGCAAAAATTATCATATAAATAGCATGCAGCCACAGCTCACACACCTGTTTATCAAAGAGATCGTGATAGTTGTTATCACCATTCAATTTCAAGCCAACCTGTTGAGCCTGCTCTTTCATCATTTTGACAACCAACCCTTCCCGGGCGGGATGAGAGGGGTCAACTGCCAATAGCAACTGCTGATAATCAGTCACAAACTGTTGCTCAGAATACTCACTAGTAGCCAGTTGGTAATTAGCCGCCTTTGCGTAGCTCTTGGCAGAATTCGTTAAACTCTGTTTAACAAATAAGGCGACCTCATCACTATTACGGTCTTGATACTGGAAATCTTGACAAAGCGTATAGGTTAATGATGAGACCACCCGGTTCACTGTTGAGCGTTGGTCAGTAACTGGTAAGTTCACTAACGGCTCACTAGCCAAGTAATGGAGAAAAGATGTTTGATAGTCGCTAAGGTGAGACAAACGTTGGCTACCAACTTGTTGTCGGTAGTGTTGAAACAACACGCTCCAGGGAGTTCCTTCAAACGAAGCGTTACCATACATCATCAGGCCAACATAGTGTTGCCAATCCAGAGTATATAATTTTTGGGCGGAATCATAGATTGCTTGTACCTGACCAGTATAATCAGTCTCGCTAACAGCACTATCGGCTGCGAGCACAATTCCTGCTTGGTTACCAATTCCGATTTCTGCAGTCATCGCTTCACTCCTCCCGCTTTTTGGATGCGCCCTGTCGATAAACCCACACTGGACCATCTTGAAAAGTAATCGTCACCGTTTCAATATCGCCACCCACGCCGGCGTTACGGAATGAGTAACGTGAGACAAAACTATTTGCCTCTACCATTGTTCTTGACATTTGTGCTAATTCAGCTGGACTAAGATTAACAATCGTTTGTCGAATGCCAGCAGTGTGGTTGTCCATTGCCTGGCGGACAGTGTTTAGTACCCGTTGTTGGTCAGCTAACTGCATTCCATTGTCAGCAATAATCCGTTCAATTTGTTGAAATGATACCTCAGCCATCCCTTGTTGTAGCAACTCGGCACCGACTGATTGACGAGTATAGGTTGAAACGGCTTTAATCAACTGGTTATGATCCTGATTAATTTGGTCAACCGGACCGTTTTTGGCCAATAATTCTCCTAAAAAACCATAAAGGTTAATAAACTGGCAGCTGCCAAAGGCTTCACGTCCACCGAATCCGACAAGGTAAATAGAAGCATAATTTTGCCGAATATCAGTTGTTAAAACGTTGCGAATAGCCTCAAATAGGCGTGGATAAATGCTTGAAAAGACACTTCTTTGGCCCTGGGCAGACTCCTGGCTGGGCATCAGCAACTGCTTGGCAAAGATTCCACCATTAGTGTTTTTGCCGTAACTAGCAGACTCTTTCACCCAGTTATTAATAATAGTCGCAATGGGCCCCTGGTACTGTTCAATAAAGTGCTGGCGATCCAATTCTGAAATCTGCCGGTTCTGCTGGCCCAGTTGCCAGCGCTGACAAACCTTCTCAACCGCCTGGTTAATGACTACTTCAAATGGCTGCTCCTCACGATTAGCCCGCTGTAACTGCATAAAATAGTTAAACAAGTTGCCCAGTATCAACCGAACATTATCACGTAAATACCAGTCTTCTCCCAACCCACTCTGTTTGCTATTAAGAAATTCAACGAAGGAAGTCGAATAGTCAACTAACTGGTCCAGTGGTTGTGTCCCTAAGGAATTAGCAAATTGCTGAATAAGCAATTCTACGGGGATGTTCATAAACTTATCCATTCCCGTCGAAACGGCCACGACTTTGTGTTGACCGCCTAACGGGAATAGCCGGTTGATCCCCCGATATTCTTCACCATTAGCACTTGCTTCCATTGTGTCCATCGAAACAGCGATTCCCCGCTGGTTTGCCAAAATAAAGCCGGATGCCATAATCGCTTCCCCCTTTTGATCCTTAATTAGTGTACTACAGCTACTAATTAAAACAATCCGTTAGCGTTTAAACCAGCCGAAAATCCCTCGGTGAAGGTGGCGTTCGGCGGTTGCTGCCGTCAGTTTGGTAATCGCCTCTGTTAACTTAGCCTGGTTGTCCAATTCCTGTTCCTGACGGGCATCCTGACTGGTCTAGTAACGCTGAAGAAGCGTATCACTATTCAACCACTTGTCAAAGTTCGTCACGTTAACAATAAAGCCGGTGCTGGTGTACTGATAACTAATATGATATTTCCGTGGTAAGTAGTGGAAATATCGGTTCATCATCATTGAACCGTTGTTACGGCTCGTCCGGTCTGACACCTTATTGAAGAGCTACTTGTTGACTTGGGCCATCAATTGACCATCTTGTTTGACAAATGTAATGTCGGTGCCAATGGTTGCCTGGTTGACCAACATTGTCCAGTCATTTCTGCCCATAAAAATTGAATAGTCATAGTTATCCTGAAAGTACGGTGCCACTTGGTCAAACATTCCAAACTGATCCAGTGCGTTTTTCAGCACACTTTTAATGGGGAAGAGAAAATCCTTTTCTACCTGCTGCTCGTCTTCCACAGAAAAATTGGCAAAAAACTTGGCTAACTCCACCTGACAGAAGCAGTAAAGCTGGTCATCAGCTCGGTTCAACAAGTCGTTGAGCGTGGCTTCACGTTCGGCTGTTGACCCGGCGAAGGTGGATTCAAAGCTCAGGTACCAAAGTCGCCTGGTAATCTCTGGTTTGATGGAAAACTGCGACTTCGTATCGCCCTCTTGACGGTTCATCGTGAAGATAAAAGAAGGCAACGGGTGAGTCAGGCTGCGGTTGTTGGTGATGTCCTTGATGAAACGTTCAAAGTATGGCCTGGTGGTCAGGTCAGGACTGACATCGTCAATCATCATTGGGCTGACTGGACCCTGACTATACATATAATCCTTGAGGACCTTGGTGATCGTCATGTTGATGTTAGCGTTGGCAAACTGATAATTCCTTTTGTCAAAGACCCCACCTGCCCGTCAGCTGAGCTGCTAAACGCTTACCAAGCGTCGATTTGCCCGTTCGTCCCTGGCCGATGAGAGCGACGCCTAACGGAACGTCTTCACGCGACTTACTACTCTTGGATAATTCGTACATTTTACGGACCTTCCACAACCATGGCGTTTCAAAAAGGAAGCACATGAAATCGCACGCCTGCCAGCCCTCGCTAACTTCTTTATATGTATCGTATTCATGGGCAATGTCACAGAAAAGCTGCAACTGCCGTTTTAAATCCTCACCAGCTAAGTTGGACTGAATCGGCTGGGCATTCAGGTGATACTTAATTCGAGGTGATGAAAAAAACCGATCATCGCGGTAGAACAGCACTGGTTTGGGAAATAAGTCCTCCTCTTTTTGAATCTTTTCCTGGTTAACCTTGGGGTGGTCAGCATGCTGAATCAGTTGGGTTAGACTATAAAGTTCTTGGCCAATTCCCGCTAGTTTACGCCGCTTATGACTCCCGTTACCAAAAATCTTGACTGTTTGAGCGACGCTAACTTTATCGCTAGCTGACAATGATTTCAGTGCCTGGTCACTAGCATATTTTTCTCGAAATGCCTTTACCTCCGCTGGGGTAATAACAATTTTATCTTTTTGCGGATCATTAACATTACTAATCATCTCTGTCGAATCATGAAAAACGTTTACCTGTAACTGCTCAGTATTTTTGGCTTTCATAAAGCCAGCCATCTTCTTCGCATCCAGGTATTCGGCTGCGTTTTTTAAATTATCCGCAAATAGTTGCTGATAGCAATCATAAAGACGGTCAGTTTGAAAACCATAGTCGCAGATCAGCTGTTCCAAATTATGGTGTAGGGCCGCCTCTGTGAGGTTCATCGACCCAGTATAAGCTAAGTAAGTTTTCGCGCCAGTTAACAGGTATAATTTAGTATGGATCAGGTTCTTTTTGGTAAAAAAGAATTGCAAACTACCATCTAAAATTCGCTTCGTAAAAGTACTCGTCGGATTCTGGTAACCGTAATTGACAAAAGCGTTACGCTCTCTTAACTGGTTAAGGCGTCTGCCAAAGGAATCTTTGCCGTTGTCGCTCAACCCGAGAATGAGTGTCACCCGTGAATAGCGCGGCAATAAGTATTTCTCAATAAAACTGATAGATGAAATAAACGAAACGCCGCGAAATTCGGTCGCGGCTTTTAGTCGTGCTGCAGTATATTCCCAGAAGTCGGTATTTTGGTGCAGTTGCTGTTGGGAGTGGTCTGGTGTTCCTCCTTAATTCCCCTATATTTTAATAAAAATAATTAGCAATTGCATTGTTTTCCGTTACCCGTCATCGCCAAACAAAACATACTAACCTGTAGATGAATTGTAATTCGACGGAACTACAATTCATCTTTTTCATTTGGCAGATTGTAAAATTTAAGTTGAACATTTGAGTGGACAGAAAAACCCATAAAGGTCTTTAATGGTGTCGCCAAACTAAACCACGAAAGAAGGACCTTTATGGGCACCACTATCCTATCATTTCACGATCGAGTTGTCATTGAAACTCTACACCATGAGAATCGTTCTCTACGCTACATTGCTAGCTATCTCGGATTTAGTACGACCACAATCTTCAATGAGATTCATCGCTTGAAGACTGACTACCAGGCGCAACTGGCACAGGAGGATTATCAGCGTAAAGTCGCTCAACGAGGACGCAAAGTCTCGCTAACCAGCAAATTAAAATTTTTTATCGAAGAACGGATTAAGGTTCAAAAGTGGTCAGCGGAACAGGTTGCTCATGTAGTCGGAATTGCCCACAAGTCAATCTATAACTGGATTGATCAAGGACTGCTTGATATCCAATTAACTGACTTGCCGGACCAAGGGGTCCGGCGGAAACGAGCTAAAGAAACTCGTGGCACCTTTAGTCATGGGCGTCCGATTGAAGAACGGCCATCAGAGGTGAATAATCGGAGGACTTTCGGCCATTTTGAGGCGGATACAGTACTTTCTGGTAAGCGCAAAGGACAAGTCGTCGCTACGTTCGTTGAACGGCAAAGTCGCTTCACGGTTGTTAAACGTCTTACCGGACAAGATAGCCAATCAATGAAGCTGGCCATTCTTGAGTTAGCTAAGCAACTCCAAGGAAAGCTAAAAACGTTAACTGTTGACCATGGCAAGAAATTCGCAGAATACCAGACGATTGAAGATACAACTGATGTCACTGTTTACTTCGCCCATGCATATTCTTCGCACGAACGAGGCACAATAAGAATCGCAATCGTGTTATATGCTGATTTATTCCTAAGGGTAAACGGATAGAGGAAATTAGTGGTGATGAGCTAGTCCAAATCAATTGGTATCTCAATTTGCGACCACTTAAATGTCTCAATTGGCGAGTACCGATTGAGGTCTTTTGACGTAACTTTCGTTGCTAAAATTTGTTCGAGTTATTATTGCAATCTGCCTATTGCATAATTAATTTCTCCTCTCGTTGTCAAACTCTTTTATGTCATCTCTTAACGATTCCTAGTATAGGTTGAAGATAGAGGAAAGAAAATTACCACTTTGGTACGCTGCTATACAGTTAGGGAATAGTAGAAAAGGAAGTGGCTTGATGCTTGACTTAGAACTATTAGAATAATTGGTTGCCTTTCAGAAATACGGTACATTAAGTGTTGCAGCTGAGCACCTAATGATCACCCAGCCGACAGTGAACCGAAAGATGAAGAAACTTGAACGGAAACTAGGGGTAACCCTTTTTAATCGGTAAGTCAGTAATCATATTATTTTGAACGATACCGGCGCCTTAGCAGCGCAAGAAGCGGTTATGCTGCCAAAAGTAGCTGACAACCTTACTGAAACAGTTCTCAACTATGACCACCTTAAGCACGAAGTTACCATTGCTTCAGTGCTTACTGATCCCTTAATGTTTACGGAAGAACTTATCGATGAGTTACCTGGCAGGATCAGTTTTACCCGCAAATTAATTACCCCCGATAATGTCCTAAATGAATTACGAACGCGTAAAGAAAAGCCCATCTTCACTAATCATGAACTTGAAAACAAGGATGTCGAATCGCTATATCTCGGAATAGAACGTATTATCGTGGGGATTGATAAGTTTCATCCATTGGCGCAAAGAAAACAGCTTTCCTTCACTGACTTAGCTGGCCTTAACTTCTTAGTAGTCCAGGATATTGGGCCATGACGACATGTGGTGGAAAATTCCATTCCGGATGCTAATTTTCTTTACCAGGAAGATCTCAACGCAATGAGTCAAATCAGCCGTTATTCTAGTTTCCCCTTCTTCTTTTCTAATTTTACCCAAGCAAGCAGGGCTTCCATGAAACGCTTTGATAACGATAATCGTCAAGCTGTTAAAATTGCTGATCCACATAACTGGATGGAAATATACGGTACTTATCTCAAGAGCAACCGTGACCAGATCCAACCGCTACTCCAAGGAATCATCAAGGAATGGCCAGACTAAAATTAGGGGCGATCCAATGAATCTAAACTTAAAGGTTTATACGTCCAAAAAGCGGGGAATGTCTGCATTCAATTCAGTGATTATGCTTTTTACGAATTTATTACCATTTATAATAAGCATTTTGCATAGCGATTCAAATATTCTATCATGAAAATAACAAATGAAGGAGGATACAAGCAATGAGCAAACCGTATATTATTGTCCATATG
>NZ_CAKPXS010000040.1 GCF_934202235.1 uncultured Limosilactobacillus sp. | reverse complement strand
TGCTGAGCTATATTTGGTCATAAAAAATACCCCACAATCATTAGACAATTTTGTCTAACAATTGTAGGGCACTTCAACGCTGGCGGTTAATTTTATTATGTGGTTATTGTTCGGTTGATGATTTCGGCTGAGACTGCCGCCGGTGAACATCTTCACTCACCAACCGGTAGATGGCGGCAAACAGTGGCACGGTGAGCATCATTCCAATGACCCCGGAAAAACCTCCACCGATAATCACGGCAGCAAAAACCCAGACACTGGGGAGGCCAATACTCGACCCTACCACCAACGGGTAAGTAACCCGGTTATCAACCTGCTGAAGTACCAAAATAAAGATCAAAAAGATTAAGGCTTTGACTGGTGACACAGCAAAAATCAGGATGACTCCCACACTGGCCCCCAGGATGGCACCAATAATAGGGATCAGCGCCGTAAAGCAGGTGACGACACCAATCATCGATGCGTATGGCAACCGTAAAATTTTCATCCCCACAAAGCAAGCGGAACCCAAGATTGCCGCGTCTTTACACTGGCCAACAATGTAGGAGCTGTAACTGTGGTCGAAAACCGTTAAGACGTGCAGGACTGGCCGCTCAGCCCGCCCACCATACGTGTGCAGGAGCTGCCGGCACTGCCGCCCAAGTTTTTCCTTAAAAATTAGCAAGTAAATGGAGAAAAAGATGGCAATAACCATCGTCGTCACCCCAGAAACAATTGACGAAGCGGTACTCATCACGGTTTTGACCGTTCCACCAACACCGACAGTTAAGTATTTACCCGCCTTGTTCCAATCAAAGTGCTTTAAGTCAATCCCCTGCCACAACTCTTTAAAGTTCCCGTTTTGCTGGAAGTAGGAAACAAAGCGGTTAACAGTTTTACCGTGGTTAGCGACCAGCATTTCGATACAGTTAACGAGTTCTGGAATGACCATCCGCACCACGAAGGCCAGAATGATGATGATCGTCAAATAGGAACAAACCAAACCAAATGCCCGTTGAAAACGGAGCGCTTTCCCCTTGGCTACGCGGTGATATAACCGTTCGTACTGGCGAAGAACCAGGTTGACAATGTAGGCGACGACAGCACCCAACAGCAAGGGAAAGACTGCCGAATACAGCCGTCCCAGAAACTTATCCACTACCGTCCAGTAGCGGATGGCGAGATATAAAATAAACGCAACAATTGCCAGCGAAATATGCTGGCGACTAATCTTGATTTTCAAAATTATCTTCCTAACCTCATACGTGCGGATCAGCAACCATTCTGACAGCCAACCTTTTCAGATACATGCTGAGTATATCATAGCGCAAAAGAACAATCATTAACTCGCGACGCTGAAATCACTACTCTGTCAGTGACTGGTAGCGTTCGTCGAATCCTTCCGGCCACGCGGAACGAAGATAATAGTCAAGACCAGGTTAGCAACTAACAAACCAGTTAAAAGCCACAACGTCCACTTCGTCCCGGTCGCTACTCCCGCTGCTGACGTTTGCGACTGGTTTTGACTCATTGCCACGAAGGTTCCCGCTAACGCCGTCCCGGCAGCACCAGCAAACTGCTGAAGGGTGTTAAAGATTGCGTTACCCTGGGCGTGACTGGCCGCAGTGAGTGAGGTGAGGCCACTAGTCATTAAACTACTGAAGGACATCCCATAACCACCGTAATACACGACGTAGAGCGCAACAATCATAAGGTTAGATAATTGACGGGCCGCAATGGTCATGAGCGTGAGGCTGACTAAACTGGCAATCGTCCCCACTAAAATTGGTAAGCGGGCGCCCCACTTGTCAAGCATCTTGCCAGCCGCTGCCGCTAGCAAAGCATCCATCACCGCCCCGGGAAATATCACCCACCCAGCCAGGGAAACCGCGCCGTGATTAACTTCCTCAACGTAAAGGGGTAACAGGAACCCCAGTGCTAGTGTGGCCACCTTGGCAAAGCAGTAGCACAGCAGCTGCATACTGAAATGGGTATTGGTAAATAAGCGCGGACTGATCAGTGCTTGCGGGTCATGCCACGAAAGCAGGAACCAGCATACTAAAGCGAGGATGCCAACTATCAGCAAGCCGCTAACTGCAACTGACCAAAACTGGTGACGGGCAATATTAGTGAAACCAACCATCAAGAAAACCAGCCCACCAGCGATGCTTAACCACTGGGCCAGCTTAAAACGCCGTTTCTCGAGGACAACTAGTTGTGGCATCGAGTATGCCCCAGCCCCCGCCGCAATCACTGCCAAGACTGCGGAAATGATGAAAATCCATCGCCAGTTGAGCAAGTCAGTCATGAGCCCACCGAAGACTGGTCCAAAGGCCACTGCCGCGGCGGTGATCATCGTCCCAATTCCCATCATCAACCCCAGCTGTTCCTTGGGCACCTTCGTTAAGATAATGTTGTACATCAATGGCAAGCCGATCCCGGTGCCAATGCCCTGCAACGCCCGGCCCAGGAGTAGTAAGTCAAATCGCCAGGCCACAATATCGATTACTAACCCCAGCATAAAGAATCCGATACCCAGTAAAAAAATCCGTTTGGTCGGTAAACGCAGGCGAATTTGCGAGCTGAGCGGGACGATCGTCGCAATCACTAGCAACACTAATGTATTCACCCACTGGACCTGGTCAGTAGTTACCGCAAACTCACGAATCAGGGTCGGAAAAGTAACCGTTGTTGCAGTTTCATCAAGGATCCCGAGAAATGATAACATCCCCGCCGACAGAATTGCGACTAACACTCGTGGTGCCACTACTCTTTTCATCACCATTACCTCAATTCTTTTAACTAGAAAAAGGCATAGCTGATTCAAAATAATTAATCAGCCATGCCAAAGCATCCACTTATGAACACTTACACAGAGTGCGAGTAATTTGGTACGCGGCAATGCCAAACAAAGAAACCAATGCCAACAATAAAACTAATCACCGCGTATAAGAACAACAGGCTGTCAAAGAAACCACCAACACTGCCAATTGTCCCGCTAATCACCAAGAGAATTAGTCCAGTAACATCGCCATTAAAGGTCTTACTTTTTTCAAAGATGATGTAGATAATCCCAGAAGCACTAAATAAGCCTGCCATGATGATTTCCAAGACACCACTGACCAGGTTAGTACCAGTCCAAATACCGAGAATACCATTAACCACACCGTCGGCGATCAGCCAACCGGCGAGAACAATCAGAAAAATACCACACACTAGTTTTGTTATTCTCATTTTAAGGACTCCTTTCTTCCTCTATTATCAACCGAATCCTTAAAAGATGCAAATAGTGCGTAATGAAAACGTATCATTTGATTAAAAATACCTTTAAAATAGCTTGTCCCTTATCAGCTGACGCAAAAATAACATTACTTAATCGTTTGAATTTCCTGATAAAAAGCCATTTACCGTTCACAGACGTCCACAATGACGATTGATCATCATCATAAGTTAATAATTAACCGTTATTTATCGATCAAAAATCAAAGGTTGTTTTATTTTGCGAGTCGAAGGCCAATCATCAAGCACCCCAGCGCGACAAAAGCCCCCGCAACGATAACATTCAACCGTTTTTCATTAATGGAGTTGGCAAACCGTGAACCAACCAGCCCTGCGATGACCGCACCAACTGCGATGAGGGCGCCAGCCTTCCAGTTAACATTTTCCTGTCGCGCATAACCCAGCAGAGAAGAAATAGCAGTAATTGCCATAATAACTGTCGAAGTTCCAACCGCCTGGTGGATTGGGTAGTGGAGGACAAAGATGATCGCTAACAAGATCATCACGCCACCACCAGCCCCAACTAAGCCACTAATGATGCCAATCCCCAAACCGATCATCAACAGTAAAGATGCTTGACCAATCTTGCTCGTGATGTGCAAACCACGATGATGTTCCCACTGTTGGGGACCATTCTTTTTTCGTAAAGTGACTAGTCCGGAGATAATCAGCACAATCGCAAAGGTAATACTCAACGAACTGTCAGGGATCAACCCGGCCCAGTGACTACCTAACTGTGCACCAAGAATTGAGCCACCAGTAATCCATAAACTGGCTTGCAAGCGAACATTACCGTGGCGAAAGTAACCACCGGCAACCACAATACTAGTAATGACATCAACCATTAAACTCGTGCCAATTGCCATGTGAGAATTCATCCCCAACCACATCGTGAGTGCTGGAACGACAACACAAACACCACTGGCACCAATCAAACTGGTGACCGTCCCGGTAATAATACCGACAATCACTAACCCCACCATCGTTAATCCACCCATCGAACAGCCCTCCTGACTTAACCATTGATCACTAATATCCTGATCACTCGTTAAGTCCATTATACCTTTCTGGTTGTTTGGGCATTAATAGTAGTCGCGGTTTCTTTCCTGGGGACCGCTAAAATCAAGTTTTGCAACACCTCCGCCGCGTGATGATCCCGAAACTGATAGTGATTTGCTAATGACATATTGCCAGTTAACTTATTCAGAATATTCTTCACATCCATGTTATCAGCTACTGTATTGACCAAGACAGCTAAATCCTTTGCCTCGCGACGGATCCGACGGGTCTCTTGTAAATATTGAACAAACTTATCAGCATCAATCGCCGCTAAGTCGGTCAGCTCTACCATGTGGAGCTGGTCTTGAATGATTTTGCCATCATACCAGCCTAAGAACTGGTTAAGCTGATCCCGGTGGACAAGGCACTGGAGAACATATTTTAAACAACGAAAGAACTCCACCGCATTATATGTGTCCAGGTCAAAAGCCGGTTGGTCCGCGGTCTGATTAGTGACCGTCAACGTGCCCCGCTCCCCATCATTAAAGTGACTCACTAAGCGTTGATTTAACCGTTCCAACCGTTCACTCAACTGCGATACCTGGACAGCAATTGAATCAAGTTGCTGTTCGTCAGTGGACCAGATAACTTGGCCATCACGGACGTCAAGGACCGTCAAATATTGGCGCTCAAATGTCGGATACTTGGCCCACAACCGCTGGTTAGTAGTGAGCGTTTTGGCCGTCGCCACGGCCTTCTCCTCCTCTTTCCACCGCCGAACATTAGCGTTAAAGGGATAAACAAAGCCCCCATTTTCGTAGAGGGTCGTATCGAGAAAGTGGTAACTATCTTCATGCCGGGTAGCAACAACGTAGTACTTCTTATCCTTCTTAACCTTCTTCGCCATCTTGGCACTGACCCAGGATGGTGATACATCAACTTCTGCAGGTACTGGCGTCCGGTTAGCCGTTGAATCAGTGACCGTTGTCAGTTGTTCCAATTCAGTGGTACCTGGCTGACCAATATAGAAACGGTCAACTTTTTTCTGGCCAAAGATCGTTGGGTAATCCTGCCTAAGTTGGTCGAAGGCACTGACTAGGGCGGCGCGAGAGTCCCACCGATAATGGTCGTCATCCTTCTTCGAAAAATGGTGGGCCTTGGTCCAATAGGAACGGTTCCCGACCTTAGAAACGTAAACCAATTCAAACGCCATCGTTTACCAAACCTCATTTTCTATATGTACTTCTCTAGATCTTAGTTAATTATGCAAACATATGTTCGATTAAATTATATCATAAGAGAGAATACTTTGAAGCGAAGGCAAACAAAAAAGCGTCAGCCAAAGCCAACGCTACTTTAAATGCGAATCCTGAATTAATCTGATAAGTTTAACTCAAAGGCAAGCCGCCGCGGATCGTTCTGGTCATCAACCATGATGATCCCTCGCTTAACAAACCCGAACTTGGTTGCCAAGGCCTGGAGACGTTTGTTTACCGGGTGGGTGTCAATGCGGAAGTTTTTAACGCCCTGCAGCTGACCAACAGTTAACAAATTGGACAAAAAGTAGTTACTCAGGTGTTGGCCACGAAAAGCTGCCGAAAGAGCCACCCGGTGAATCGTCATGTATGGCGCAGCTGGTTGGTTCCAGGCACCATCAATCTTCTCGTATGACGGCTCGAGCCCACCTTGCAACGTTGCCGTTCCGGC
Organism: uncultured Limosilactobacillus sp.; assembly: GCF_934202235.1. Taxonomy (GTDB): domain Bacteria; phylum Bacillota; class Bacilli; order Lactobacillales; family Lactobacillaceae; genus Limosilactobacillus. Next base: position 9,946 of record NZ_CAKPXS010000040.1, on the reverse strand, counting down.
AATCTCGTTACCAACCATCAACACCCAATTATCCTGCTTGGTAATGTCTGCAGCAAACATTGCCCGGTCAGGGTGCCCATCCTGCCACTGTGGACTACCGTCAGCCTTCAGGAGGGCCTTTGCCTGATCAACAATTTGCATAATCGCATCCAAATCATTGCTGGTTGACCGCCGAATTGAAATTTGTGCCATCTTACCACCTCCTTCATCAAGATACTTTATTTTATCATTCGCTGGTCTTCGTTCAACAAGTTAAGCGAATTTTGTTAATCAATACCAGCCACAGTTGGTGAAGTAGGTAGACAGAAAGATACGAACACAACCAGGTGCAAACCCAGGTGGCAAAGATCCCTGGCAGCAGCCACCGGCTAGCAATCTTGTACAGGAATAACCCCCACAGGATCCGGTCCCAGAAAACATTAGCTAGGAAGGCGCGATAAGCATAGAAAGCCAGGAAGTGAATGGTTTTCAGTGACCGTTTCATTTGGTAGACCTTTTGCACAATACAAATCATGTAGATCAGGGCAATTACCGCTAAAGCATAGATGGCCATCGACGGCCGGTAATACGTATCGTCCACGAGGTTGGTTAAATCGTGAAAGGCGAAAAACTGCTGGCGGGTCCAGAGGTAGGTGCCAACATAAACCATGACCACCGCCCACCAGCCATAGTAAAGCCAGCGTTGAATTTCCTTATGGAAGTTCCAAGCTAACCCGCCGTAGAAGCCAAAGATCAGAAAACTGATAAACAGCCGGTTTAGTAAGTACCAGTGGTTGGCCTGGGGACCATTGAAAACGTACTGGTCGTAGAACCACAGCCAGCAGCCATAAATCCCCGTCACAATGAGCCACACGGCAATCAACCGCTGACGGTTATGCCCAACATAATTAGTGGTCCACTTGATCACCGGCATGATAATTAAGAATTGGAGCATCATCACGCTGTACCATAAGTGGGGCGCCGCATTCCCACTAACCACCTGCCAGCAGAAGGTCGCAATATTGTGATAATGCTCGCGTTGCTGGAGGTTTGGCATGACCAACAGGTAAATTACGGTCCATATTAAGGTGGGCCAAAAATTATTCGCCCACTGGTCACGGGCATAATCCGGCATTTTTAAGTTTTTACGTCCATCACTTTGCCGAATCACGGTAAAAACGATCCCAAAGATAAAGGCCGGCGAGGTGAACTTGACTAGGTTGTAAAGTGACGCTAAGATGCGTTGATCGTTAGCAGCAAGCGGCATCTTCACGGTGAGAGCAATAATTGGTTGCAGCATCACCATCCCGTTGGCAATGACTTTCAAATAATCACCGATATCCGCTAGCCACCAATGCGCTTGCTGGTCATTTAACTTTCGCATACTTTCACCCCCAATCGCGGTTAGCCTTATTGTACCTATTCCCGGTTAGTAATTGCTAATTATCTCGTTAACGACACCTCATTGGTTAACGTTCCTTAGAACAACGTAAAAATGTAATCTTCTTCGGCAATACCTTAATTTTTAAAGTAAATCGCGTTAAAGACCTTTTTTAAGCCATGTCTTTATCAATCAATTCTCCCTACAATTAAAGGTGTTGTGAAGAAAGATTTGATCTCAAGGAGGAATTTTCATGAAAGCTGCTGTTTTATATGAACCTGGTCAAGCCGAACAGTTAAAATACGTGGATGTCCCAACACCTGATACTAAACCCGGCTGGTCATTGATTAAGGTCATGGGTCGCGGTCTTACTTACGCCGAAGTCGACGCCAGAAATGGGATGTCCCCTACTGGTAAAATTGAATGCCCGAAAATCTTAGGCATTGAATGTGTTGGTGTCATTGAAAAGACAACTGATCCTGAACGTTTGCCTGTCGGTCAAAAAGCCGTTTCAATGGGCGGTGGCATGGGAATAATGTTTGATGGGTCATACGCCGATTATACCCTTCTCCCAAATAAGCAAATCGTTCCAATTCAATCGAACTTATCCTGGGAAGACCTGGCTGCCATTTCGGAAAGTTATTACACGGCATACCGGAGCTTACTGCAACTGAAAATCAAGGATGCGAAAACGCTTCTGGTCCGGGCTGCAACGAGCAGCGTTGGTCTGGCAGCACTGAAGCTCGCCCGGGTAATGAATCCTGAAATCAAAGTGTTTGGGACGTCACGTCGCGCCGAAGCTAAGCAAACCATTCTCGATTTTGGCTTTGATGGTTTTGTTCAGGACAAGGACAATGAGCTGCAAACTTCCGATTCATATGACGCCATCTTTGACCTGGTGGGTTGTTCCAGTGCATTAGATTCCATGAAGCACCTTAACCCGTTTGGCATTGTTAGCGTGACCGGCGACATGGGTCGCGTTCCTGTCTTAGAACAATTTAACCCAATTGTTGCCATCCCCAACGACCGCTATATGACCTCATTTGCTAACTTTGTCATTGAAGAGAAACCCTTTGATGACTTATTGAAGCTCATTGAAGATAATAATGTCGATGTGAGTCCAGTCAAAGTCTTTCACTTGAAAGATATTGTTGAAGCTCACAAGTTCTTAGAAGGACACCAACACCCTGGTAAGGTTGTTGTCTTGCCATAACAAATCAAAAGAGAAGTCGTTGCGTGAACGGCTTCTCTTTTTTACTTTAGGATGGCATAAACACGGTATGCTGCCACCTTAGAAACTTGATTAATAAACCGGTATAACTGGTCTTGGGATTTAAATCGTGCCTCATAAATGAAATCAGTTTCGCCTGACGATCGACAACAGCGAATCATATTCTCCTGCCATTCATTGATTATTTTGTTGAAGGTCAACATCCGGGGCTGGTGAAGCGAAAAATGCAAGAAGACGTGAACTTTGTACCCCAAGTTAGTATGGTTAATATCAATGGTGTAGCGCTGAATGACATCGTGGTCTTCTAAATTTAGCAAGCGAGCCTTCGTTGCTGGAGCAGACAAGTGAATCCTTTGTGCCAGGTCAGTAAGCTTAATCCGGCTGTTATTTGATAAAATATGCAAGATCTGCTTATCAGTGCTATCAACTTTCATTTTTGGCATACTCCCAATTTTATTTGTTAACTACTCTTAAATTATAGTAGAGTACGCCGTGCTCCTCAACAAATAGCATGCCCAACCCGTTAAAAGCCAAGTCTAAAGCTTATAATCGCCCACTTTTAGACTAAAAGATAGTTGGTACTAGTCTGCCATCCATTCGCAGTGCTTCGCCAGAGAACAAGGCTGAAGATGAACTAACAGCGACACTCGGTTATTTGGGGAATGAGTACCGTTTTAATGTTGATACTATTCTTGTATTTTTTGAGATCATCATCTCTTTTATCCAGTCAATTCGATCATTATAATATCCGATATAAATCTGAAATTAGGATAACTGGGTAAAAGGAGAATGAAATGATCTCACAAGAAAAAATCGCCTCATTTAAAAAGCTGGCAAACTCGGGCCGTATTTACGACAGCGTGGATGAAGAATTTTTAAATTACCAACACCAGCTGGTTCAACGAATATTTGAGTTCAATCAAACGCCAGAAACCCCGGCAGGGTTAAAAAAACGTGACGAGATTTTGCAACAGTCGATGGGGACTTATGGCGAGGGGCTATACATCATCCCACCAATTAACGCTAACTCCGGTTTAACCAATGTTCATGTTGGTAAAAATGTCGTCATTAATTTCAATTGTAACTTTGTTGACGATGGTAACATTTTTATTGGTAATGATACGATGATTGGCCCTAACTGTACCTTTGCCACAGCGATGCACCCGATCTCTCCCAAGTTACGGCGGCATAAACTCCAATACAATAAACCAATTCAGATTGGTGATAATGTTTGGCTCGGTGGTAATGTGACTATTTTACCAGGAGTAACAATCGGTGATAATTCGATTGTCGGTGCCGGTAGCGTCGTCACCAAGAATGTTCCGGCCAACGTCATTGTTGTTGGCAACCCAGCCAGAATATTACGTCAGATTACCGACCGTGACGATCGCGTTTACGATGGTCATAAAACAATTCCGAAAGAAATCATCGATAAGTATATGTAAAAGTAACTGATGGTTGATCCTCATAGGAGATCAATCACCCTTTTTGTTTCGTTTGACGATACTTTTTGGGGGTCATGCCCACCCGTTTCTTAAACTCACTAGAAAAATAACTGGGGTTACTAAAGCCGCACCGGAGGGCCACTTCTTTAACTGTCTGTGTCGAGGAAGTCAACATGCTCTCCGCCATCGCCATTCGGTAGTCATTCAAATATTCAATTGGTGTTTGATAAAGAACTGCTTTAAATGACCGAAAACACTCCGCCCGGCTAATATTAATGGCATTCGCAATCTCGTCAACCGTAACTCGAGCTCGCTGATAATTTTCATGAAGATATTGGATAGCCACCCGCACACGGTCGACCTGGTTATTCGGCGTAAAACTGAGCTGATGATGGTTATCTTGCCGAAATTGAACGACCATTAACCGCCAGATTCGGCAGACCAGTTCCAGGCTATGCAACTCATAGTCTGGGTCATCTGTTGCCAGTTGGCACAACTCTTTAATATTATTGGTAATCGCCAGTTCAGCCGGATTGTCCACCTGCCAAGTAATTTCACTTACTCCCGAATTAATGACCGGTAAAACTGAACTTCTTCTCAGGATATCAAGCCCCTTAAAATTAAAAAAGGTTGGTGGTAAAACCAGCCCAGCAGTTCTTGTATTATGGACCAACGCCTGGACACTATGGAGAATCCCAGAATTAACAAAAATGCCATCCCCTGGCTGCAGGGTTATTTTTTCAGCATGGAGACCGTTATTAATGATATACTGGCAGCTTCCCTGGATAACGGTTGTCATTTCAAAACCATCGTGCCAGTGAGTAGTCCACTGCCGATTAACATAGTCGTCAAAATTATCAATACATGTAACAAGCGGAATCGCGTGCTCATCGTAACTAACATTTTCATAAAGGTCACTAGTAAGGTGCAATGACTTTAATTTCATATTTGCTCCCAGTTGATACGATTATTAACTTTAGCGGTATTTTTACATCAATATAATATCATTAAGCAATATAAAATCACTATCTGCCGATGCAACACTAATTTACGTACACAATATATTTACATTGGTTCTTTTTCGGCTGTTTGTCAATCGGGAATAAGACTTAATTTTGGCCAGTTCAAGTAACTAGTTTGCTTGGACTGGTTTTTCTAGTTATTGGGGGCTCCTTAAACATGACCTTTAAATTTTTAACGTAAAATACGAGTGTCGCGCAATAATGCATCAACAGTCCTTGATCATTGGTCCGCCACCAACTTGACAGCGACAATTCTCTGGTCTTAAACAAAAAACGGTTTAACCGCGGAAGAATCCGCGGCCAAGTCCCCTAAATCAATTTTCTATTTAAACTGTATCCTTGACGGAACGCAGTGCCACCTTAAAGCAGCTTGCTTTTTTTATTTAAGTTTATATTTTACCATCAGTGATGATCGTAACAAATTACACTGCAAGCTTGAGAGATTGTATAAGGGGGAGTTTCTACTCCTCTTTAGCATCAATCACATCGTGCACAACTTGTAAGACCTGACGCAGTGCAATATTATCAATTTTTGTCAGGTATCGCATCGAGCGAGTTTGATAGTCAAAAGTATGAAATTGTAACGAATTCACTACTCCATCAACAAGATCGTTCTTAAATTCGACAAATAGTCCTGTTTTCCTTAAACGATTATTTTGCGCATGAGTAATGGGACAAACGACCGCTAATCCCGTTAAAGCCGAGTACCGTGAATTGCTGATCACTAAAGCGGGGCGCCGCTTACGAATCTCACTTCCCGAACTGGGATTAAAATCAATGGTGACAATATCACCCTTATGGGGAAGATAATCCGTCCTAACTCCACTCACTATCCAAGACCTCACGATCATTCATTACGTCTTTTTGATGCAAGTCTTCTTTAAACCAGTGTCCTTCAAAAGGATTCCGGTGTTCCGGGCGATAAACAATTGAGCCATCGGGCTTGAGCTCGGCCTTAAACTTGGTACCTGGAGCAACGTTGAACGACTTGGGAATGGTTAATGTCGCTGAATTGCCCACTCTACGGACTTTAATGGTCATGTCAATCCCTCCTTGTGTATCTTTAGTATACACTGTGGACTTATAAGAATCAATCACTTACACCTTCAAACTGAATATTGCTATTTCATAAAAATAATTAAAGATGTAATTTTTTAACACTATCCACCTATCCATCTAATGTTTAAAAGGCATCAAACACTTAGAATTACTACTATTTTTTCTATCTTTATACTGAGGTCAGTCCCATCTTCAATAATGCAAATATCTTAGGACTACCGATTTCCAAGGCACTAAAAGAAGTAATAAAACAACTACATCATCATGATAAGTAAAATAAACTTTATACTGATAGTCACAATTTAAATTAAAAAGTGTACTAATTCCCATCGTCAAAACGAGAGTTAGTACACTTTTAACCTATCAAGAATACTGTTACATCGGCATTTGTCGCCAAGCACCGTTACGGATTCAGCGGTTCGGTTTTAGCCAATCACTTGTCGCTCTCGCTCCTCATTCTTGGAAACCTATCGCAGGGAGTGTTTCTAAGCTTTCACGCTCCTGTTAGTCGCGTTCAGTACTCTCAACGGTGCCAACGAATCGCTTCGTCACTACGTTCCTTGCTCTTCGGGCCCTATCGTATGGAGTGTTTCAAGGCCTTGAGCGTGACTACTCATCACGCTCAAGAACAGAAACACTCTCAACATGCGTCGTCTGGGGGAACATATCAACCGGCTGGATCGGCTTAGCCACGTGGTAGCCTTGCTCACCCCACCGCTGGATATCACGAACCAGCGTCGCCGGGTTGCAGGAAACATAGACAACCTTCTTCGGCCCCATCTTACCGGTAGCCTCGATCAGCTGTTCATCAAGACCCTTACGCGGCGGGTCAACGATCAAGACATCCGGGTGCATCCTCTGCGCTTGCCACTTAGCCATCTGGTCTTCAGCCTTGGCCACCACAAAGTGGGCGTTGTGGATGCCATTGGCCTTGGCATTATGCTTGGCATCGTTAACCGCTTCAGCAACCACTTCAACCCCGTAGACTTCCTTGGCGTGTTTAGCAACTGCCAGACTAATCGTCCCGATCCCACAGTAGGCGTCAATCACCGTCTGACTTCCGTCCAGCTCTGCCGCCTTAATCGCTGTGTCATACAGCCGCTCCGTTTGCTGCGGGTTCACCTGGTAGAATGACCGTGGCGAGATCGTGAAGTCGATTCCCAGTAATGTATCGTGAATGGCTGACTCACCCCACAGGACGTGGTCTTCGTTTCCCAGCAGGCGGTTCGTCCGCTTGGCATTAACGTTTTGTACCAGACTCTTCAGCTCAGGTACTCCCGCAACAATTCCCTTGACCAGTTCGTCTTTCATTGGTAATTTCCGTTTATTAGTCACCAGGACAACCATCATTTCGTGGGAATAATAGCCCCGCCGCACCATGATCGTGCGAATTACACCGCGCCCAGTCCGCTCATCATACGGATCGATGTGAAACTTTCGCAGCAAATTGCGGACAACGACAATTGCCTTGTCCAGTTGCGGGTCTTGGATCACAAAATCCTCGGTCGGTACCAGCTTGTGACTCCCCCGCCGGTAAAAGCCCGTTTCAACTTTTCCGCGAACGAGCTTTACTGGCACCTGTGCCTTGTTCCGGTAGTGGTAAGGGGCAGCCATCCCCATCGTCGGTAATACCTTAATGTCATCAAGGTGCGCCTTGGATAGCAACTCTTGGATCTGCCGCTGTTTAAACTTTAGTTGGGCATCATACTTCAGGTTTGCTAGCGGTGCAATTCCTGATTGCAGGAGCTTCTGGTCCGCCGTTGTCACCCGGTCGGCACTCTTCGATTGCCACTCCATCACCCGGCCCCACGCAAAGTGGCTAGTAACCTTGGTGACTTTGACAGTCACATGTTCACCCGGCAGGGCGTTAGGAACAAAAATTGGGAAGTCGTCAACTTTGACCACACCATTCCCCTGGTAAGTTAAGTCGGCTACCGTACCCTGGTAGTCATTATTTTTATGAACTGGTACTTGAACCTTCATGTTTTCCTCCGTTCTTAACTATGCAAGTGCTTGTCTCATTGTATGGTTTTACCCCGCCCTTTGCAAACCAATTCACCAACGCAAAAAGGAGATCACCTGCTGATGATCTCCTTTCGTCATTTAAACGACAGTATTATTCATGGCGCCGGGTCTTACCGGACAAGCCTAATCCTAATGTTGCCATGATCGCCAAACCACCAAGGGCCATCAATGATAATTGGCGACGGGTCCCAGTTTGTGGCAGTTTGTCTGCCTGCTTATTGTTTGTGGTCTTGGTAGTAGGTTGACTAGCAGCGACTTCCTTAATCTCGTTTGTTCCTGCCTGACGGGTAGGTTCTGTTGGAGTCGATTGTTCTGGTTGATCCTGTTGTCCGTGATCAGTTGGCGTTGTCGGAATTTCTGACTGGCCATGATCTCCATGGTCTGGTTGCTCTTGTACCAACCGCACTGTAATCACAATTGGCTGGTCATTCCCAGTAAAGGTGTAAGTATCAGCTGGCAACTGATCGACTATTTCGCAACCGGCTGGGGCCACAAAGTTTAAGTGAACCTGGTCGCCGACATAACCATTGACCGTGTCTGTCTTAACAACTGTCCCATCAGCCGTTTCATACTTAACCTCAACACTAGCGCTAACCGGAACTGCGGCAACGTGAACCACTACTGGTTCATTCGTCTTATTGAAGGTGAAAGCCTGGTTAGCTGCTTGACCTCCTGCTAGCTGGTAACCAGCTGGAGCTGTGAAGTTTAAGGTTGTCGAGTCACCAACATACCCGTTGACCGTTTGAGTCTTCACTAAGGTCCCATCAGCCGTTTCATACTTAACCTCAACACTAGCACTAAACGGAACTGCGGTAACTTTCACAACAACTGGATCATTGTTCTTATTAAAGGTGAAAGCCTGACTAGCTGCTTGGCCGTTAGCCAATTGGTAACCAGCTGGAGCTGTGAAGTTTAAGGTTGTCGAGTCGCCAACATACCCGTTGACCGTTTGAGTCTTCACTACGGTCCCATCAGCCGTTTCATACTTAACTTCGGCGCTAGCGCTGACTGGAACGGCAACAACCTTCACAATCACTGGTTCGTTCGTCCGGTTGAAGGTAAAGCTCTGGCTGTCTGCTTGACCCTGGGACAGTTGATATCCAGTTGGTGCAGTAAAACTTAACGTTGTCGAATCTCCAACGTAACCGTTGACCGTCTCACTCTTCACTACTGCCCCATCAGCCGTTTCGTACTTAACCTCAACGCTAGCACTAACCGGAACTGCGGTAACTTGCACAACAACTGGATCATTGTTCTTATTAAAGGTGAAAGCCTGACTAGCTACTTGACCTGCTGCTAGCTCGTAACCAGTTGGAGCTGTGAAGTTCAAAGTTGTTGAGTCGCCAACGTAACCGTTGACCGTTTGAGTCTTAACAACGTGCCCGTCAGCCGTTTCATACTTAACCTCAACACTAGCGCTAACCGGAATTGCGGTAATTTGCACAACAACCGGATCATTGCTCTTATTAAAGGTGAAGGTCTGACTAGTTGCTTGGCCGTTAGCCAATTGGTAACCATCAGGAGCTGTGAAGTTCAAGGTTGTCGAGTCGCCAACGTAACCGTTGACCGTTTGAGTCTTCACTACGGTCCCATCAGCCGTTTCATACTTGACCTCGACATTAGCACTAACTGGAATCTCAACAACTTTTACAATCACCGGATTGTTCGTTTTATTAAATGTAAAGGACTGACTAGTTACTTGGCCGTTAGCCAGTTGGTAACCATCAGGAGCTGTGAAGTTTAAGGTTGTCGAGTCGCCAACATACCCGTTGACCGTTTGAGTCTTCACTACGGTCCCATCAGC